>NZ_VPEB01000012.1:0-71211 GCF_013417415.1 Acinetobacter sp. YH12254 | reverse complement strand
TAGCGCAAGGTCCGAAGATCCCCTGCTTTCTCCCGTAGGACGTATGCGGTATTAGCATCCCTTTCGAGATGTTGTCCCCCACTAATAGGCAGATTCCTAAGCATTACTCACCCGTCCGCCGCTAGGTCAGTTACCGAAGCAACTTCCCCCGCTCGACTTGCATGTGTTAAGCCTGCCGCCAGCGTTCAATCTGAGCCATGATCAAACTCTTCAGTTTAAAATCAGTAGTGCCTAAAGGACACCAATCTTGGCTCATCAATTTTCTGACAAATATTTCTCAAATAAACTTCGAGTCATTTCTACCATCAATCAATGAAAATAATTTCGATCGATCAACCAGTAAAAATCCACACAAGTTGTTCTTCATAAGCTCTTAATGATCTTCTTGCTGATTCGTCACCAGCAAGCTAGGTCGGCTATATTACACTGAATTTCTAAAGTGTCAATCCGTAATTCAAATTAATTTAAACTTATCCGACAAAACCTAATCTTAACACTTCGTGCTAAGTTACTGTTTTATCAGAAGTTTTAATCTTCATCACTGCCGATGGATGTGCATTCTACAGCATTTCAGAGCGCTTGCAACACTTCTTGCAAAGATTTTTTATCGTGTGTTTGTTTTATAAACCAATAAAAATATAAATAATTGTTTTTTATATAAAATTTATTTTAATTATTTTTGATTTTCATGTAATCTAGCTAAGAACTCTCACCCAAGTAATTACAACCAATTGTTTTAATTAAAATTATTTAAAAAAATCATTTATTACGCACTCCCTATTGCTTAAGGCGTAGTCAATTCTTGTTTTATTCTTCACCGCCCTGACGCTTATATAGAAAAAACTTGTTTTATACGGCCTTCTTCCTAGAAATTGGCACTCTATTTAAATATGCAAAATAAACTCCGACCTTAAAATTAAAAAAGCCATTGCTTAAGAGCAATGGCTTTTTCAAAAGATTAGACAACAATTAAAACTTCATACTGACTCTTGCCCAGTAGTTACGGCCAATATTGTTAAATTGCTCATTGGCAGCAAATCCAAAACCAGAACTGCCCATCTTGTTCAAATGCTCGGCATAGGTACGATCTAGGACATTATCGACCCCCACAGAAAGATCTACCCCATTCGTAATGTGATATGTGCCATTTAAAGACAGTGCGCCAAAGCCTGCACTTTTCTTAACATCATAACCAACGATATTCCCTTCACGCTCACTAATTCGGTTTTGACCATCGACCAAACGCCAGTAAGCACCCAAAGTATAATTATCCTGGATATAACGTAAATTCACCCGAGCCTCTAAAGGTGAAATCTGTGGCAACGGCGTATTATCAGTGGTGTTTTCACCCCATGCGTACATGGCACTGACATCAGCCTGAATCGCATCACTAAACTGATAACCAATGCCCGCTTCTGCACCTGCAATGACAGCATCGACATTTCGTGTTTCAGCTTGATCGTTTGCATTGTATTTGGTCAAAATAAAATCTTGAATCAAGCCTGTATAGGCAGATACCCATGAACTTAGGTTTCCATGTTCATGTTGGTAACCTAAATCCAACTGTAGGGTTTTCTCAGTATCAATGCTTTTAAAGGTATTGGTATTACCATTCCCTGTTTTAGGACTGAATAATTCCCAGTAATCCGGCATACGTTCGACATAACCTAAACCGATATAAGTTTTGCCATCATCATGTTCAGGATGGGTATTTTCAAAACGTAAGAATGCACTTGGCAACGTTTTACTACGCTCTACATTCAAATCCGCCTGAAGAGATTCAGCACGTCGATCCAGAACTTCAACATGATCCAGTCGCACTCCGGATACCAGTTTATTATTTCCGCCCAGCTGATAACTCAACTCTCCAAAACCGCCATAGGACTGAAACTCCATATCAATAGAGCGAGCTTTGTCTTTATAACTGTTATGCATGCCTTTACGGATACTATGTTCATTATTCTGCGTATCGACCCCCGTAATCAGCTCGATATCATCCCACTCCTGTGTCATCGCAACCCGGGCATTTAAAGTCTTACGTGCCACGTTGGTTGCCATCGGCATATTCATCATCGGAGTGGGCTGGAACTCACGTAAACTAAAGTTATCCATCACATGATCATTAAAGTTATAGTTCACTTGAGCTTCAACTTTCTTGATTACATCAGTGACATTTTTCTTCTCAAATCTTAGACCGAGGCTTTCTCTGCCAAATTTTGAGCCATCCATTGCCCGGCCCGCATACACCGCTTCACCATCTGCTTTACCTGCGGTCAATTCAACCCAGGTATCTTCATCGGGCGTGAGACCCAAAGCCAGATCGGCATTCCAGCGCTCCCAGTCTGATGGCACAGTATTACCACTTCCATCCTGATAGCTATCAGATACAGAACGGTTGCTATTCAGACGGATATATTTCTGCTCATCACCTGCTGCCACTTCAATATTCTGATCCAGTCGGCCAAATGAACCCATCAAGACACTTGTTTGACCACGATAGTTTTTATCATCTTTAAACTGTTCCGGACTGCGTTCAAAAATCACGGTTGCGGCAGATCCAGTATTGGCATATTGAACCGTTTGCGGGCCTTTGATCACCGTAATCTGGTCGTAACTTTCTGGGGAAATATATGAGGTGGGTGAGTCCATCCGACTTGGACAGGCCCCCAGGTTTTCAGTGCCATCGGTCAGGATTTTAATTCTTGAACCAAACATACCCCGGAAAGTCACATCACCATTGGTGCCGGCACCGCTATTCACTGCACTAAAACCGACAATACTTTGTAAATAGTCTGCACCATCTGATGCCGGAATCGGTTGAATCGGCTGTTTCGGATCAGCACGGACAATCAGTCCATTGGCATCATTACCTGCTGTAGAAGTCACCACAATCGGTGCCAAAGTTTGCACGGGCATCGTTTCATTTGCCATTGTGGCTGGTGAATAACAGATAACACAAATCGCAGCCGCAAGTGGCTGTAAAAAAAATTTAGGCTGAGCCATTTTTTTATCTCACTGAATACATAAAAAAGTATGGCTTGAGTCAATAACAACCCAAGCGAAAAATGCAGGTTTATGCAGGCAGTGGCGGCGCTCGTCCCTGAGGAATTAAAAAGAGCTGCTGAAGGACAAACCAGACATGCTTAAAGGTTTTTTGATAAGCAATTAAACGGACATGAATCCGGTCAAGAACCTGTTTGATGTCCAGATCAGGTGGCAACAGCAGATTTGCGTAGACGGTACAGTACTGACACTGATGATTGGCATCATGATGCTCATGTGAGGTATGCGTCGCCTGAACAGACTGCATGGCATGTTCGGCAGCACTATGATGGGTGTGGGTATCTGTCGCTATAAAAAGCGCACGCGTGATGGTTTCGCAGACCGGAGCAATCTGATATTGCTTCGGTAACAAAGGCTGTAAAAATACAGCAATCTGTAGAAACACAGCTGCAAATGCAAATAGCAGCCCCGCGCGTAAAAACACAGGCCACTCCTAAAATATGCTCATGTCGATTATAACAAAGCCCAATCAGAATTGGGCTTTGTTGGATCATTAAAATAAATTAAAAAAATATCCTAGCGTTTAACTGCCACCTTGTCTTTATTACGCTGGCGTACCAGTTTTTCTACTTTTTCACGTGCACGTTGACGTTTTAATGGCGATAAATAATCAACAAATAACTTGCCATTTAAGTGATCCATTTCATGTTGGATACACACAGCGAGAAGTCCGTCAGCATCGAGCTCAAATGCTTGACCTTCCAGATTAATTGCCTCAATTTTTACACGTGACGGACGGTCAACTTTATCGTATATTTGAGGGACTGACAGACAGCCTTCTTCGTAGGGCTGCGTTTCTTCAGTCAATGGTGTAATTTTGGGGTTAATGAACACCATCGGTTGATCTTTATCTTCAGACAGATCCATAACAATCAGCTGAATATGACGATCCACCTGAGTCGCGGCAAGTCCGATACCTGGTGCTTCATACATGGTTTCAAACATATCTGCAGCGAGCTGACGAATTTCATCAGTCACATCTTCGACAGGTTGTGCAATGGTACGAAGACGGGGATCCGGGAAACTTAAAATAGGTAATAAGGCCATACTGCGTCCTCAATTATGCCATTGATCAAAAAACCAAATGAAGGGAATGCTTCATCAAAAAATGTGTGTAAGATCGTTATTATAACGCAACTACGCACATAATTTTAGGAATTATGATAATGAAAAAGGTTTTGAAGGGCATGCCATTTTTTAGTGCCTTGGGGTTTAAAAATCAGATGCTGGCACTCGCCGTTTGTGTCGGTGTCGGTATGGGGACTATTCATTCTGCCGAGGCCGCACCTGCACGTAATGTCAATCCGCCGGCATTAAAAGCCAGTGCACCCAATATTTATGTGGTCAAAAAAGGCGATACCCTCTGGGACATCTCAAAACGCTTTTTGAAAAACCCGGTGCGTTGGCCTGAAATCTGGGCCAGCAACAAGCATGTGAAAAATCCACATTGGATTTTCCCGGGCGATCGCCTGTTGATGTGTGATTACCAGGGCCGTCCGATTATTGGCAAAGATGAAGGTGATGGTTGTGACGGTATTATCAGCCGCTATCTGGGCAGCACCTCTCTGCAACCTCAGATTCGGGTTGAATCTTTAAACAATACCATTCCAGTGATTCCACTAGAACATATCAAACAGTGGCTAGAGCGCTATACCCTGATGGCGCCTGATTCAGTTCAAGGCACCCCATACATTCTTGGAACTGCAGATCAGCGCGTACTGGCGGGCAAAGGCCAGAAAGTCTATGTACGTGGTAACGGTCTGGTCGTTGGTCAACGCTATGCCGTTTATCGTGAAGCTGAGCCTTATGTATTTACCGATGCCAATGGCAAGAAATATACTGCTGCACTCGAGCTGCAACAGGTGGCATCTGGTATTGCGGTACGTAGTGAAGGTGAGGTAACCACACTGGAGCTGACTGACAGTTATAACGCGGAGGTGCGTCGCGGTGACCGCGTACTCGCTGAATACGACCCGATGTTACCGACGCTGTTCTACCCAACCAATGCAGAAAGTATTGTGCCTGGTGGTCAGATTGTGCGTGTATTGGGGTCGATTGGTACTGCAGCACGTCATAGTGTCGTCACCCTTGACCGTGGTACGGCACATGGCGTTCAGACAGGTCATGTCTTTAGCGTAAACCAGAAAGGTGAAGTGGTGACTGATCCGAAGACTAAAGAACGGGTGCAATTGCCAGGTGAGCGTATTGGTCAGGTCATGGTCTTTAAAGCCTTCGATCAATTGAGCTATGCCTATGTGCTGGATAGCGAGCTTCCAATTAAAGTGGGTGCCGGCATTCAGCCTCCTTTGTTAGAAGACTAAGGTTGCAAAGTGGGATGATGTTGATAGATCAGCATCATCTCAATTATTTTCATTCATACCAATAATAAGAAGACGCAAAAATAGGTCTCACTATGTTGAACAGATTGTCGACATCACAAATCAATGCCATCACGCTGTGGTATTTGGTGCAACATTCCCTCACCAGTTTTTATAAAATCAGTCGGCATTATGCAGATCTTGCGGATGCAGTCCATTGTTCTCAAATCGAGACCTGGCAAAAGCTCGGCCTTCATAAAAATCATATTCAACGCCTGAAAGACTTTCAAAGCAGCGAATCTCAAACCCATTTTCAACACAGTCTAGAACAGATTCAGTTGCACAGTGATTTTGTGCTTTTGCATACAGATACTGAATATCCACAACAACTGAGTCATTATGAGCATAAGCCGCCGATTCTGTTCGGGCAGGGACATGCAGATCAGTTACTCCAGCCACAAATTGCAATTGTTGGCAGTCGCAAGCCAAGTCCGCACGGACAGCAAGTCGCCTATGACTTTGCCTTTTATCTGAGTGAGCAAGGTTTTTATATTAATAGTGGCTTGGCACAAGGAATTGATGAAGCAGCACATCGGGCTGCGCTACAACATCGACGAACGATTGCAGTGATGGGTACAGGGATCGAACAGACCTATCCTGCTGTACATCAAGCACTACGTCAGCAAATGATTAACCACGGTGGTACAGTCATTACTGAGTTTTTGCCTTTTACCCCACCCTTGCAGCAGCATTTTCCACGGCGCAACCGAATTGTCAGCGGCTTAAGTCTTGGGGTGATTGTGGCAGAAGCTGCTTTAAAAAGTGGTTCATTGCTTACGGCACAATGGGCAGCGGAACAAGGCAAGAACATATTTGCAATTCCGGGGCATATTTACAGTGAACATCATCAAGGTTGTCATCAACTGATTCGTGAAGGTGCAATTTTAATTGACCATCCACAGCAAGTGATTGAGGATTTAGCCCTAGCAACACAGTGGCAAGCGAATGCAAATCACTTCAAAAAAGATACTTATCCTGAGCAAGAGCGCACTATCCCGCCCCATTTAATTCATCTTTATAATCAACTCGATTGGGTCGGACAGAGTCTGGATCAGCTCAGTTTTCATTTACAACAGGAAGTATCTTCCTTGACCAGTCAATTGATGGAACTTGAGCTGCTCGGCTTGAGTACTCAACAAGCGGGCATGTATCAGCGTTGTCGTCCACTGAAATAAAGTTCACAATAGGGCTTTGTTGTTTTGTATAAGGTATTCACATGATTACTACCTCTGTTGCTGAAGCAGCAGCATGTCTTAAAGACGGACAAGTCTTGGCATATCCTACAGAGGCTGTTTGGGGCTTGGGTTGCGACCCTTATAATGAACAGGCATTTCATCAGATTTTAAAATTGAAACAGCGCCCGATTGAAAAAGGGGTGATTCTATTGGCAGCGCATATTTCACAGGTGGAACATCTGCTGCAAGATTTAACTACAGAAATGCGTGAACAAGTGATTGAATCCTGGAGCAATGACAGACCCGCTGAACGCGCCATCACCTGGCTGCTTCCCGCGCATCAGGAGATTCCGGCCTGGATTAAGGGCGATCATCCCAAAGTGGCGGTTCGCGTTACCAACCATCCACTCTGTATGGCACTATGTCAGGCCTTTGGCGGTTTTATTGTGTCTACCAGCGCCAATCCTGCAGGATTAGAACCGGCGCGTTCACTGCAAGATGCGATTCGCTACTTTGATCAGAATCTGAATTATCTGAATGGTGACTTAGGGTTAAGCCAGCAACCGAGCCGGATTATTGACGCCGTCAGTGGGGCGATTATTCGCGACTGAGCTTTTTCAGAGTCCACGCAGATATTCAAGCTCGACTAAAGTTTTAAGACAAAAAAAAGCTCAACCATATAGGGATGGTTGAGCATAAAAAAGGATGTGCATAAATCACATCCAGAGGGTTCAGAAATCTCTGGGAGTTTGATAAAACAAGGAAAAATATGTTTAATCATTCTCGATGGATGCATTATGAGAGAAAATTAGTGCAACGACAAGTACAATAAAAAACTCAATTAATACATATTTTCTATTAATACTAGGCAACTTTTAACCAAAATTCAAACTATCTTGCTCTTTCTATTCCAGTTTTAAAATAAATTAAGATTTTTATATTTATTTTCACATTTAAAAATTGGGATTTAACAGGCTATTTCAATTAAAAAACCTTGATTGCTTGCTTAATATTCAAACAATTAATATCTTGATAAACTGTTCCTTAGCTTATCACTTTGCTCTTCCCGGATATTGTGCCCATATAATTCCCAGTAAAATGATACCACCTCCAATACTGTGATACATGGTCCAGGCTTCACCTAACCAGAGATAGGCGACTATCGCGGTAAAAACCGGCATCAGATTCATAAAAATACTGCTACGATTTGGACCGAGTTGCTGTACCGCCATCATCCAAAAAAACGGGGCTAAAATAGAAGGAAAAATTCCGGCATAAACAATACTGGCTGCATTATGGCTATTGATACTGTCCAGACCGAAGTAAAGTACCAACGGAATATGATAGAGACAGGCCATAAAAATCTGGATATACAGGCTCACTAAGAGTGGAATCTGAATCTGCCATTTCTTCAGAAACACGCCATAACACGCATAAAAAAATACTGCGATCAACATCAACAGATCGCCAATATAGCTTTCACCGACAGCTAAAAACTGCAAGCCCTGCCCTTGTGCCATGACATACATCAAACCAATAAAGGACAGAAGACTCCCTAGCACTGCAGCCTGTGTCGGGCGAATCTTTAAAACAAAAATACCCACGATAATGGTAAAAATAGGAATAAAGGCATTGATCAGCCCCATATTGGTCGCAGTAGTGTAGTGTGCCGAGCTATAGGCCAGTCCCTGATACAGCACCATTCCCAGCGCACTCAAAACAGCAAAATGTCCGAGATGCGGACGAATCTGTGGCCACGCCGCTTTGACTTTGGGCAACATGAATGGAGTTAAAATCAGCAAGGCCAAGGCCCAGCGATAAAAACTGATACTGATGGGAGAAATGTAATCTGCCACATAGCGGGTGACGGTCATATTCAGAGACCAAATCAAAACTGCGGCCAGTGGTAAGGCCATGGCCCACCAGACTGCCTTTTGTTGCTGTGTCATACTTTCATCCATGAGTCGCTGGTCTTGTTATTAAGCTATTCCTATTCGCGCATCCTAGCATAATAGATTTTTCACATAAAATTGAGGCAATTTGCAGCTTTAAGTAACTGGGCTCACCTGTTTCTACTTGTACTGAAAGCGAATACCCATTAAAACAAATACCGTTCAGTCGCAATAAACAGGAAATCTAATGACTCGCTCTGTATATGACATTCCAGTCAAAACTATTGAAGGAACAGAAACCACTTTAAACCAGTACCAGGGTAAGGTTTTGCTGGTGGTTAACGTCGCATCTAAATGTGGCCTGACGCCGCAATATGAAGGCTTACAAAAACTGTATCAGGACAAAAAAGCGGAAGGTCTGGAAATTCTGGGCTTCCCTGCCAATAATTTTTTGGAACAGGAACCGGGTAGCGAAGCCGAGATTCAGGAATTCTGTTCAGTGAATTATAAAGTCGACTTCCCGCTATTTGCTAAAATCTCTGTTGCGGGTGAAGACAAGCATCCTCTATATACCACCCTTACGCAGGCTGTACCGGAACGCATCGGTGAAGGCCCTTGGTGGAAAGATCTGGTCGATTATGGCCTGACTCCAAACCAACCGCCTGAAGTGTTATGGAACTTTGAGAAATTTCTGATCAATAAGAATGGCGAAGTGGTTGCACGTTTTGCGCCTGACATTACTGCAGATGATCCGCGAATTGTGGATGCGGTAAATGCCGAACTGGCCAAATAATTGCTAATCGCAAAGTAAGTATGTATTTACCCAATAGATACTTACTTTGTAATTTAAACACAGCGAGTTAAATACATAATGATTCATATAAATCCTATCTATAAGTCGCCCTCAACTTTTATTTTTGGCTATAGTTCGTCGCCTGTTCATCAATCTAACAGGCCTAATCTGCAACGATCCTCGGTTAGATTAACAATACACTTGAAGCAATAAACCATTGAGTAAAAGCAAGCGTATTTTCTATATCAAATGCATTCTACGCGTATGAGAAACCCGTACTGGATCAAGTGAATAGGGAGAATGTAAGCATGCATATCCAGAACTCTCCGTTTCTTAACATCATTACAGCCCAAACAATTTATTGAGTTGAAAACGTGAGTTTTATCTTTATTTTTTAAGCATTTTTAATCGAAGACGGTCTGCGCTTCAGTAAATTTGTTATAACTTTGCAACAATCTTTTTTATCTCCATAGTTTGTCCCTATATTAAATCATGAAATATTTCCACCTGCACCGAGACCCTGATTCCATGTCCAAGATTCTTGCCAATGCCGTTCTTCCTTTTGCATTATTTAGCTCAGGGATTTTACTGATGGGATGTGAACAGGCAGTTGAAGCACCCACTGAGCAAGCGGAAACTCGTAGTTCCGATCTTGACACTGCCAGCCAGCCGCAAACTGGCGCTACCGCACCAACTGAGCTTAGATCGGGCAATATGTTTTATATGGTTCGTGATGTGGCTGACTTACAGCTGAAAGCAGGCAGTTATGTGGAACAGTTGAAGCAGACTCAGACTGAGCTACAAAGTGCAGTAGAAGCCAAGGATACTCAGCAACTGCAGTCCACCGCAACCCAGTTACAACAGCAACTCAACAGCTTTAATCAGGTACTCGGCAACCTGAACTTAAAAAGTCAGGAAATTGACCAGATCCGCAGCAATATCATGAGTGCCAATCAGCAAGTCTTGGCCTCACCGCTGTTGAATGGTGACATGGATTTAAGCCAGATCGACCTGAAAAAAATTGAATCGCAGATGGTCAATGTGCAAGCTGAAATGATCAAACTGGCGGGGCTGCTGATCCAGAATCCAGAGCAAAAATCAGACAGTACGACTGAACAGGAAAATACCTAAACCTTCATCTAAGGCGATAGATCGGAAAGCATCTTCCTCAATCGCCTTATCTGCTTTACACTGTAATTTATTATAAAAACTAATTTAAATTAAAAGCTTATATCTAATAAAATAATCAGGAGTTCAATCATGTCGAATTCAGTGCTGTATTCTGTTGTTCCGGTCGAATCCCGACTTGACCTGAAAGATCCCTTTATTTTTACTGTTCACCATCAGGATCATTATCCACAAGGCAATGCCCAATTAGGGCCAGTTACACCGCCGTATCAGCATGAATATGACATGTATTATGGCGAGCAAATTCCCGGCTTTCCGGAGCATCCGCATACCGGTTTTGAAACCATTACCATTGTCGAGCGCGGTTATGTCGACCATTTTGACTCGCTCGGAAACTCGGGACGTTATGCCGCAGGTGATGTGCAATGGCTGACCACCGGCAATGGGGTACAGCACTGCGAAATGTTTCCCTTAGTTCATCAAGATCAGGATAATCCTCTGGAGCTGTTTCAAATCTGGCTGAATTCCTCACCGGAACAGAAAAAGCAGCCGGCCGATTATAAAATGTTGTGGCGTGAACAGATTCCGCATGTATTTTCAGCCAATGCAGCCGGACCTAAAGCGGATATTCGGGTCATTTCAGGGCAGTTTAAAGACACCGAAGCACTGGATCGTCCACCCCATTCTTGGGCAGCACCTGCTGAAAACAGGGTCAATATTTACCTGATCACACTTGCGCCTGAGGCAGAGCTGATTATTCCGGCAAGTACTGCGAGCGCGACGCGTTTTTGTTATTTCTACCAAGGCAAAAGTCTGGAGCTGGAAGGACAGAAAATACAGGTCAAGCATCTGATAGAACTCAAACCAGATCAGAATATTCATCTCAAAGGTGGTTTACTGGAATCACATATTTTATGGCTGGAAGGTGAACCGATCGGTGCACCGGTTGCCATGCATGGACCTTTTGTTCTGAATAGTGCTCAAGAGCTGGAGATTGCTTTCCGTCGTTATCGTGAAACCCAGTTTGGTGGCTGGCCTTGGCCAAGTGCTGAACCGTCATTTCCACCAGAACATCCACGTTTTGCCAGTTATGAAGGCGGCAAACATGAAGAATATCCAGACAAACTAGACAAAGAAGCCACTCAATAGTGGCTTCTCTGACATCAGTTCATATTATTTTTTCGGGCTTTTGACGACGACCAGTTTCTTCTGCACAAATTCTCTAAAACCATCAATCGACAGTTCATGCCCATAACCGGAGTTTTTGATTCCGCCAAATGGTAATTCGGGCGTGGTGTCGGTAAACCAGTTAATCCAGATCATGCCAGTTTCTACCCGTGACGCTAGCTTTTTCGCCCGCTCAATATCCTGAGCATGGATCACGCCACCCAGACCATAATTGGAATCATTGGCAATCGAAACAATCTCATCCTCATCCTTGGCCACATAAATCTGGGCAACCGGACCAAAGAATTCTTCATACCAGGCCGGATTATCTCGGCTGATATTTTCCAAAATCGTCGGCTGATAGAAATTGCCTGCATGCTCATACGGCTTACCACCAGTGACCACTTTCGCACCATGTTCTACCGCCTTATCGACCTGTTCAGTCAGCTTTTCCAAAGCGTCAGCGGAAGACAGTGGACCCAATGTGGTTTCAGGATCAAGCGGATCGCCAATTTTTAACCCTTCAAATACCTTGATCATGCCAGCCTTGAATTGTTCAGCGATTTTTTCATGCAGGATAAAGCGTTTTGCTGCCGTACAGACTTGGCCGGCATTATTGACGCGCGCCTGACAGCCTAATTTAATTGCGCGTTCCAGATCAGCATCATCCAGCACAATAAAGACATCATTACCGCCCAGTTCCAGCGTTGATTTTTTAAGATGTTTTCCGGCCTGCTCAGCGACAGCACTGCCCGCACCTTCTGAACCTGTGAGTGCCACACCACGTACACGTTTATCTGCAATCACCTCAGCAACCTGATCACTGCTAATAAACAGGTTGGTCCAGACACCTTTGGGTGCGCCTGCATCCAAGATCAGTTGTTCAAAAGCTTCGGCACATTGCGGTACAATTCCGGCATGTTTTGCCAGAACCGGATTACCGATGGCACAGTTCGGTGCAAAAACCCGCATTAATTGATAAAACGGAAAATTCCACGGTTCAACTGCCATAACAATGCCCAATGGATGATGCTCAACCCAAGATTCTCCCAGTTCCGTTTCGTAGGACACAGGCGCTAAAAATTCTTTGGCATGATCAGCATAGTATTCAGCAATTTTGGCGCAGGTTTCGATTTCACCTTCACTCTGCTTGATCAGTTTACCCATATCCAGCGTCATGAGCTTGGCCAGTTCCGACTTTCGCTCACGCATACTGCTAGCCAGCTTGCGCAGTACCTCAATACGGGTATCGGCCTTTTGAGCCCATTCCGATTTCAGGATTTTTTCTGCGGTATCGAGGGCATTTTGAATATCTTGATCGCTATGGGAGGGGTAGTCTTTCAATTTTTGATTGGTAAATGGATTGATAGATTGATAAGCCATGATTTTCCCTTTTTCAATTATAAGTTTCGCCTGTTCTGAACCCAGTCAAATGAAGTTATAACAAGCAAGTATCTGTTCGAATTATTTAACTTATCATTGATTTTTTTATGGTGTATGTTTGCTTACAGATTGGTTCAAAATATTACTGAGAAAGGGTAAAAGTTATATCGAGCGGTACAACAATAAGGTATGATCTGATACTATAAATAAAAGGATAACCTTCCTAAGGTATGTATTTAAGCGATATATAAGATACTTAAAGTGGCAAGCTTAGATGCAGATTTTAATAAGATTTTTAAGTATAAATATTAAGAAATGGGGAATTTGCGATTTATTGTTTATATAATCGCAAATTCATTTTTTAAAACTTATGATTTTGAAAGTTGAATCGAAGGCTTAGAGCAGTTTCCACCTATTGCTAAACTATATTTTTCAATCGCTTGCTTACCTTCAGCTTCATCAACCGCTTTTACGTTTGCACCACCAACGAATACACCTGGTTTAATATACTGCTGAATATAATAATTTTTCCCGCTCTCTGTAGATAGATTCAGATGATTAGGCGAAAACTCTGACTCAGTGGAAACAGTGTGCGTTTTACCTCCTTCTACCTCTTTATAAAAATATACACCACGAGCAGTTTCACCTAAGCATTCACCATTAATCCAAATATCTTTTTTAAGTGCTGCACCTACAACATTCTTCGAGCGGTACACATAGATTCCTGCTTGACCTACTTGTGGTGCTTGTACAGTTTTTTGTTGTTCTACTGCTTGTAGATTTGCTTTCGGAACCGATGCACAACCAACAAAGCCTATTGACAATAAAAACGGTAAAATTACTTTATTTGACACCCCGGAATCCCCTTATTTATTTTTAAGAAACCGAAATATAACAAAAATATAAATTATTTCCTAATAAAGGATATTAATTTTTACGCATAAAAAAACCACCCTTTCGGGTGGTTTTTTCAATCTCAAACCGTCTCTTACTGAGCGCGGTTTTTGATTTTGCGGATCGTTTCCAGCTGAGCAGCAGTTTCTGCAAGAGCAGCCAAAGCAGCAGCAGCGTCCAAATCGCCCTTTTGATTTGCTAGCAATTGTTCAGCGTGTTTACGCGCTTCAATAATTGCAGCTTCATCTAAGTTTTCTGCACGGACTGCAGTATCTGCAAGAACCGTAACAACATGCGGTTGAACTTCTAGAACACCACCAGATACATAGATCAACTCTTCTGTACCGTTTTCCAAAATAACGCGGATCGCGCCAGGTTGGAGCAAAGTTACCAGCGGAGCGTGACCAGGCATAATACCTAACTCACCGCCAGCACCTTTAGCAATTAGCATAGTTACAGTGCCTGAGTACAAAGACTCTTGAACACTTACAACGTCACATTGCATAGTCGCCATGAGAATCTCCTAAATTAGGGAACTAATTAAAGTTTCTCAGCTTTAGCAATCACTTCGTCAATACCACCAACCATGTAGAACGCTTGTTCTGGGATGTGATCGTATTCACCAGCTAGAAGACCTTTAAAGCCACGAATCGTTTCTTTAAGAGATACTAATTTACCAGGAGCACCAGTAAATACTTCAGCTACGTGGAACGGTTGAGAGAAGAAACGCTGGATTTTACGCGCACGGTAAACAACCAGTTTATCTTCTTCAGCAAGCTCGTCCATACCAAGAATCGCGATGATGTCTTTAAGCTCTTTATAACGTTGCAATACGTTCTGTACAGAACGTGCAATTTCATAATGCTCTTGACCAACAACTAACGGATCTAATTGGCGTGAAGTTGAGTCTAGTGGATCGATCGCTGGGTAAATACCAGAAGATGCGATGTCACGGCTCAATACAACAGTTGCGTCTAAGTGAGCAAACGTTGTAGCAGGCGATGGATCTGTCAAGTCATCGGCAGGTACGTATACCGCTTGGATTGACGTAATAGAACCAGACTTAGTCGATGTAATACGTTCTTGAAGAACACCCATCTCTTCTGCAAGTGTAGGCTGGTAACCTACTGCAGATGGCATACGACCTAGAAGTGCTGATACTTCAGTACCCGCTAGTGTATAACGATAAATGTTATCTACGAACAATAGTACGTCACGGCCTTTACCGTTTTCGTCTTTCTCGTCACGGAAATATTCAGCCATAGTAAGACCAGTCAACGCTACGCGTAAACGGTTACCTGGTGGCTCGTTCATCTGACCGTAGACCATTGCTACTTTGTCTAGAACGTTAGAATCTTTCATTTCGTGATAGAAGTCATTACCTTCACGAGTACGCTCACCAACACCAGCAAACACAGATAAACCTGAGTGAGCTTTCGCGATGTTGTTGATCAATTCCATCATGTTTACAGTTTTACCAACACCGGCACCACCGAACAGACCAACTTTACCACCTTTAGCGAACGGGCAAAGTAAGTCAATGACTTTAATACCAGTTTCTAAAAGGTCAGTAGAAGCTGCTTGTTCTGCATAAGAAGGTGCAGAGCGGTGAATTGGTAAACGCGCTTCAGTCGCAACAGGACCAGCTTCGTCGATCGGGCGACCAAGAACGTCCATGATACGGCCTAGAGTCGCTGTACCTACAGGTACAGAAATCGGCGCACCAGTGTTAACTACGTTCAAACCACGCTTAAGGCCTTCAGTAGAACCCATTGCAATAGTACGAACTACGCCATCACCAAGCTGTTGCTGAACTTCTAAAGTAGTTTCAGTACCATCTACTTGGAGAGCGTCATAGATCTTAGGAACGCTGTTGCGTTCAAACTCGACGTCGATAACCGCGCCGATGATCTGAATGATACGACCGCTATTCATTGCTGTCTCCTCAATTCAAAATAATGTTAAACGGCAGCGGCACCACCAACGATCTCAGAAATTTCCTGAGTAATCGCGGCTTGACGCAGCTTGTTATAAATAAGTTGCAGGCTCTTAATGATCTCGCCTGCGTTGTCTGTCGCTGCTTTCATAGCGACCATACGTGCAGACTGCTCACATGCGATGTTTTCAATCACACCTTGATACACCACAGACTCGATATAGCGAACTAACAAGCCATTTAAAAGCTCTTCAGCTTCAGGCTCGTAGATATAATCCCAACCGTATTGACGGTTAAGAGTCTTGTCTTCTTCAGCAGCAGCCAAAGGAACAAGTTGTTCGATCTTTTGATTTTGAGTCATGGCATTGACAAAGCCGTTTGACACTAGATAAATACGATCTAACTCGCCTTTATCATAAGCATCCAACATCACCTGTACAGAACCAGATAACTGCTCAAGACTTGGAGTATCACCGACTTGCGTCGTCGCCCCAAGCACTTTACCGCCGTAGTTTTTAAAAAACGAAACCGCTTTTTGACCAATTAAAGCAAATTGAACTTCAATTGACTGCTCTTGTTGCTGCTGTACGTGTTTAACCACTTTTTTGAACAGGTTAATGTTCAAACCACCAGCAAGGCCGCGATCTGAAGACACAATGATATAGCCAACGCGCTTAACCGGGCGTTCAACCATATAACGGTGTTTGTATTCAGGATTCGCTTGGACCAAATGAGCAATTACACGGTGCATATTTTCGGCATACGGACGGCCTTGAGCCATGCGCTCTTGCGCACGACGCATCTTAGAAGCTGCTACCATTTGCATCGCTCGAGTAATCTTCTGCGTGCTCTTGATACTAGCTACTTTGGCGCGAATTTCTTTTAAATTTGCCATACGCTTAACCTAGTATTCGAAAGCCCTTGCGAGCTTCCGAAGGTTGATTCCGTGAACCAAACCAACACTAAATTCAACTAAGGTTGAACTTAGTAAGTTTGAGTCGCTTTAAAGCTTTCAATACCTGCTTTGATTGCAGCTTCGATGTCTTTGTTGTAATCACCAGAGGCATCGATTTGTTGCATTAACGCAGCATGTTCTGAACGGAAGTAAGAAATCAACGCAGCATCAAAGTCTACGATTTTCTTCACTTCAACGTCAGTCATATAACCTTCGTTAGATGCATAAATTGAAACAGCCTGGTCAGCAATTGAATATGGAGCATATTGTTTTTGCTTCATTAATTCAGTTACACGTTGACCATGTTCAAGTTGCTTACGAGTTGCTTCGTCAAGATCAGAAGCGAACTGAGCAAATGCTGCCAATTCACGGTATTGCGCCAAAGCAGTACGGATACCACCAGACAATTTCTTGATGATCTTAGTTTGCGCTGAACCACCAACACGAGATACAGAGATACCCGCGTTCACAGCAGGACGAATACCTGCGTTGAATAATGATGTTTCAAGGAAGATCTGACCATCAGTAATCGAAATTACGTTGGTTGGTACGAATGCAGATACGTCACCCGCTTGAGTTTCAATAATCGGCAATGCAGTTAATGAACCAGTTTGGCCTTTAACTTCACCGTTAGTGAATTTCTCAACGTAGTCAGCAGATACACGAGAAGCACGTTCAAGTAGACGTGAATGTAGATAGAACACGTCACCTGGATAAGCTTCACGACCTGGTGGACGGCGTAAAAGCAATGAAATTTGACGATACGCAACAGCTTGCTTAGACAAGTCATCATAAATGATTAACGCGTCTTCACCACGGTCACGGTAGTATTCACCCATTGTACAGCCAGAGTACGGAGCCAAATACAGCATTGCTGCTGGATCAGATGCACCTGCTGCGACAACAGTGGTATACGCCATAGCGCCAGTTTCTTCTAGCTTGCGTACCACGTTAGCGATAGTCGATTGTTTTTGACCGATTGCTACGTATACACATTTAATGCCAGAGTTTTTCTGAGCGATGATCGCGTCGATCGCCATTGCTGTTTTACCAGTTTGACGGTCACCAATGATCAACTCACGTTGACCACGGCCTACAGGGATCATTGTATCTACTGATTTATAACCAGTTTGTACAGGTTGATCCACTGATTGACGCCAAATTACGCCTGGTGCTACTTTTTCAACAGCATCAGTTAATTTTGCATCAATAGGGCCTTTACCATCAATCGGGTTACCCAAAGCATCTACTACACGGCCTAAAAGTTCTGGACCAACCGGAACTTCTAATACACGACCTGTGCAACGCGCTTTTTGACCTTCTTGAAGGCTTAAGTAGTTACCTAAAACAACGACGCCCACTGAATCCTGTTCTAGGTTCAGTGCCATACCGTAAAGGCCGCCGTCGAATTCGATCATTTCACCGTACATAGCGTCAGCTAAGCCGTGAATACGCACAATACCGTCGGAAACCATAACAATGGTTCCTTCGTTCTTAGCGGTTGCGCTGGTGTCCAGATCGCCGATACGCTGTTTAATGAGCGCACTGATCTCGGATGGATTCAGTTGTTGCATTGCGCTATACCTCAATCTTTTTAAAGTTCAGTCTTCTAAATGCAATTAAGCAAGAAGACGAGTACGCATTTTTTCAAGCTTGTTAAGCGCAGAATCATCTATCACTTGGTCGCCTGCACGAATAACTACACCAGCAATCAGCGCTGGGTTAACTTCTACAGAAACATTTACCGCCGCTTCGAATTTTTTCTCTAATGCGTGAGTAAGAAGTTGTTCCTGTACAGAAGTCAATGGGAATGCTGATTCAATCACAACATCCACAGTATTGTTATTCTGTGATTTGAGCTGTTCATATTCTGCAGCAATTTCAGGAAGAAGTTCCAAACGGTTGTTTTCAGCAAGCAATGTCAAGAAGTTAGACACTGCTGCAGTTTGGTCTTCACCTAAAACTTTAGCAAAAAGAGACACCTGCTCAGCAGGTGTAAGCTCAGGGCGATTTAGATAAGCTGAAAATGCTTCGTCTTGCACCGCAGCACTGAGCAATTCAAGTGCAGTTGACCAAGAGTCAGTTGCACCCTGCTCAGAAGCGTAAGCAAATGCTGCTTTTGCGTAAGGGCGTGCCAACGTCAAGAGTTCAGCCATAATCCGCCTCTCTTAAAGTTTAGCAGCCAGCTGAGTCAGCATGGCATTGTGAGCTTCTGCATCAACTTGCTGGCTAAGAATTTTCTCAGCACCAGTCACTGCAAGAGCAGCCACTTGTTGACGCAATTCTTCGCGAGCAGAATTGATTTCGGTATCAACAGCTTCTTTCGCTTGTTGACGAATACGCTCACCTTCAGCAGATGCTTGAGTACGCGCTTCTTCTACCAACTGTGCTGCACGACGGTTCGCTTGTTCGATCAATTGAGCCGCTTGTGCTTTTGCCGTGTCCAGTTCAGCTTTCACTTGTGCTTGCGCATCTGCAAGGTCAGCTTTCGCTTTTTCAGCAGCATTTAAGCCATCAGCGATACGACGCTGACGTTCACTAATCGCATTGATTAGTGGTGGCCATACAAACTTCATGCAGAACGCGACAAAAATCGCAAACGCAATCGCTTGGCCAAACAATGTGAGGTTGATATTCATTGCAAATTCCTCAAATAGTGAATTTCGGAATTAAGCTGATTAACCTACAAATGGATTAGCGAAGATGAAGAACAAGCCAATACCAACACCGATCATAGGCACAGCATCAAGAAGACCTGCGATTAAGAACATACGAGTTTGAAGTTGCGGAGCCAATTCTGGTTGACGAGCAACAGCTTCAAGGAAACGGCCGCCTAGAAGACCAAAACCAATCGCAGTACCTAAAGCACCGAAAGCGATCAAGATAGCAGATGCAATTGCAACTAGACCTAAAGTGAGTTCCATGATAATTCCTCAGAGGTTAGGTTTTATACCAAATTAAGTTAAAAAATTGTGTGCCCAACCATCCGTTGACAGTTAGGCAATACCATTAATGCTTTTCGCTTGCCATACTCATGTACACGATAGTCAACATCATGAAAATGAATGCTTGTAGCGTAATAATCAAAATGTGGAAAATCGCCCAAGGCACAGACAACGCCCACTGGATCCAGAACGGTAATAACGCGATAAGAATGAAGATTAACTCACCCGCATACATGTTACCGAACAGTCGTAGAGCCAATGAAACTGGTCGCGCCAAGAAAGTGGTCAATTCCAACAATAAGTTGAATGGAATCAAAAGCACTTTAGCAACTGGGTTACTTGGGTTAAATGGGTTAAGTGCTAACTCACCAACGAAGCCGCCAACACCTTTCTCACGAATACTATAGAAAATGATCAAGAAGAATACAGAAATAGACATACCGAGGGTAACGTTTGGATCTGTAGTCGGAACAATTTTAAAGTAAACCTGATGAGGGTCTACACCCAGCATAGAAGCAATCGCGTGTTGAGCTACATAAGGAATAAAGTCAACAGGGATCAAATCCATCAAGTTCATGAGGAAAATCCACACGAAAATGGTTAAAGCTAAGGGTGCAATTAATCGAGACTTCCCGTGGAAGGTATCACGTACACTTGAATCTACAAACTCGATAATCATTTCAATTGCAGACTGGAACTTGGTAGGAACACCAGCATTAGCCGCTTTCGCAACCAACCAGAACAACAAACAGAAAATCAGACCCAGTCCGATAGACCAACCCATTGAATCCAAGTGAATAGCAGTGAACCCCATCTGTTGAGCTTCAGCACCGCTCTCGGCCAATTTCCATGTACCATCTGGCATTTTGCCATAGGTCATGTTGGTCAAGTGATGCTTGATATACTCGGTCGAAGTAAGGGCATGTTCTTCAGCAGCCATAAATCACACCTGGTCAATGTCAAAAAACTAATAGAACAAACGAATATCGCGTGCTGCTTGATATCTCGCCTGCTCCTGAAAAACTTTTCAATTTCTTGTTGTGTCTATACTCATTTTTGTAGACGTGACGCCCAAAACGGAGCGACCCACGACATGGCTTGAACAAGTATAAAACCACAAAACAACGCCACCGCTGACAACGGTTCGACATTGCTTAAAATTAAAATGAAACCAACAATCACAATTGCAAACTTTCCCATTAAGCCTTTATACATGTTCGAAAGAACTTGTTTAGACGCGCGGGCTCCTGCTGCTCGAAACGATTGCCACGAAAAATAACAAGTCGCAAGCCAACAAACGAGCGCACCTAATGCTGCACTCAGGGCTGCGGTTGAGTCTTTCACGACCCAGCCGATCAAGGCTGAAACAGGGATCATACAGGCTTGCAGGAGGACCAAAGCTTTCGCTAATCGTCGGTCAATCAAGCGACTAGTTCGGCTCATTATTTATTCACTCACAGCAATCATGCTTGACAAGTTTAACAGGTGATTATTTTTAATCGCAGGCATTATAGAGTTACACCCCTGAACATGCAATCTTTTCCCGACCTTAGTCGTGTTTTTTTAAATCGGGGCAATGCTGTTAAACTAATCAAAATCTGTCTATTTTTTAAATCATTAGCGTGCATTTAATACGCACTTCTGGGTTTCTGCTGCTAATTGCTGCCAGGCTTGCACAAAGTCCCCTGCCCCGCTCATGCTTTCATCGACATGCTGAAACACCACCGGTTTAAGTTTTCGGTACTGATTTTCACTGGCATGCCCTTCGGCCAGAAGGCACATTTTAGGCTGTGGACGATGATCCTGTAAGAACTTGATTTGAGCCACAGTTGGCGAGACATGTGGATCATCGGTCAGTGCGCCCATGAACTTCAGATTCAAGGGACGTTCCAGATATTGATAGGCATCATGATACGACCAGTAAGCTTTGGCTTTAGTGCTGGAACTATAACGCTGGGCCGTCGCAAACATGCTTTGCGCAAAGTCGCGTGCATTTTTCCAGTACAGTTCACGGTTCTCCGGCAATTGTTGCGAACGCAGCGCCGCAATAAAGAAGCCAATCCTTACGGCATTGTTTGGATCGAGCCAGACATGCGTATCTACCGTATTTTTTAAGGCCTCACCACGCGGGTTACGCATCGGCAATGTGGTCAAAATACCGGATTCCAAAATAGCGATACCTTTATGACTGTCATTCAGCACTTTGGCCAGCGGTGCTTCATGCGCCTGACCCAGCCAGATCACCAGACCGGCATCCTGAATGATTTTACGATGTGCCGGGGTCAGACTGACATCATGTCCGCTCTGATTGGCCAGTAATAAAGTCGGCTGTTCCACGCCCTGGGTAATTTTCTTGGCAATCAGATAGATCGGCTGAGTCGAGACCACCAGACTTTGTGACCAACTGAGTGTGCTGAACAAAGCCAAAAGACCCATTGCAAGGAGACGGAACATGAGTAGAAATCACTTAAAAACGAAAAAATTAGTGAGTGTTATAATATAACAAAAATACAAAAATACCTATGCCCAATCGAAACTCTGAACGCTTCATGTTAAGATTTGAAATCTATTAATTTTCAGTTTCGCACTTGAGGTGAACTATGGGTTCTTGTTCGCACGAACACCACAACGCATTGCACGGCGTGCACGATCATCCCAATGTCGCACAACGTCTTGCTGAAGCGGAAAGTCTTTGTGCAGCAACAGGCGCACGCCTTACCCCTTTGCGTAAAGAAGTGCTGGAACTCATTTTAAATGCGACTGGCCCGATGGGGGCTTATGACTTACTGGCACAAATGAAAAATGCCAGTGACCGTCCTGCGGCGCCACCTACGGTATACCGAACCCTGGATTTTTTATTGGATAAAGGGCTGATTCACCGCCTGACCTCGATCAATGCCTATATCCCTTGTTGCCATCCACGTGAAGGGCATCAGGCGGCTTTTTTAATCTGTACTGAATGTAAAGCGGTGACAGAAGCATCAGCGCAAGGTCTGCTTGACCAACTTGATGCACTTGCAAGCTCGGATGACTTTAGCGCACATCACAGCATTATTGAAATTTCAGGAATCTGTCAGCAGTGTCGCAACAAAGCCTAAGTGCCTCCCCCCTGATTCAGCTCTCCCAGATCTGGGTCAAGATTGATGAGCGTGATATTTTAAAAGCCATTGATTTTTCATTGCAAGAAAAAGAGATTGTCACGCTGATTGGCCCGAATGGTGCAGGCAAGTCGACTTTAATTAAAGTTATGCTCGGCATTTTAAAACCGCAATCCGGTGAGATCAAAACTGCACGTAAACTGAAATTCTCTTATGTGCCGCAAAAATTCAATCCATCGCATAGCTTGCCGCTGCGGGTCAAAGATTTACTGGCGCTGGAAAAATGTCCATCCAAAATCAAAACTGAAATTATTCGGGATACTGGCATTAGTAAACTGCAAGATTCCAAAGTTCAGCAACTCTCAGGCGGTGAGCGTCAGCGGGTGCTCTTGGCACGGGCCTTATTACGCCAGCCGGATATTCTGGTGCTGGATGAACCGATGCAAGGTCTGGACATTCAATCCGAAGCTGAACTGTATGAATATGTGCGTAACTTGCCGGAAAAATATGGCTGTGCCGTATTAATGGTGTCACATGACCTGCAATGGGTGATGCAAGGTACGACTCGGGTGGTGTGCTTGAACAAGCATATCTGTTGCAGTGGCCTGCCAGAAAGCGTACAGCAGCATCCGGAATATCAGGCAATCTTTGGCACCAATCGGGTGTTTTATCAGCATCATCATGATCATTGTGCGCATGGCGATTCTGCTACGCCGTGTCAGCATGATACGCGCCCTCATATTCACCCCGAGCCGGAAGCTTAAACCATGATGGATTGGTTACAACTCCTTTTACCTGCATGGATTATGGGCACACTACTGGTGTTTCTGACGGCGCCGCTAGGCTGCTTGATGCTGTGGCGTCGTATGTCATTTTTTGCTGATACTATGGCACATGGTACTTTACTGGGTGTTGCGATTGCAGGCGCCTTAAGTCTACCGCTGTGGATGGGCGTGACCTTCTTGGCATTATTGCTGGTTGCCATTCTGTGGGTGCTACATGATCCCCGCCTCCCCAATGATGCCCTGCTTGCACTGTGTTCAGCAACCTTACTTTGCTCGGGTTTATTGTTTATTCAACATTTACCAAGTTTAAGACCTGAACTGCTCAGCTATTTATTCGGTGATCTACTGACCATTTCCTGGGCGGACTTGCCCACGTTCGCCATTGTGATCATTCTGGCCTTAGGTGTTTTATATAAAAGCTGGCAAGCCCAGATTCAGATCGCGATTGATCCGGATATGGCGGTCAGTGAAGGGGTAAATGCCAAATGGCAACGCCTGATCTTTATGTTATTGCTTGCGCTATTTACTGTACTGGCTTTACGCGCGGTCGGTTCCCTATTGATGGGTGCATTGTTGGTTATTCCTGCTCTGACTGCTCGCCTTCTGGCAAACTCTCCACGCCAAATGGTGATCTGGGCATTCGTGATTGCACAGATTGGTGTGACAGTAGGCCTCTGGTCGAGCGCAGGCCTTAATACTTCAACTGGGCTGACCATTGTGCTGACCATGGCAGTGTTATTTGCAATGATGTTTATCTTTCAAAAATTTAAAAAGCTGAGCTAGGACATGGGGACTAAACGCTACTTTGTGAGTGCCTGTTTGCTCGGTCAAAAAGTTCGTTACGATGGCAAGGATTGCCTTGTCAAAGAAGTGCTCGAATCTTTAGTTCCAAATCAATATATCAGTCTGTGTCCTGAAATCTCAGGTGGACTACCGATTCCACGTCCACCTGCCGAAATTCAAAATGGTTCAGGCTTAGATGTACTTGCGCAAAAATCTTTAGTTATAGATATTCTAGGCAATGATGTTTCTCAAGCTTTTATACAAGGTGCATATCTCGCTTTAAAAGTTGCGCAAGACTTTCACGCCACACATGCAATTCTTAAAGCCCACAGTCCCTCTTGTGGTAGTGATTTGATTTATAACGGATCATTTTCAGGACATAAAATTCAGGGCGATGGTGTTACCGCTGCACTCTTTAAACAACATGGCATTGTTGTGATGACTGAAGATGAATTCTTGGCGCAATTATCACAGACTATTCTTTAATTTATAAAAGCGAAATTCAGGATTAAACAGCCCAATCAAAAATAAAATCGTGAATGCAATCCAAAAGAACCACGCCATCATAATTACCTGATCTTTCGTCCATTCTTCAGATTGAGATATGTTAAACACAAACCATGTTTTCCAGCCTCTAATATATGCTGCCCCGCCCCACGAAATAATCCACTTGGTTAAAATGCAGTGTAAGACATAGATCAAAATCCATAATGGCGTTGACATGCTGCTTTGCCTATTGTTGTTTTCATGCGATCAAACTAGATGAAATACGCTTAAAAATCAATTAATAGACTTAAAAATGTATTCCATACTGTTATTGATGTACCAAACTCAACAAACTAGCAGCACAACCGAATAATACGGCAAATGTACGATTTAGAATTTTCTGTTGTTTTGGTGACTTGAGCAATCGTAAAACTTTTGCAGCAAGCCCCGTGTAGCCCGCCATCACAATCAGATCAATCGTGATCATGGTCAGCGCCATAATCACATACTGAATCCATTGTGGTTTGGATAAATCCAGAAATTGTGGCAATACAGCCAGTAAAAACACAATGGCTTTGGGGTTACTCATATTCACCAAGAAACCATATAAAACCAGTTTTCCCGAAGACTTACGTGCCAATTCATGTTTAATTTCGATGGATTGTACCGGCGCTTTCCACTGTAAAATAGCCAAATATAATAAATAGCCCACACCAAACCATTTCACCACCAAAAATGCCCATGGCGTGGTCGCAAACAGCACCCCCACTCCGGCTGCCACCACTGCAATCTGCACCAGTAATGCCAGTTGCAGACCCAATGCATTCCAGTAGCCATGCCGAAAACCATAATTCAGCCCACTCGACATCGAAGAAATTGCCCCTGCACCGGGTAAAACACTAATCACCCAACAGGCCAGCATATAGGCAAACCACATTTGGTAGGACATGAACATTGAACTCTGGAAAACTTGCACAATATTATAGGACTTATCCAATAGATTCAGGCTAAAAAATTGCTTAAATATAAGGCGCTGCACTGTTCACTCTGCAGAGCTTCAGGCACAATATGTGCATTAAAAAACAGGATTTATCATTACAGGAGCCATGAATGACAGCCCAATCGGTAATCTTGCCCCTCCCCTCAGATCATGCTCGCTTTATTGTATTGCGTCTTAAAGACTTAAATATTGAAGCACTCAAAGAAAAATTAGAACATCTTTTTACTTCTCGTGATCGTCTGATTACGCAACATCCTCAAGCACAAATTAAAACAGCGGTCGCTTTTGGTCCTGAGCTTTGGTCAAGACTTTATTCACAAAGCCCTGCAGGTTTCAAACAGCTTGAACCGATTCAGGGTTCATTTGCAATGCCGGTTGTTCCGGCAGATATTCTGATTCATATTGCCAGTGCACGGGCGGATATCTGTTTTGCGCTGAGTCAGGCTTTTTTTGAAGGAATTCAGGATCAGGTTGAAGTTCTGGATGAACGTGTCTGCTTCCGCTATTTTGATGGCCGTGATGTGACAGGCTTTATTGATGGCACTGAAAATCCGCAATTCCCAGATGATCGTGCTGAGGTGGCATTACTTGGTGAAGATACGGACATTTTCCAGGATGGTTCATTTATTTTTGCCCAGCGTTATGCGCATGATCTGGAAAAGTGGAAAAAGCTGAAAGTCGATACTCAAGAGCAAGTGATGGGTCGTACCAAACTGGAATCGATTGAACTGGAGGATGAGGTTAAACCGGCAAATGCTCACGTTGCACGTACTGTAGTGGAAGATGAAGAAGGCGAAGAAATGGAGATTCTCCGTCATTCCTTGCCTTATGGTGATGGCCGTGGTGACCAAGGTCTATTCTTCATTGCCTATACCAAAGATTTAACTATTATTGATGCCATGTTAGAGCGTATGTTTGGTACGTCTGGCGATGGGATCCATGACCGCTTGCTACACTTCGTCACTCCACTAGATGGAGCATATTACTTTGCACCGAGTGAAGAGTTGTTGGAAGAAGTTTTGGAAGGGTGAAGTTAAAAAAGATTGCTACATTAATGATGTAGCAATCTAGTAACTTATTTTTTCAGTAATTTCTTAGAATTTATATTTTCACAACCTAATGTATAGAATAAACATTTTAATTCTAAATTCAATACTAATTTATAATTATTAATTTTACCGTTACCTTCGCTAATATCCGCCTCATATAGATATTCTCTTTCTTTGACAAAATAAGAAAAATTATCACCAGCCAATATATTTAAATAATTACTTTCTAAACTCTTAGATGAAGAATCTACTACTGGAACCTCGACTACTAAATTTGATAATTTATTATATATAAATATATTAGAACTAAATTTTTTATAAGCTCTTTTCACATAATCTATTTCACTAAATTCTCTTGTTCGAAAAGCTACTATTTTTTCATCTTGATATAGTATCTTTAAATCGACACTAGATTTTAAAGGCACTGTACTTTGGAACAAAGTATATTCTATTTGATTATTAAAGACCTCAACACCATAACTTTTAAGAATATAATTTCCACCAGAATATTTTTTATTTTTATTACCGTAATCAACCAAACCTAACTTTAAGTTTTCATTTAATTGAGAAAAACTACCAAATTGATCTAAAAACAAAATTGGCTCATTGGTTTGTATAGCACTCTGCTGATAATCATTCCAATCTATATTATTCGAATGACACGATAATGAAAAAAAAGTACTAATTATTACTAGGAATTTAATTATTTTCATATTTTTTAAAAAGCCTAAATTAATTTATTTAAAAAAAAGGGGATAGGATCAAATCTTCCTTGTAGGCCTTTACCCAATAATGGCGAGCTTCTTGTCTCAAAATGTAAATGTCCACCCTTTGAAATAGTAGTCATTCCACTCGCATTTCCACTAGAACCTGTTTTACCTAAAACTGTTGTAACATCCACAGCATCTCCCTTTTCAACATTTATTGTAGATAGATGTGCATAAAAAAAGTAAATAAAATTACTGTTTATAATGTTTTTTAATGCATAATTTTTTTGTTGTATAGGCAGGTCATCAATGTTTACTTCTAATACAACAATTTTACCATATGGCCCTCCACTATCCTTTGCGACAGCAATAATGCCACTACATACTGCAAAAATATTTGTACCTGAGTCAGCAGCTAGATCTATACCCTGATGATTTCTTGTACCTCCATTTCTAACCTTCCCAAAAGTGGCACTTTTGATATTTGCAAGACCAGCAGTTCTTAACTTATTTACTGCTAAAGGATCTACCCATATTTCACTTCCTCCTACAGGTTTATTTTCTTGTACTTCTTTACTTAAGATTGGTGTTGGTGTTGGTGTTGGTGTTGGTGTTGGTGTTGGTGAAGAAGTTTGTTCTAATAAAATTTTTATTGTTTCTTCTAAAGATAAATTTACCCCGGAAGTTTTTGATTTATCCAGTACATAATCATAAATATTAATATGTGCATCAATATAAGCTCTTAACCATGCTCCATAGGCAGCTTTTGCATCATCATTATATCTTTTCAAATAATCTGAGGCTCTTTGTTTACCTTTACTTCCAAATTGTGCAAATAACAAATTCTTCGCTCTTTGTTGAGAAAAACTATTTTGTATGAATGACCTAGTACCACCCGCTCCTTCATGATGTAATAGATAAGCAAATTTCGCTATTGAACTTGGTTCTGTTAATTTTTGATAAGGCAATTTTGACCATTTAAAGTTAACGACTGCATAAGCTGCTGCTGCATCAATAGAGAATTCAGGAATGAATCTCAAATTGAGAAGTTGCTTCTCAGTGAGCTTCTTATTTTTTGAAGCATATTGTCCTATTAGAGTATGTTGATTTTTACAAATTTCAAGCCAAGTACTTTTTAAAAATTGTGTTAGTCCAGCAGCATTTGTACTTGCATTAAAACTTTCCGGATCCCATTCACCATTACTTTTTTTTGCAGCCTCAGCATGAATTAAAGCTGCGAGGCTATGAGGTGTAAAATTATGCCGCTTCGAAGCCTCTATAACGAATTTTCTATATTTATTATTGACGCTACTTAGAATAAAGTTTTCTTCTGTAAATTGGCTTGCAATTATATGAGTACTATTACCTGAATCAGTCCTTTTTTGATCACTTCTTGGCTCCGGCAAAGATGATTTATTAGTATGTAGCTCATCTATTTTTTTACTTCCTCCCATTATAACTGGGTCTGCTAAATTTTTTAATGATTGTTTAATTTCATCTAATGTCTGTTGGGCTATACCAGACTTAGGATAATGTACACCTGAAACCTTCATTTGTCTTGAAGTTAATCTTAAAACTTTTTTACCTATAGGTAATTTTTTATGATGAGCTATTAGATCAAAGGCACCTTTAATATTTTTATAATAAACTTTTAGTCCTTTTAAATGGTCTAATATTTCTATATTATAGATTACACCATCTTTAAAAATTATTTCTTTTGACTTATCATCATATTCTAGCTTTACAGTACCTTTTGGAATTGACTTAAAAGATAAATCTAATAATATGATTTTTAAAACCACTTCAGCATTAATCTTATTCTTTTCATTAATATAAATTTTTTGACCTATTCTTATTTTATGGATCATAGAAGTATCTAATTCATTAATTTCTGCTATTTTTTTCACAGTAATATTAAATTTTCTCGAGATACCCCATAATGTATCTCCTTTTTTTACGATATAATAATTCACAGAGACTACCTTTATAATTATTCAATATCTTCCAACTGAATTCCATGCTCTCCCACATCAAACTCATCTTCTATATCAGGCACTTTAAATTCCAAATCTTCAAAGCTACTAGACCATTGTTTAAATCCTACTAATGCTTCATAAGCTAATGATTTTTGAAAAATAGATAATTCAGACTTACCCTTTAAATCAGTTTTACCTTCCCATAAAATTTCCTTATTTTCAGGTGTGAACATAGTTACCTCTGCACCTTCAATTCCTGTACCGCCCAAACTAGTAAATAAAAAATCTACAGCATATGGACCAATTTTAGGCAACTCAGGTAAATCATAAAAAGTTTTAGCCCCTCCCATAAAACTATGCTGCCCCGCCTTACACTCAAATTTCCCACCAGTTGTGACACACACTCCACTGCTATTAATCTTTATTTGAGACCCTCCCGCGGTTAGCAGGATCTCTTTCGGACTGGTGATCTCAATCTTGTCTTCAGTTGAAATCAGCTTAATCACCTTCCGTGCAATTGCTTCGATGGCATCATCTTGGGCCTGTATTTCAATTTTACCTTTGCCTGCGTATAAGCGTGCTCCGTTCTGGGCAGCAAATAGGCTGATCTTGTGCTGCGCATGTGCAATCAGAGACTGTTGAGTCGATAGATGGATACTTTCCCCTGCACTGTAATTTATCTGCTGGTCTGCAGATAAATGAATATTTTCATTTGTACTCAGCGCAATCGAATGTGGTGCCGTTAATACCATAACAGCCTGTTTAAATGCAGTGGCTTTGCTCGCATCTTCAGTTTCTAGTTGATTCAGAAATTGTTTTAAGCTATTAAAAAGCTCAAGCGGATCAGTTTGCTGAGCTTCTGCCATGTCACTCAGAACTTTGGTGTTATTCAGATTTGATTCCATCTGGTTCTTGGTAGGCTTAGCATCCAGGTGATTACCTGCTGCTGTATCTTGCGAATAGGTCGAAATCAGTAAGCCTTGCCCTGCTCGTACCACCCCCCACTGATCTGTCCTAAGTTCAAACCCTTCCCCACGACCTTCACTCGATTCTGTTTCTTTAGGATGACTGAGATTTCCTAAATTCAACTGGCTAGCACCATGACTACTGTGTAACTGTGCACTAATCTGATCCGTCGTATCATCAAAACGCAGCTGGTTGAAACCCTCACCCTCTACTTCTTGGGAACGGATCCCACTGAGTTTTCTGGTGGCTGGTAATTGTCCCTTCGCATCAAACATCACTGGATGTCGTTCTGCTTCGTGAATCCGTCCCATAACAAAGGGCCGATCGATATCGCCTTCAAAAAAATCAATCACTACCATTTCACCAACTCGTGGATGCAATCTGACTCCATAACCTTCACCAGCCCAAGGGGTTAATACATCAATCCAGGCCGAATCGCTATCATTGTCATTGCTGCCTGCACCAGCATCATGTTGATGGTCATCACTTCGGGTAAATAGAAAACGAACTTTCACTCTTCCCCAAGCATCGACATGGATTGTTTCACCTTCAGGCCCGACCACTCGAGCTCGCTGCGGATATGCAACGGGGCGATGCATAAAAGGCTGATATTCAGGTACGACGGGGATGTCACGGCGGACGATATACAACTCATTGGCCTGCCGTTCTTCCTCCGAAATTTGCCAATCACTTTGACCGAGCAAGCTGTCTAGCTGCAATAAAATATCTTTAGGTAAATTATTCTGGTTATAGAAGCGTTTACCCAAAATCAAAAATTCACGCTCATGCACGGGATGCTGATCAATTTCAGCATGCTGTTTTAATTCAAACCAATACCCGACCTGAGCATCACGTACACTGCTGCTGGCTTTAAAATATTTGGATTGCAGCGCATGATAATGATTGAGCTGCTGATTCAGTCGTTCCAGTTGTGCCGTACCAGATGCCGTCACCTGATCCTCGGCATTCAAATCACCTGTCCAGGCCGGACTAATGTTCCAGGCATCTTCAAGATTCAGACTGGCCGTATCCTGCACGCTACTTTGCTGATGAGTATTTAATAAGGACTGGCTTTGATCCTGCGCAAGGTGCTGCGCTTGCCAGCGCTGGGTATGGGTACTGTTGGAATTAAGCTGACGTACGGCAATCAGACTGGTCAGCGTATCAAACTGCTCGGTGGCATGACTGCGATGGAAGCGGATTGAACGGCGTTTTAAAGCTGAAAAGGCTTGAGAATGATCGATTAAACGCAGGTTCTGCGGCTGAATCTCAGTAGCGGACACCGGAACAATGGAGTGCTTTTCATCAATCAGCCAGTTTATTCCTTCACTACGCCATAAACGCGTTAAAAAATCATAATCCGACTCATTGGACTGCATCACAAAAGGGCGTACATCGTAATCCCGATTTAATCCGGTCAGGTCCAGACTAAGACTGGCTGCAAATAATGCACTTCTACTTTGCCATTCACTAAATAATATTTCACTGATTTCGCGCACGCTCTTATTCATAAACACCCGACTATTACGGCGTTTGTGCCAGAGTGCAGTAGCATCCTGCATGGTCAGTTTATACAGACTCAAGGCACCGTCGCTGTGTCCCTGACTGGCTGCGGTAATAATGCCACTGGTTCGAAAAAGTTCGCCACGATCTGTTACCTGATCTACTGCCACCTGACAGCCTATAAATTGCTTTAAAGCAAGATTGGCCTGCGTAGAAAGGCAGATCAGTTCTGCCTGCAGACCCTGATTAATCTGATGCTGGCCATCAATCCGCTGAATCAGGACCTGATGATTTAAGAGCAGATGTGAAAACTGCAGATGCAGCGCACGATGCTGCCGGTTCAGCCCAAGTTGCTCCAGCAGCAGATGAATATGTTTTGGCATTTTATAGTTATAGTTTTAAGCATTATTATTGTGGAGCAAATTCTAGGAAAAGTTGTCCATTTCGTCCAGCTCGGTGTGCATTTCACATAATTAGGCATTTGATTTTCAGTAATTCAATTGCACCTATTCAATAAATCTCTGAAAAATAGAGGTAAAAATAATGCCAAATATTTCAGAATTTTCTGATTATCCAGAGTAGAACTTGCTGCTACACTGGATTCAATCTTATTTTCAAGGCCAAGGACATGCTGAAATTCCCCTCTAAACTGCCTGATCTAGGCATCACGATTTTTAGCACCATGTCGGCCCTGGCACGAAGACTCGGCGCATTGAACCTTTCACAGGGATTTCCAGACTTTCCTGCGCCACCGGCATTGATTGAGGCTTTGAGCCGGGCCAGTCATAACGGATTTAACCAGTATGCACCTGGAGATGGCTTGCCGATATTGCGTGGGCTGGTGGCCGATCTGTATCGACAGCGCGATCAGCTGAGCATTGACCCGCTAGAAGAGATCACGATTACTTCCGGCGCCACAATTGCGATTTTTTGTGCGATTCAGGCCACAGTTCGTGCGGGTGATGAAGTGATTATTTTCGATCCGAGCTATGACAGTTATGCACCTGCAGTACAGCTGGCTGGTGCAACGCCTGTACATATTGCATTACAGCATCCCGAGTTTTCTGTGGACTGGAATCAGGTGAAAGATGCCATCAATAAGCGTACCCGCATGATTGTGGTCAACACTCCTCACAACCCCAGCGGTAGTGTCTGGTCCAGAGCAGACTGGCAACATCTGATTGAGCTGATCCGTGAGCGCAATATTGTGGTGTTATCCGATGAAGTCTATGAACATCTGGTTTTCGACGGCGTTCAGCACCATTCAGCCTGGTCATTTCCTGAACTGCGCGAGCGTAGCTTCGTGATTGGTTCTTTTGGTAAAACCTTTCATGTCACCGGCTGGAAAACCGGTTTTTGTATTGCGGCACCGCCACTCATGAAAATGTTCAGACAGATTTATCAGTTTGCCAGCTTCTGTGGCGTGACTCCGATTCAGGTGGCTTTGGCGGAATACATGCAACAGCATCCTGAACATATACGCGAACTTTCCCGGTTCTATCAAAACAAACGTGATCTATTTAATTCATCAATAGAAACATCACGTTTTAAATGGACGCCCTCTCAAGGAACTTATTTCCAGAATCTCGATTATTCGGCTATCCGGCCTGATTTAAATGATGTAGAGATGTGTCATTTTCTGGCAGAGCAACACGGGATCGTGGCAATTCCAGTCTCTGTGTTCTACCAGCAAGCGCCTGCCGATTTACGCCTGCTCAGGTTCTGTTTTGCAAAAAAAGAACAGACCCTGATTCAGGCAGGTCAAATTCTTTCAAAGGTTTAATTCAAATTTTAACTAAAATTCTTATAAAATAAATGCCTTAGTTACTTAAAAGCTAAGGCCTTTATTCCTGCTTTATTCAATAATAGCAACATAATTAAATAGATGAAAAATCAATAACAGGATAGGGCATGGCACAGCAATCACTGATCCAACAACAGAATTTATGGAAGGCCTTTCTGGTATTTCTGTTGCCATTAATTGCAACCAACATCCTGCAAAGCCTTTCAGGTACGATTAATACGGTTTTTGTCGGGCAAATGCTGGGAGTCAATGCCATTGCTGCGGTTGCGGTATTTTTCCCGATCCTGTTTTGTTTGATGGCTTTTGTCATTGGCTTATCTGCCGGTTCTACTGTACTCATTGGACAGGCTTGGGGCGCAAAAAATATCGAAAAAGTGCGCTGTGTGGTCGGTTCAACTTTATTTATGACCTTGATTGGCGGAAGCTTGATCGCGCTGTTTGGAGTGATTTTTGCCGAAAATATCCTCTTGGCGCTCGGTACAGATCCGGAGGTGATGCATTTATCCTTGCCCTATGTGCAATGGATGCTGGCAGGTAGTCCCCTAATTTTTATTTATATTATTTATACCTCTATCTTGCGCGGTGTAGGCGACAGCACCACACCGCTGTTTGCTTCCGCACTCACCATTGGCGTGGGCTTGGTAGTCACCCCGATATTAATTGCCGGATATTTTGGCTTTCCCCAAATGGGCATTATCTCGCCGGCAATTGCCACCATTTTGGGTAATCTGGCCGTATTGTTGTTTCTAGTCCTGTATTTAAATTATAAACAACATCCGCTTAGGCTGGACTGGGCATTATTAAAACATATCCGCCATCAGCCTAAATTAAGCAAAATTATTTTAAGTCTGGGCGTTCCGACTGGAATACAGATGATCACGACTTCTGTCGCCGGTCTGGTGATTGTCGGCTTGGTCAACCGCTATGGCGCAGAAGCAACGGCTGCCTATGGTGCGGTCAACCAGGTGTTAAATTATATCCAGTTTCCTGCTCTGTCGATTGCGATTGCAGCTTCTGTGTTTGGTGCACAAGCGATTGGTGCAGGAAAATCCGATTTACTGAATAAAGTCACACGGACTGCACTCAGTATGAATATTCTGTTTACTGGCGGTTTGGTGGTTTTGGCCTACCTGTTCTCAAAATATTTAATGGCACTGTTTATTACTGATCCTCAGGTCGTGGTGCTGGGTCAGCAACTTTTATTCATTGTGCTTTGGTCCATTTTATTCTTTGGTGCCAGCGCCATTTTTGCTTCAATTATGCGTTCAAGTGGTACGGTAACTGCACCGATGCTGATCAATATTTTTGCAATTCTCTGTATTGAAGTTCCTGCCGCTTATCTGTTTAGCCGGTGGTGGGGGCTAGAAGGGATCTGGTATGCCTATGCGTTGGCCTTTGTCAGCATGTGTATTTTGCAGGGACTGTATTATCAGTTGGTCTGGAAGAAAAAAACCATTAAAATATTGGTTTAGCTTCATTATTTTACATGCCTACAGCCTTACAGCAACTCACTCCTGATCTGCAATAAAAAATTAAAAACCCGCTTTCGCGGGTTTAATATCCAATGATTTAAGCAGATTTTTTCTTCTTTTTTCCGAATTGGCTTGCCAGTGCAGTGACATGCTGATAGCCGCTTGGCAAGATCCGTTGAATCAAATCAACAGCTTTGGCATCGTTACCAATTAATAAACGGCGTTTGTCTTTCTGTACCGCCTCCAGAATCTGACGAGCGGCTTCTACTGGCGGGCAACGCAGCAGTTTATTAAAATTACGGGCGGCTTTTTCCGGATTCATGCCCAAGGTCAGCATACTGTCATTCATTTTCGCAGCATTGGCAATATTGGTACGAATTCCCCCCGGATGTACACAAAGTGCACTCACACCGCAATTTTGCAGATCCAGTTCCTGACGCAAGGATTCGGTAAAACCACGCACTGCAAACTTGGTCGCGTTATATGCCGACTGGGTCGGCTGCGCGGTTAAACCAAACAGACTGGAAATATTAATCACATGACCATCGCCGGTTTTCTTGATTAAAGGCAAAAATTCTTTGGTGCCATACACCACGCCCCAGAAATTAATGTCGACGATCCATTCCAGATCTTCATAGCTCGCACCTTCTACGGTACAGCCAAGTGCCACGCCGGCATTGTTAAAGATCATATTGACACTGCCATGATCCTGCTCCACCTGTGCTGCCCAGCTGCGTACCTCTTGTAGCTTGGCCACGTTAACTTTTTGAATCGTCACCCGAACATCACTGCCCTGCAACAATTCAACCGTTTGTGCCAGTCCTTGTTCATTAATATCACTTAGTGCCAGATGACAGCCTTGCTGTGCCAGCAAAACTGCCAGCTGCTGACCGATCCCTGAACCGGCACCGGTAATGGCAGCGACTTTATTCTTAAAATTTTTCATTGAATTTCCTTATGTAAATAACTGCTCTTCCATGACAGCAGGATCTTGTTCTGTTGTTTCAGGAGTTAGCACAGACCCTCAATATAATTTTGACAATATATATTGTCAATAATTATCCGATGTCCTTAGCGGCCAAATTCCTCTGCTGAATTTCGACATAGGTCAAAGCGTGATTTATTGCTAAGATATTCAAAATCTTCATGCAGATGAGTAGCCAGGCTTTATGACCGATTCAATCAATGCAGCAACACCATCACGACCACCCAAAAGCAAGGAACGTCAGTTTAAAGGCCTGTCGATGGCTGAGCGACAGCAGGTACGTCGTGAAAAGCTGATTGAAGCCGGTATTGAAGCTTATGGCAGCCATGGCTTTTTTTCAGTAACCGTGAAAGATATCTGCAATGAAGCCAAACTGACTGAACGTTATTTTTATGAATCTTTTAAAAAAAGTGAGCACCTGTTTCAGACCATCTTTTTAAAACTGATTGATGAACTGCAACAGAATGTCATGCAGGCCATGATGCAGGCATCCACTGATCCGAAAAAAATGATTGAAGCGAGTCTGACTGCCCTGCTTAGCACCTTGCGTGACAATCCGCGTATGGCACGGATCATTTATATTGATGCCATGCTGGTGCAGGAGTTGCATAATCAGGCCACCATTCATGAAACCATGTCGCGCTTCGACCGCATGATTCATGCCTTTGTCATGTTAATGATGCCGCAGTTAAATCGTAGTGAGCAGGAAATTTCACTGGTGTCGACCGGTTTAAATGGCTATGTCACCCAAATTGCCATTCGCTGGGTCATGAGCGGATTCAAGCAGTCATTGGAGGAAGTTTTATCATCGTGCAGTGTGGTATTTTTGGCATTATTGGAGTCATTTTCCGACAAAAAATAGCTGTTAAATCGAAGGCTTAACCAGATTTTCTGCATTCTAAAACAGGTTCTAATTTCTGCTGAAGCACCGATAAAAGTAAAATTAATTTATGATTTTTTAACAAGTTTCTTTACTAAAATTGTCACAAATCTTTGCGAATTTCAGCAGTTTTTCCCTTTCTGCAATGATACTGTCATAATTAGTCTTTGTAATAAGCCTGTCATAAATATAAAACGGTTCACCGTTTACATGAAATAGGGTATTGCGTTGTGAAAGATGACTACATATTAATCGTCGATGACGAACTCCCGATTCGGGAAATGATCCATACCTCTCTGGATATGGCCGGTTTTCAATGCTTACAAGCCGAAGATGCCAAGCAGGCGCATCAGATGATTGTGGATCAGCGTCCGGCACTGATTTTGCTGGACTGGATGATGCCGGGCGGGATCAGCGGTGTAGATCTATGTCGTCGTCTGAAACGTGATGAAAGCCTGTCAGAAATTCCGGTGATCATGCTGACCGCACGCGGTGAAGAAGACCACAAAGTACAAGGTCTGGATGCCGGTGCCGATGATTACATGACCAAGCCGTTCTCGACCCGGGAACTGGTGTCACGCATTAAAGCTGTCCTGCGCCGTGCCAATGCACTCAGCGGTGAAAAAACCATTGATGCCAATGGCCTGATTCTGGATCCGGTCAGTCAGCGGGTTAATTTTGGCGATAAAATTCTGGAAATGGGGCCCACTGAATACCGTCTATTGGCGTTTTTTATGACCCATCCGGAACGTGCCTATACCCGTGCGCAATTACTGGATCAGGTTTGGGGCGGCAACGTCTATATTGAAGACCGTACTATTGACGTCCATATACGCCGTTTGCGCAAAGTGCTGGAACCTTATGGCGCAAACCGCTATGTACAAACCGTACGTGGAACCGGTTACCGTTTTTCAACCCGTGCAGATGTGGCTTTAGGTTAACGTCTTTTAAGGTAAATCTTGTTTTATGTATGAACCCTACCCTGTCCCCGAACTGGCACGTGAGCACAAAAGAATCCGTTACAGCAGTTTATGGGATTTTGCCAAACAGGATTTACGCTTACTGGCTTTTTTCCTGATCATCGCCAGCCTTATCGGTTTTGGGATTGGGTATTTCTGGATTTGTATCGTCATTGCCTTTGTGGCGTTCTTTAGCACCCAGATGCGCTCTTTATATCTGGTCAATGAATGGATTTCTAATCGCCCTTATGATGTTCCGCCGAATATCGGCGGGATTTGGGGCGCACTGTTATTTAATGTTTATCGCGCTCAGCGGCAGGAACGGATTGTTCAGGCAGAAATGGTGGAACTGATCGATCGAGCACAGTCTTCACTGGTGGCCTTGCAAGAAGCGGTGGTTTTAATTGATGAAAACCAGCAGATTGAATGGTGGAATCCAGCCGCCGAACGTCTACTCGGGATCTCCAGTGATGACCGTCGCCGTAATATTTTAACTTTGCTGCGCCAGCCGAGTTTTATTGAATATTATCATCATATTGATGAGTCACCGGATGGCCTGAAAATGAGATCTTCGCTGTTCGAAGATCATTATGTCCAGGTCAAAATGACCCGCTTTGGTGGAGAAAGCCGGGTACTGGTCGCCTATGATGTGACCCGGATGCACAATCTGGAACAGATGCGTAAAGATTTTGTCGATAATATTTCGCATGAGCTGCGCACGCCTTTGACCGTACTCAGTGGCTATATTGAAACCTTTACCGATCAGGAAGATATCAATCCGCGCTGGAAACGCGCCTTTGATCAGATGCAGTCGCAGACCCGACGCATGAACGCGCTGGTGAATGACCTGCTACTGCTGTCACGTCTGGAAAATGACAAAAATATTGCCAAAAACCAAATCATCGAAATGCCAAGTCTGATGAATCAGCTATTTGATGATGCACAGGCCTATAATATCGATTATGGTCATACCCTGAATCTGGACATTGACAGTCATTGCGATCTGATCGGTTCAGATATGGAACTGGCCAGCGCCTTTAGCAACCTGATCACCAATGCGATTAAATATACGCCTAAAGGTGGAATCATTACCATGGGGTGGCATGATGATGGTGAATCTGCCTATTTTGTAGTAGAAGATAACGGCATCGGAATTGATCCCAAACACTTGCCACGTCTGACCGAACGTTTTTACCGGATCGATTCAGACCGTAGCCGGCGTACTGGTGGCACCGGTTTAGGATTGGCAATTGTCAAGCATGTCCTGATGCAACATCAGGCACATCTCGAAATTGAGTCCAAGGAAAACCAAGGTTCCACTTTTAAGGTGATTTTCCCCAAAGAGCGCCTCAGCTTTCCAGACTGATATCCCCCATTAAAAAAGCTGCCATCGGCAGCTTTTTTTTCAGGATGCTATCTGTTTTTCTTTGGCCAGTGCACGCGCATAGGCTGCACGTTGCGATACCCGTTTCAGATAAGCCTGAATCGCTGGATAACTTTGGCCAGTCCGGCTTTGCATGGCCTCCAAAGGAAAACTCATCTGAATATCGGCAAAACTGAAGTGTCCGGCAAAATAGTCATGCTCGCTCAAATAGCGTTCCAGAAACTGGATATGATCTTTTAAGCGGCTTTGTACAAACTGTTTCTTCACTCCCTCACAAATTTTCTTGGCTACTGGTCGAATCAGTAAAGGGGTATGTTTCGGTACAGTGGTCATCACCAGTTGCATCACCAGCAGTGGCATTAATGAACCTTCTGCATAATGCATCCAGTAACGGTACTGGGCCTTATCGGCAGGATCTTTTGGGCGAAACTGCTGCTGTTCATCATAGCTTTCCTGTAAATACTCCAGGATCGCCGCAGATTCCGCCAGTACCTGCTCCTGATCGGTCAGAATTGGCGCCTTACCCAAGGGATGAATCTGTTTTAAGGCCGGTGGTGCGGAAAGATTAGGCTGGCGCTGATAATATTGCACTTCATAATCCAGTCCTAACTCTTCCATGGCCCAGAGAATACGAAACGATCGTGATTGTTCGAGATGATGTAAAACACGCATATTAGACTCATGATTTTATTGTTCTTGCTTGCTGAGCATAGCAAAAAGCAGCGGAATGTAGCGCAATTTTTGATGACTGTAATGCTCTGTTCCCTAGGTTGCAGATTTGCCATTTTCAGTTCAAATCCGACAGGGTTCCATCCCCCCCTGCAATTCTGATCGTTTATCTGGAAGCACGCATCCGGTCTGGAAATGCGGGAGCTTCTAAACGTGGTCCATCATAGGCCGGAATCGAACCGAAGCGTTCATGGCCTTCAATCCATTCTTGCCGCGCAATTTTAAGTTCCTCGGTGGTACGTCCGACCAAATTCCACCACAGTAAAATCGGGCTTTCAAATGGTTCACCACCAATAAGTAGCACACGGCTCCCGGCATGAATATCAGCATTAACCTGCTCTAATCCCAGTTCAAGGATCAGCATGTTATCTTCCGTCAGTTCATGCCCATTAATGCTGGCTGTTCCCTCAAGTACCATAAAACCATATTCAAATTTTGGATTCAGGGCTAAGCGCGCACTGGTACTTTCTGCTGCATACAGGTCTACCCCGAGCAGTTCACTATGCACTTTTACCGGTGAAACAGTTTTTAAATATTCACCGACTAAGACGGTAAATTCGATGCCCTGATCATTAACCACAGGCAATTCAGGATAATGCTCAAAAGCCGGTGCCATATTGATCTTGTCATCCGGTAAGGCAATCCATAACTGCGCCGCATGCATATGCGTTTCGCTTTCTGGAGAAACTTCCGTATGTGAAATACCATAGCCCGAGGTCATCAGATTGACCTGTTTGGGACGAATTAGCTGCTGAGTACCTAAACTGTCATTGTGCATCATGGTGCCTTGCAGCATCCAGGTAAAGGTCTGCAGACCAATATGGGGATGTGGCCCAACATCTAGGCCATCGCCTTGTGGAAAGCTGGCCGGACCGGCATGATCCAGAAAACACCAGGCACCAATCATGCGTTTATGTCGGCTGGGCAAGGCACGTTTGATTACGGTACCCTGTCCGATTTCGGCACGGCGTAAAGGGAATTCCTGAATAAACTGATTGACATATTTTTCACAATCATCCGAATTGGACAGTTCAATATCACTATTATTCGACATGGCTGAGCTCACCTCGACATTTTCATTCTAAATCTTAAATTATGTGAAACATTCTTCCCTTGGACTGCTGCAAGATGTCTCCCTATTCAGGACAATGTACAGGGTCTATTTGCAAAATCTATCTTTGGAAATATTTAGATACGTATAAAACCCTTAACATCGCTTGATCGATCTAACTCCTGTTCAAGCGATCAAACCTGAATTTCGCAGTGTAACAGCCTGAGTGGAAGTGGCTCAATGCTGATTAGGGTGCTCTCAAGCCTGCGCTAGAAGCCATTTCGACATTGCTGGCCCAATTACCCAATGTTTCACGTGAAACGAATGATTTTAATTTAAAAATTAAAGCAATTAAAAATTATTTTTATGGATTTCAATCACTTTCGCAGCTAAAAAATATAATTTTTGTTACGTTTTAAAGTCAAATTTAAGTCAGATACCCAATTTTAGGGAGGTTATTTTTCATCCAATCACGGCATAATAGGCACCTATAAAAATAATCCTGGACCAGGACATGTCTGCTCAGCATGAAAATATATATTCAACGGCGAATATATCTTTTCAAAACTCGATGACCGATAAATCACTGAAATTATCTGAATGTGATCTGCAAAACCGTCAGCTAATCGAACAGGCGCTGACAGACTCTCATGCCCGTATTCCTGCCCCGTTTCAGCAATATTTTCACGATTATGTCTATACGCATAGTCATACTAATTTACGTCAAATCAACTATCTGGCACAAATTGCCTTTTTGCTGTATTTCTTTGCCGATATTCTGATTATTCCAGACATGTTTTTTATTTCTGGTCTGATGCGCGTCATCTTGGTTCTAGGCGCTATGCTTTGCTGTTATTACTTGTTTAACACATATAAAAATATTCAGATTCTAGATAGAATCCTGCCGATCGCCACCACTGTGGCTGCAGCTGCATGGATTGGCTTGCTGGTGCTTTCAAGCAGCCCCCATGTTGCTACCTATATTTATGCCTCTGCGATCTTTATTCTCATCGCCAATCTGTGTATACAGACCCAATTTAAAGTTGCGGTCTATTGTTCCATCTTGATTGCCCTGTTTATCATGATTGGAGTGACCCAGTTAATGAGTGCATCTCAAGCCTTTATTTTTACTGTCGTGTTTAGTCCACTCTGGTTTTTTAGCATTTATATTAACTGGAATAACATTCTGAATGTACGGCGTTCCTTCCTGCGCTCTTTGCTGGACGAATGGAACTATCAAACCTTAAAAAATCTGGCACATACGGATGATTTGACCCAGTTATACAACCGCCGCCATTTTGTCGATATGGCTGAACGTTCTATTCATCAATGGCCCAAACATGCCAGCACCTGCCTGCTGATGTTTGATGTCGATCATTTTAAAAATATCAATGACAACTATGGGCATGACATCGGCGATCGCGTACTACAACTGATTGCTGAAGTCACCCGTAAAGAAATGCGCCATAGCGATGTACTTGCACGTTTTGGTGGTGAAGAGTTTATTGCTCTCTTGGAAGATACCCAGCTGCCAGACAGTCTGGTGATTGCAGAGCGAATTCGTTGTGCAATTCAGAAACAATTTGTTTATGCCAAACCGAACCAGCCCATTCGTTTTACCATTTCGATTGGTATAGCAGAACTGGAGTCGCCTACGCAAAAGCTGGAGGAGCTGATCAAGCAAGCCGATATCGCTTTATATCAGGCGAAAAAATCAGGCCGAAATCGGATTGAAGTTTATCATTCCAAAATGCTGGAAAAGCCCAAACCTGCTCCAGCCAATCCTTGGAATGCCTTTAAGCCCGTGACCCAGCAAGGTCATTCAAAGGCCAATCAAACCAAGCAGTTCTGGTCCGCCCTTTAAATAATGAAATCAGGAATATTAGTGAAAGCTTAAATTTTTATAAACTTTACATGGAAAAGTTGCATATTCTATCACGAAGAAAAAATCCTAATAAAAAAGAGCACCGAAGCGCTCTTTTTTATCGGGATATCTCCGATCAACCAGATATTTACTACGTGCATAGCGCTTGGCATCATTCAGGCAAGAAGCCGTGCTTCGTGAAATCCCTCACTGCCGCGAGCATAGCCTTTGCCGTAATTTAGGCAAAAGCCGTACTCCTTGAAATCCTGATTGGCGCAACCATAGCCTTTGCCGTAATTTAGGCAAGAAGCCGTGCTTCGTGAAATCCCTCACTGCCGCGAGCATAGCTCTTGGCGTAAAATCGGCTAAAAGCTATCGCTTTTAGAAATCCCGATTTTACTCCCATTCAATAGTTGCAGGTGGTTTAGACGATACGTCATACACAACACGAGAAACATCTTTAATTTCATTCATGATACGAGTCGAGATTTTATCGACTAGATCATAAGGAAGATGCGCGAAACGAGCAGTCATAAAGTCCACAGTTTCTACTGCACGCAGTGCAATTACCCATGCATAACGGCGACCATCACCGACAACACCGACAGATTTCACCGGCTGGAATACCGCAAATGCTTGAGCAGTCTTGTCATACCAACCGCTGGCACGAAGTTCCTGCATGAAAATGTCATCAGCAAGACGTAAAATGTCTGCATATTCTTTTTTCACTTCACCCAAGATACGCACACCTAGACCTGGGCCTGGGAATGGATGACGGTAAATCATGCTGTGTGGCAAGCCCAAAGTGGTACCCAATTTACGTACTTCATCTTTAAACAAGTCACGTAATGGTTCAACCAGTTCAAAAGCCAAGTCTGCTGGTAAACCACCCACGTTGTGGTGCGATTTAATCACATGTGCCTTGCCCTGTTTGCTTGCAGCAGATTCAATCACGTCTGGATAAATCGTACCTTGAGCCAGGAATTTTACCCCATCTAATTTACGTGCTTCTTCAGCAAAGACTGCAATAAACTCACGGCCAATAATTTTACGTTTTGCTTCAGGATCAACTTCGCCTGCAAGTGCAGTCAAGAAACGCTCTTCTGCAGCAGCACGGATAACACGAATCCCCATATTGTCAGCAAACATTTGCATCACTTGATCACCTTCGTTCAAACGAAGCAGACCATTGTCGACAAACACACATGTCAGCTGATCACCAATCGCTTTATGCAACAGCGCTGCAACGACAGATGAATCCACACCACCTGAAAGACCAAGTAATACTTTTTCATCACCGATCTGTTGGCGAAGCTGTTCTACACGTAGATCAATAATGTGTTCTGGCGTCCATAGACCGCGGCAACCACAAATTTGATGAACGAAGTTCGACAGTAATTCTGCCCCTTTAGAGGTATGTGTCACTTCAGGATGGAACTGAATACCATAGAAACCACGAGTTTCGTCAGACACCATCGCAATTGGACAGCTTGGAGTTTGTGCAGTGATCTGGAAGCCTTCTGGAATACGGGCAACCTTGTCACCATGACTCATCCAGACATGCAACTGGTTTTCACGGTCCTGTAAATTACCGATCAGCTTGTCACGTACCACGATATCAACTTCTGCATAACCGAACTCATGCACAGTACCTGGCTCGACTTTACCGCCAAGCTGTTCGCACATGGTTTGCAGGCCATAACAAATACCCAATACCGGTACACCGAGCTCGAATACCACTTGTGGCGCACGCGGGCTGCCTTCAAGGTGAACGCTCTCAGGTCCACCAGACAAGATGATACCGTTTGGATTAAATGCACGAATGTCTTCTTCAGACATATCATAGGCATACATTTCAGAATATACACCAGCTTCACGGACACGGCGTGCAATGAGCTGACTATATTGAGAACCGAAATCCAGAATCAGGATACGATCTTCAGTAATTTGAGTATTGGTAGTCATGACGAACAACTATGAAAGGCAAACGAAAGATAAGCGCCGTATTCTAGCATTTTTCTTGTGTTTAAGCACACTATTCCAATTGGTTTAAATATTAAACAGTTAAGAAATTTCAGAAAATAATGCCCTCATTTTTGACTGGTTCACAGGAGAGCAGAGTTTCGCTGCTTTTCTGTTCCAGCCAAATGAATGGTTTATTTCACGCGTTCAATCTGAATCACTTCAATATCGGTGGGTTTGTTGCGGTGCGTATCGACCTCGCCCCAGACTTCTACCCGATCGCCTGCTTTGAGTTTTAATCTTTTCCAGTGGTCGTCATCCACATCAATCATGATGCTGCCGGTTTTATCTCTTAATTCAAATTCGTCACTTTGTGCTGCACGCTGTTTGACGATCTGCCCCCTTAAGGTCACGCCGGTTTCATCTTTCATTTTATGTGCCTGAGCAATACTGACTACATTCTGTTTTGCTTCCTCCAGAATAGCCTGATCTGATTTAGCCCAAAGTGCCGGACTGGCAGCTGCCAGAACCAGTGTCGCCAGAATATATTTTTTCATGTGTTTTGACCTGCCATTTTTATGATGATTCTATGATCTAAACAGAAAGCCGAAATAGATGCCGCAGACGTTGTGTAACGCCATGATGAACTTGTGTTGTCTGCTCAAAAAGCCCCAATAAAAATATGCTCATACCCTGATACATCCATTTTAAAAGTGAAGGGATTCGCCCGACAGCAGAAAAATAAGCCGCAAAATAGTCGACTTTTATTACTGACTTTATAGGTGATCGCTGTTAGGATTTGAGCACACTTTTGCTTGTACTGGGCTCATGGAACTGATTGATTTTATCTTGCATGTTGATGATCACTTGCTTGAATTTATCACCAATTACGGGATCTGGATTTATGCCATTCTTTTCCTGATTATCTTTGTGGAAACAGGTTTGGTGGTGATGCCATTCCTGCCCGGCGACAGCTTGCTATTTGCAGCAGGTGCTTTGGCAGCGTCTACAGGTGTGATGGATCCCTGGGTACTGATTCCGCTTTTATTTGTTGCGGCAGTATTGGGCGATACCCTGAATTACCATATTGGCAAATATATCGGGCCGCGGGTTTTCGAGATTGAATCGCGCTTTATCAATAAAAAACATTTATTGGCAACTCAGCAATTCTTTGCCAGACATGGTGGTAAAACCATTATTTTTGCGCGTTTTGTGCCTTTTGCTCGTACCTTTGCACCTTTTGTCGCTGGTGCTGGCAGCATGAATTACAAATATTTCCTGAGCTATAATGTAGTAGGTGGATTTATCTGGATCAGCTCATTTGTCATTCTGGGCTATATGTTCGGTAATATGCCGATCGTCAAAGATAACTTCACCTATTTGATTTTCGGTATTATTATTTTAAGTGTCTTGCCAGGTGTGATCGGCTTTATTCAACAAAGACTCAAAAAAAGTAAAACAGCTTAAGATTTTTTATAGCCTGTGCATTTAATCCCAGAGCTTGATCAGTAATGGGATCAGACAAAGCAGTACAAACAGAGCCGAGCCTCTATAAATAAGGCCGGCTTTTATTTTTTCAGAGTGACTGCTCAAAATTGCCTGACCAAAGACCATCCAGAAAATCCCTACTGGAACGGTACTCAAGCAAAAGGCAGCAAACACCAGAACAAAGTTGGTCGGACTTTGCCAGGTTTCCATGGGTAAAATCCCGGAGGCCAACAATGCTGCTTTAGGATTGCTTAAGGTGACAGTAAACATTTGCCAGGGACGAATCTGCGGATGATTTTTGCTATAGCGTTCTAACTGCTGGGCCTTATATAAATGCAGCGTCATCCAGCCCACACAGATGGTACTCAGGACATACAACAAGCTTTTGAAATTTGGCCAGATCGGTAAAGCCAGATGAATTAACAAAGCCCAGACATTAATCGCATAAAAATAGCCCATCAGAATGGCAGGAATATAAAGGCTGGTTTTGGCCTGACCCTGCTGATACGCAGAGCTGGCGACCAAGGCATTCGCCGGCCCTGGAATCATCAGAACGGCGATTAGCCCCAATACAAATAACCAATTTTCAATCATCGTGATGAACTATTCCGGGCCTAGCTTATAGCTTAATCAATATTCTCATGCCAGAACAGCTCTATAAATCTAGGATGCTGAGACGATACGCGCCATTTCAAGTGATATTAAGCGGAATATCAGCTCGGCTATTTTGAAAAAATCATAAAAAATGCTGACCCAAGATCAGCATTTATGAAGAGATCAGGAATTCGTTATTTAGCAATATTCTGACGAACCACAATCGGACAATTTTTGTAACGGGCGGCCTGAACAATCGCTTCCTGTTCACCTAAAAGCCGTGCCAGTTCGGTTCGCTTGGTATTGGATGACTGTCCCATATTGACGGAAACACTCGGACCAATTCCCCAACCACCGCGACTGCCCCAGCCACCACCCAGACCGACGCCCACACCTACACCCGTGCGTTTTGGCGCTTCCACGCCATTGTCGATATATTGCTGAATACGGTTATATTCGCCTTGCAGCTGCTGACAACCCAAGGTCTGATACTGGGTCGGGGACACATAGGTGGGTTTCACCGTTGTTGCACAAGCACTCAGCAATGCAAGTGCTGCAATACTCAGGCTTAATTTCACAAGTTTCATAGTTAACTCGATCTTAGTTCTGCTCTATCTCATTGAACAACGATTGATAGGCCTGAGTCAATTTATGATCAGTAGCCAAATGAATCAGGGGCTGATTTTTATGATGAGATTCTTTCATTAAGATGGAGGGCGGTAACATACTATTGAGTACGGGCAATCCTTCATCTTTCAGTTGCTGCACCACTTCACGCGGTAATCTGGCCTGTGCCTGAAACTGATTCACCACAATACCTTCAATTTCCAGTCTTTCATTATGGTCATCTTGGGTTTCAATGACATTTTCAATCAGGGTCTGTAAGGCGCGTTTAGAAAACACATCACAGTCAAATGGAATCAGCACGCGGTCTGCAGCAATCAAAGCCGACAGTGTAAAGAAATTAAATGCCGGCGGGGTATCAATAAACACCCGATCATATTGCCCGGACAATTGTTGTAAAGCATCTCGCAGTTTGTAGATTTTATGCTTGGACTCCAGTGCATGTGCCAAGGCGCCCAGTGTCGGGCTGGCTGGAATCACATCCAGATACTTAAAGGGAGACTGATGCACATAACTTTCCAGACCTTTGCTACGGCTTTTCAAAATCGAGCCAATTGCATTGCCGAGCAAGCCTTTACTTTGCTGATTGCCCAGCACATTTTCAAAATAGTTTTCAATATTCGGTTCTAATGCCGGCTTGTCACTTGAATAGGTCGCATCGTCACCTAATACGTATTGACTGGAATTGGCTTGTGGATCCAGGTCAATGAGTAAAGTTTTTAAACCCTGATGTGCGCTGATCGCGGCCAGATTAACGGTAATACTGGACTTACCCACCCCACCTTTTTGATTAAATACCACACGTGTATGCATGTCCCCTCCTGTTATTTTTAACTACTTTTATCACACTTGTATTTTTTAATTATTCACATAGGCAGACTGCGCTTGAAGTCACAGCCTGCTTGCTTTTAGCCAAAATTCGGCTTGATCATCACCAAGATCAAAATAGAAACCAATGAAACTACCGCAATAAATAAGCCAGCCCGGCGTTGTGCCAGCAAGATTGAATCATCTTTTTTATAGGCTTTAGCTAAAGAGGATACCAGCACAAAAAATAAAATAACCTTGGCATAAAACCAGGGTTGCACATCAAAATCCTTGATCACCAATGACACAATACCTGTAAACGCGATCACCGTAATGGCCAGATGCTGTAAAGCCACCAGCGCAATTCGTGCCTTTGGATTCGGTAGGTTGCCTTGTGTACCAATAAACAAAGTCAAGGCACGGGCAAGAATGGCGACAATCGCCAATCCTGCTGCTGACATATGAATAATTTTGACTAAAAGTTGAGTTTCCATCATTTCCTCTTAGTTTTTTGGTGCATGTGCACAAGCTGGACTGGTCGTGTCCTGCCCTGCCCATTCTTCAGGCAAAAATGCATGGATTGCCAGCGCATGAATCTTGTCTTTGGCCAGTAAATCACCAGCAGCAGCATAGACTTTCTGATGACGCTGGACTGGACGTAAACCGGCAAAGGCCTGACTGACAATCACAGTTTTAAAATGAGACTCTTTTCCAGGGAAATAACCGCCATGACCCGAAGATTCATTCACCACGTCTAAATGGGTCGGAGATAATTGTGCTAAACGATCTTTCAGTTGTTGTTCTAAGCTCATGGCCTGACTCCAATCTTTGAAAATATAAAGTCAGTATACCTTGTTCTGCTGAGTATTTTGGTAATCTGTTACAGCGCAATCTGTTGATTGTGGCGAAGTTTCATGAATTCCCACATGAATATTGGTGATTTATTGTCTGGTCTAAAATATTTTGCTTTTATTTTATGCAATTGATACAAGATTTTTAACAAAGGTGTTGACCACATTTTTTCATGCTGTATTATACACGGCATGCGGGAATAGCTCAGTTGGTAGAGCATAACCTTGCCAAGGTTGGGGTCGGGAGTTCGAGTCTCCTTTCCCGCTCAAAATTTTTTCATTTAGTTTTTTCATTTAAAAAACTTTATAGACTCCGCGGGAATAGCTCAGTTGGTAGAGCATAACCTTGCCAAGGTTGGGGTCGGGAGTTCGAGTCTCCTTTCCCGCTCCAGATTCAAAAAGCCCTCATCGAAAGATGGGGGCTTTTTTATTGTTGATTTTATTATATTTTTAAAAATCCCCCTTCCTTTGTTATTCAATTCAATAAAAAATATTCTTAATGTAATTTATATTTTGTGACCAAGATGTGACCATGGCGTGCCCACGACCTTATCCGTTGTTCTGAACTGTAATTACGCTCCACTGGTCAAGAATGTGACGGATTATACCGAAGAAGAATATCAGTCCATTCGGACAGAGTTACTCCGTAATACGCATGGTCAAAATCATTGGTTTATGATTGCCCATTTACTGGGTCACATTGACCCTACAGAAACCTTTAAAAGCTATATTCATCTGAGCTACCTGATCGCTGGGCATAAAATACTGCAATATCATCCAGACATAGATACTCAATTAGTAAAGAAGATGATGGGCTACCTACCTTCTTTCAAATTTTTAAACACAGTAAAAGATACTGCTCCATTCAATTTTGAAAAGCATGCTATTCATTTAAGTCAGGAGTTACTCAACGACCAAACTGACTGGTTAAAAAGTAACATAGAAGACATTCTGGATGAGGTTTCATTTAACTCACAGCCTCATGATTTTTCTAAATATTTCGCAGGAACAAAGGAATCCAAAATCTCATTTGCATGGTTTTTTAAGTGCCTAAATTTACTGGAAATTCATCATGATCCAGATCAGGTCTCACAGGAAATGAGCTTACCTATAGAACTGGTTGAGTACTGGTATAAAAATGCCAAACAACTGGGCCAACTCAAGTCTCAAAAAAACAACCCAAGATTATTTGATCTCAACAACACGAATCATCTTGATAAACCTTTAAAACCCGCCATGATTGATACCATTGAAGAGTGCACAGCAAGGAACTATTTCTTTGAAAATATTCAAAATATCTTTGAAAAAAAGCCAGATCAAATAAAAGTGGTGCTTGAGACATTTTTAAGTCGTGTTACGGTTTCGCATACTGGCATTCATTATCGATGGAATAAAATCGATCAATTGGAATCATTTTATTCCAAGGTAAAAGACCTGTTTCCCCATCAATTTTGGCATTTGCTTGGACAAGACTTGGTACAATTGCTAGATAAAAAGAAACAGCCTTTATTACTGAAGCTGGCTAAATCGAGCACAACAGAGCATCCTAAGACTCAAGAAGATTATGTTCGTCTCCAGCTTTACTCAACAAAAGATGCCAAAGCACTGGCCGCATTTAAATTCTGTTTACATTTAGCCTGTATCGGTAGACCACGATCTCTTGAACTTAAAGCTGAAGGTCTAAAAATAACTACATGCTGTTAAATAATTTAACCGTTGCTTCTTTATGTAAAGCCAAATTTAATATATTTAGTAAAAATTGAGTATCTGATCAACGATAATTAAATAGTATAAACTCTATGAATTAGCAGCGTCTGGAACAGGGATCGATCATGCATACAACATCAGAAAAAACTGCAAAACAGAAAATGATATTAGCTAAGGCAGTCTTAGCTGCTGCTGAACGACTTGGTCTTGCACAGGATCAACTAGCCTTAATACTCAGTATAGATTCGGTGAAAGCTTTAACTTCTCTTGAATTAGATCCCACTTCAAAACAGGGAGAAATCGCCCTCACTTTAATCCGTATTACCACATCATTAGATGCTCTGACAGGTGGGGATACAGCCTGGATGCAGCATTTTATGAAATCACCCAATAAATTGATGAATGGCATTCCAATAGAACAGATTCAGAACCCTCAGGGATTGGCCTCTGTTTTACAATTGGTGGAAGGTCTTCGGGCTAAACTTTAAGATAAGCAAATTATTAGGCTATACACAGAAAAGTCTTTCAGAAAAGACTAAAGTGAATAAAACAACAATTTCAGAGATAGAGAATGGTCATTTTACAGGTTCATTTGACATATTTGAACGTGTGCTTGATGGCATGGGTTTACAATTCGAAGTGAATAAAAAAAGTTTAACTTGCCCCAATGGGATGAAATTGAAGAAATATTTGCGGAATATGATGAATAAATTAGATTAGATCTATGTTCACATTTGATATCTACACCTAATAATGTAGGCATAGTTCCAATGGTCAGCGCTCTCCATTAGATTATGAAAAGACCCATCAAAAGATTAATACCAGTCAGTTAAGGAAATTTGGATGAAAAAAAATCTAAATTTCCTTATATTTGAATTTAAATTGATCTAAATTTATGTCTTAATTGAGCATAATTTTAGTTTTTCAATTCTTAACTGACCGGCATTGTGGTAGGTATCGGGCTTTCATAATTCAATTTAGGAAGCGAGCAAATTGCGCAAGACATAGTGCAAGATACCACCGGCCTTAAAGTATTCCACCTCATTCAAGGTATCAATACGACACAACACTTGAAAATGGCTACACGTACCATCGGTATGTTGCACATCTACTTTCAGCATTTGATGCGGATGAATATCATCAGACAAGCCTAAAATTGACAGTGTTTCATGGCCCGTTAGGTTCAAGATCTGCCGGTTTTGACCCTCTACAAACTGTAAAGGTAACACCCCCATGCCAACCAGATTGGAACGGTGAATCCGCTCAAAACTTTCAGCAATCACCGCTTTCACCCCCAACAGGTTGGTGCCTTTGGCCGCCCAGTCACGTGAAGAACCGGTACCATATTCTTTCCCAGCAATCATTACGAGTGGGGTTTGTTCTGCCTGATAGCGCATTGCCGCATCATAAATCGAGAGTTTTTCTGCACTTGGAATATGCAGGGTATTGCCACCCTCCTCGCCACCCAGCATTTCGTTTTTGATGCGGATATTGGCAAAGGTACCTCGCATCATCACTTCATGGTTGCCACGGCGGGAACCATAAGAGTTAAAGTCTTTTACCTCAACCCCCTGTTGCTGCAAATATCGGCCGGCCGGACTATCTTTTTTGATATTACCCGCCGGGGAAATATGGTCCGTCGTGACTGAATCGCCTAATATAGCTAAAATCCGTGCCTGTTTGATCGGCTGAATTGGTCGCACCGGCTGATCAATTTTTGCAAAAAAGGGAGGATGCCGGATATAGGTTGATTGTTCATCCCAAGCATAGGTTTGACTTTGTGGAATCTGGATCGCTTTCCACTTGGCATCGCCTTCAAACACTTCCGCATATTCTTTCTGGAACATCTCGGTATTCACGTTCTGTAGTGCGGCATCAATTTCCATCTGTGTCGGCCAGATATCTTTTAAATAAACTGCTTGGCCATCAAAACCTTCACCTATCGGCTCAGCAGTGAGATCAGTTCGAATATTCCCGACCAGACCATAGGCAACTACTAAGGGTGGCGAGGCGAGCCAGTTGGTTTTCACCAAAGGATGCACCCGTCCTTCAAAGTTACGGTTTCCGGAAAGCACTGAAGCTACATTCAAATCAAAACATTGCACAGCTTCTTCAATCACTTCAGGTAAAGGTCCCGAATTACCAATACAGGTAGTGCAACCATAACCCACCAGGTTATAACCCAGTTGATTCAAATAAGGCGTCAACCCTGCTGCATCAAGATAATCGCTGACCACTTTGGAACCTGGAGCCAGTGAACTTTTCACCCAAGGTTTCCGCTGCAAACCTTTTTCGATTGCTTTTTTGGCCAATAGGCCTGCTGCCAACATGACACTGGGATTCGAGGTATTGGTACAGGAGGTAATGGCTGAAATCACTACATCACCATGCTGCAACGGATATTTTTCACCATCAATCATACAAAAAGCATTTTCATGTGGCAGGTTGGCCTGTTTCGCTTCAACAGCCGTACCTCCCCCTCCTTCATTTTCCAGACGCTCTTTTTCTTCTTTGACCGGTTTCAAGGCCAGATCCATGAAGGCATGAAAGATTTTTGGCACTTGCGACAATAGCACACGATCCTGCGGGCGTTTCGGACCCGCCAGACTGGCTTCTACTGTCGACATATCTAAAGCCAGAGTGTCGGTAAAGACGGGTTCATCCCCCGGATTACGCCATAATCCTTGCAACTTGCTATAGGCCTCTACCAAGGCAATTCTTTCCGGCTGACGTCCGGTTAAACGTAAATAGGAAAGCGTTACCTCATCAACCGGGAAAAAGCCACAGGTAGCGCCATATTCGGGTGCCATATTGGCAATAGTGGCACGGTCAGCCAAGGGTAAATCGGCCAGACCATCGCCATAAAATTCGACAAATTTTCCAACTACGCCTTTTTGGCGAAGCATCTGGGTAATGGTCAGCACCAGATCAGTTGCTGTAATACCTTCTTTGAGTTTACCTATGAGCTTAAAGCCGATCACTTCTGGAATCAGCATGGAGATCGGTTGGCCCAGCATGGCCGCTTCCGCTTCGATGCCGCCTACTCCCCAACCTAACACGCCTAAGCCATTGATCATGGTGGTATGTGAATCGGTACCGACTAAGGTATCAGGAAAGGCAAAGCGCTGCCCATCGACCTCATTGCTCCAAACTACTTGTGCCAGATGTTCCAGATTAACCTGATGGCAAATCCCGGTTCCTGGCGGCACCACGCGAAACTGATTGAGCGCAGCCTGCCCCCAACGTAGAAATTGGTAGCGCTCGCCATTGCGTTGCATCTCAATTGCGACATTCTGCTCAAAAGCTTGCGGACTGGCAAAGTAATCGACCATCACCGAGTGATCGATGACCAAATCCACCGGTGACAACGGATTAATTTTTTCCGGGTCACCACCAGCTTTGGCCACCGCTGCACGCATCGCGGCAAGATCAACCACTGCGGGAACACCGGTAAAATCCTGCATCAGGACCCGTGCCGGACGATACTGGATTTCCTGTTCTGAGGTTTGGTTGTTTAACCACCCTGCCAGCGCATGAATATGCTCGGTTTTCACCGTGAGCTGATCTTCAAAACGTAGTAAATTTTCCAGCAAGACTTTTAAAGATTTTGGCAGCCGGGACAGGTCGCCCAATTGCGCTTGCAATTTGGACAGGTTGAAAATCTGATAGTGTTCTGAACCGACGGTCAATGTTTCTAAGGTATTAAAACTATTGATATCACTATACTTGGCCATCTAGTTTACCTCCGGCTTGAGATGTTATTTTTATGATCACAGTCCACCACTTCTTTACTTACTGTATGCCAACTGCGCGGCGGGTTTGTTATTATTTATTATCGGATTGTGCTAGGCAGTTAAATGCAGGGCTGCCAGGAATTTTTGCCAGAGAGTTGTCGACAGTTCAGATCCGGCATCGACAATCTTTCTGCCAATTCCGTAAGGAGATAAGTTAAATTGAACCGCGTATTTTCAGAGTGATTTCAGATCACTACGTAGCTAGGGCTGTTTTACAGATCGAAATGATAAATTGCTTTAAAAAAGAAACTAATATATTTCTTATAGAACCTAAAAGAAATAAATGTGTCTACAATAAATGAATCTTTACTTCAGCAAATCAAAAAAAGACGAACCCTATTGGGCTTAAAGCAAGTTAATATGCAATCCCGTACAGGCATTTCAAGACAGCAGTACCAAAAACTGGAAAGTCAGGGCAATCCACGATTAGAGACCTTAGAAATTATCGCGGCAGGATTAAATGCTCAACTGATGCTCATTCCAGATGATAAAGTTCATTTAATCAGACAATTATTGAATGATGAAATTAAAATCACGATCGAAGATCAGGATGACTTAATGACCAACCCATGGAAGGGTCTTCTCGGAGATGAGGAATCATGAATCCTCTTAACGAGGTATTTTACCGGGTACTGACCATTATTAAAAAATTTATGCTTCATCCATAATCCATTCTTTAAAAAGAGCATCCTCGATTTCATAAGTACCATTTTCTGGTTTAAAAATAATTTGTTTTTTTGATAAAGAACGTAGGGCAGATTGAATACTTGATACTGCAATGCTGTCTACACCGATGGAGTCAGCAAGATGCTGTCTAAATTGAATACTATAAAGTTCAACTTGTGATTCAGCTATGGCTTTTAAGAGCAACTGTTCTAATAACTTAAACTCTCCCCATAATCCTGAAAAGTCACGGTGCCCCATTGTATCGGCTATAAGCTGTTCCTTTGCAAAATCTATAGCCAGCATTGGGTTTAATGCTAAACGCTCAACCAATGACCTCACCAGTTGAGGACTTTGCTTCATATCTAAAAAAGCACACCATAAAATTTCTTTATCCAAACTACGTCCTGTTGTTTGATTAAATACATCTGCCAGATGATCTGTAAATGCTTTTGTTAGATTTGGAAAAGGTAAATTCTGCCCATAATGAAAAAATGGAGCACTACTCACAGAAAACATTTGTCTCAAGCCCTCTCGACTTGAACCAGTAAAAATTACCTTTATCGTTTCTTTATGCATATCTAAAGCAGTACGCAAACTGGCAATAGTTGTTTTATATTTTGAACTAGCTAAAGCCTGAATCTCATCAAGTAGCAATAAAATAGGTTTACCCTGCTGAGCCAGTTTTGTAATACTAGATAAAATACTGGAATTCACTTGCCCTTGTGCAAGAGTCACTTCGGCTTTTACACCTGCCACCTCTGTACTTAAAGAGCCAATATTTTTAATCCAATGATTGTCTTTACCAATCAAGCCATTTTGCTGTGAAAACTCATCAAGAGCTTTTACAAACTGTCCTTCACTATGCAGGCCTGCATCTAAAAAACTGAAATAAAAAACGCGCCATCCAAGCTGTTCTGCTAAGGGCGTAATATCTTTTCGTAAAAATTCAGTTTTTCCCATCCGGCGTGGGGCAAAAAAAGTCAGAGAACTAGCTAGGTGTTTAGTCCAGTCTCAAACATGCCTAAAATTTGTTTAGCTAGGGCGTGTCCTCATTTGGCTTTGCACCAAATAAATATACAGGCTATACAGATCATAGATTTATAATTGCGTGCGAGTTTATCAAATCGAGTTGCAATAGCACGGAAATGTTTTAATCTTGCAAACATATTCTCAACTAAATGTCTTAATTTATATAGATATTTATCAAATTCCTGATTCGATCTTTTACTGTTTGATCTCAACGGAATAATGGGAATCATATTCTTGTTCTGGGCACAGATTCTAATGTGCTCAGCATCATACCCCTTGTCAGCAATCAGATAAGTTGCCTCACCGACACAATCAATCAGTTGTTTTGCAACTTGACTGTCGTGGACGTCACCCCCAGTGATTTTAAAATCAATCGGTAATCCATTCGCGTCGGTTGCAAGATGTATTTTTGTTGTTCGTCCACCGCGTGATTGTCCAATTGCTCTTTCGAAACCATGCCGAGCTCCACTTGCATGTTGATGCACGCGTATGTAGCTTCCATCAATGAATACCCATTCTTGATCCAGAATGCCTCGTAACTTAAAAAAAATTTATCCCATAATCCCTTACTTGCCCAGCGATTAAAGCGATTGTAAGCAGTTTGCCAAGGACAAAACTCTTGAGGAATATCACGCCAGGTCGCACCGGTACGTAGTTTCCACAAGATGGCTTCCATGATATTTCTACTGTTTTTTGAACAGTAACACCCATGTAATCGCATAGTATCTTGAATTTGCTGCCAAATATCATCAGTGAGAAGAGTACGTGCCATTGAGAAATCTAGAAATGAAGAGAGCTTAAAGGAGGATTTTAAATATTTAAAACCAATTCTTCAAATGAGGACACGCCCTAGTTCTGTACGTGGAAAATGCCAAGGGTCATTGAAGATGCTACTCATTTTAATTACTCAGCAATGATTCTTTATTGCTATAGATTGTATTAGATTCCATTAGATTGTAAATGTCTAATTAGACTTCTTTAATCTAATAGGATCTAATCATCCAATAAAGCACCTTTGCATCGATCAACCGACACATTTTATAACTCCATTATTTTGTGGCTTAATAGCCATATCTGAACATAAGACCCAATATTATGGATTTAAGATTCAGAAAAACCTGAAGAAGTTGTTGCGTTTTATGTGAGAGGCTTCGTAAAGAACGACTTTATCTCGAAATAAATCCCCGCTCAAAAAACTTAATGCTTACTATAATTGATGGGGTGAATATTGGCTTTGGGGTACACTGGTCTCCTCAACAGCAATCACAGGTCGACCATTAATTGCCTTTGAATACAGTGCTGAAGCGATCCGTAAAGGTTTAGAACGCTCCTCGTACCTACTCCCATTAAAAGGTGACCCATTAAGAAAAAACTTTCCTACACAGCACATGGGATTACCAAGTCATATATATGATGCCTCACCCAATTGCTGGGCATGCTCCAGAATTTTGGTGGCTATTCAGTCCATCATTACCTACATTCAAACGCTCTAGTTTTCCAATTAGCTCAGGTTATAATAATGGCCACCCAAAATACGATTGATCTATTATGAACACCCCCAATGACCCTTTACACGGCAAAAAACTTGCTGACATTTTGGATGAATTATTGGATTACTACGGTGGCTTTGAAGGTTTAAGTCGTAAAATTGAAATTAGATGTTTTTGCATAGACCCAAGTGTTAAATCATCATTACGATTCTTGCGTACCACACCATGGGCACGTGAAAAAGTAGAAAGCTTATATTTGTACGTCTTACGCCAAAAGGCAAAACAGAAACCGTAGACCCAGGCTCCTCTCTTATCATCAAATTATACCAGTCAGTAAAATATTTTACATTAAATCATATATTTAAAATTAATATTATTTAATAAAATAAATCTCAGCGACTTTATCGAGATTGGAATCAGAGAGCTCGAGTCTCCTTTCCCGCTCCAGATTCAAAAAAGCCCTGATCGAAAGATCGGGGCTTTTTTTAGGCATTGCCTATTTTAACCAATAAACGCTGACCAGCCCAAAACGAGTGCTTAGTCAGAGTTTGTCTTCATTTAAAATTAGAAAGTGACCCGCTGATAATCACGATATTGCGGTGTCCAGAAATTATGCTCAATCGCTAACTGCAAGTCCTCAATACTTACTTTAGGCGCCACCCCATCCTCAATGGCAGCAAGGGCTACCTTTAATGCAATCTGCTTTGAAATAGACTGCAAATGATCGAGACTTGGCAATAAATCCGCTTGTGGGTCTTGCAACTTAGGCGAACAATCCGCCAGAGCATTACTAGAAGCCATCAGCATATTATCTGTAACACGCTTCGCACCCGAAGCAATCACCCCCAACCCAATTCCGGGGAAAATATAAGAATTATTGCATTGTGAAATATGATGGATTTTTTCCTGATAATTCACCGGTGCAAAGGGGCTACCTGTGGCAATCAGCGCTCTACCCTTAGTCCATTGCAAGATATCTGCCGGTACTGCTTCTACCTGTGAAGTCGGATTGGATAAAGGGAAAATAATTGGCTGCACGCTATTCTCAGCCATAGCTTCAACCACTTCCTGCGTGAATAATCCCGGTTGCCCCGAAACCCCAATCAGTACTGTTGGCTTAGCATGCTTCACGACATCTGTTAATGAAATCATGGCTTCAGCATCTGCCCAGCTTTCTACATGTTCAAGAGGCTGTGCCAATTTACGCTGAAAATTCAGTAAATTTGGCTGATTTTCAGTGATCAGACCAAAGCGGTCAACCATAAATATCCGTGCACGTGCTTCGCTATCGCTCAAGCCTTCCGCAATCATTTGTTTAATGATCTGTTCCGCAATCCCGCAACCAGCTGAACCGGCCCCCAGAAATGCCACCACCTGATCTTTCAACTGCTTGCCTGCTGCACGTGAAGCGGCAATTAAACTTCCGACCGAAACCGCAGCGGTTCCCTGAATATCATCATTAAAACAGCAGATGCGATCACGGTATTTTTCCAGCAAAGGCATGGCATTTTTCTGCGCAAAGTCTTCAAACTGAATCAATGCATCCGGCCAGCGCTGCTGAATGGCCTGAATCACCATTTCGACAAAAGCATAGTATTCATCGCCGCTGATCCGCGGTTCACGCCAGCCCATATAAATCGGATCATTCAGCAATTGCTGATTATTGGTGCCGACATCGAGAGTGATCGGTAAGGTATACGCCGGGCTGATTCCACCACAGGCAGTATAGAGCGCCAATTTACCAATCGGAATCCCCATTCCGCCAATCCCCTGATCGCCTAAACCCAAAATGCGTTCGCCATCGGTAATCACAATCACTTTCACGTTCTTTTTATTAATATTGTGAATAATCTGCTCGATCTGATCGCGATCCGGATAGGAAATAAAGATCCCGCGATGACGGCGATAAATATCAGAAAAGCGCTGACATGCCTCCCCTACAGTCGGGGTATAAATAATCGGCATCATCTCGCTAAGGTGATTTTCAATCAGGTGATAAAACAGGGTTTCATTGGTATCCTGAATATTACGCAAATAAATATGCTTGTTGATATCACTATTAAAAGCACAATATTGCTGATAAGAGCGCTGACTCTGCTCCTCGATGGTCTCGGTCACATGAGGAATTAAACCATGCAAATTAAAGCTTCTGCGCTCTTCTTCAGTAAATGCAGAACCTTTATTGAGTAACGGGAGTTCTAATAAGGTATTTCCGGCATACGGAATATATAAAGGGCGTTTACTGTTCAAATTTTCTCTGGGCATTATTTAACTCTTCTAATCAATCCTCGGCACTTCGCCGAAAACAATGACATCACTATCGTTATTTTATATAGCCTATCCTGATTTTAGCCTTTTGGGGTATTTAGTAAATTGATAATACTTTTAGCAGGATTTTATAATCTGATAACGTAGCGTGATAGGAGAGATTTTGGTTAATTTTGTAATAAATTTCTTTTATCCATCAAAAATGCTTGTTCTATTTTAAAATCTCACTGATTTAAAATGGGTTATGGCCTATTTAAATAGTGTTGATCTTTTTCATACTGCTAAGGCAGAAGATTGATTTGACAAAAAGTTAAAGCTCATCAAGGATAAAGTATAAATTCAATAATATAAATGAGTATAAAAATGAGTGAATTCCAGCCCCTTTATCAAGCTGATATTTTAGGCATCGGCTATGAGCAAGCCACCTTGAGCTTTCCAGATGACTATGAGGGCAAAGTTGTAGCAACCCTGATACGTAAAAAAGCAGCGCAGCCTACTCCTAAAGCAGTTTTGTATATTCACGGATTTATTGATTATTTCTTCCAGACTGAAATGGCGGAACGCTTTAATCAGCAAGGTTTTGATTTTTATGCGCTGGATTTAAGAAAATATGGCCGTTCGATTCTGCCGCATCAGAACTATTATAATGTGCATGAGCTGTCTGAATATGATGCAGAAATTAGCCAGGCACTGGATATTATCGCAAGCGAGGGCCATGATGCTGCCCTGCTCTGTGGTCATTCTACCGGCGGCCTCATCACGACATTGTTCGCGGCACATCACCCTAATCATCGGTTAATCAAAGCACTCTGGGTCAACAGTCCATTTTATAACTTTAATATGAATCCGATAAAACGTGCGCTCGGCATCCCGCAGTTAAGCAAACTGGCGAAAATTTTTCCCGACCTTAGATTTCCGAGTGAGTTAAATAAATGGTATGCCACCAGTCTGCACAAGGATTTAAAAGGTGAATGGGACTTCAGTCTGGACTGGAAAAAGACCCGCTACCCAAGGGTACGGATCAGTTTTATTCGTGCCATCTATGAAGCACAAAAAGAAATTCATCGCGGCATCGAACTCGATATTCCGGTTCTGGTCATGCATTCGCATCAGACTTTATATCCCAAAAAATGGGGCAAGGCAGCGCAAACTAGTGATGTGATTTTGGGAGTTAAAGACATTCAGAAATATGCCAAAAAAATTAAAGCTGATGTCACGGTTCAAAGCATTCAGAATGGTTTACACGATCTGGTGCTTTCAGACAAATCTGTACGTGAACAGGTCTACCAGCAGCTGTTTCAATGGCTCAACAGCAAAGGATTATAATGCCGGCAAACAGGAAAGATGATTTTAGGCTCCTGTTTTCTGTTGAGTGTTTTGATTGAGTAAAATGGCCCTCTTGAATGTAATCCGCAACCATCAGAAATACATGAATCCTTCGATTTTTTAAGCACCAGTTAAATGCTTATTTCTTAGGATAAGCTTCGATTAAATATAAAATTTAATTCCTATACTTCATATTCCAAATGTTGTCTTTTGTAGCAAGCGTGTAATCAAAGCACCACCTGTCTTTTTCCCTCTTTATAGTAGAGCTGACTGCTGAAACTGTAGCATTTTCAATTGAGAAAATAGGGTCAGCATGTACCAATAACAATCATATAAAGGAATAGATTATGCGTTATGCAGACCCCAATACTGACGGTGCAAAAATTCAATTTAAAGCCCAATACGACAACTTCATTGGCGGCGAATGGGTCGCTCCAGTCAAAGGCGAATACTTTGACAATATCTCTCCGGTAGATGGCAAAGTCTTTACCAAAGTGCCGCGCTCTTCTGTAGAAGACATCGAATTGGCCCTGGATGCAGCGCACAAGGCCAAAGCACAGTGGAATAAGTCCTCGCCCACCACCCGTTCCAATATCCTGCTAAAAATTGCAGATCGTCTGGAACAAAATCTGGAACTGCTGGCGGTGGCAGAAACCTGGGACAACGGCAAGCCGATCCGTGAAACCTTAGCGGCCGATATTCCGCTATGTATTGATCATTTCCGTTATTTTGCCGGCTGTATCCGCGCTCAGGAAGGCGGCATTTCCGAGATTGATGAAGATACCATTGCCTACCATTTCCATGAACCGTTGGGTGTGGTGGGTCAAATCATTCCGTGGAACTTCCCGATCCTGATGGCGGCCTGGAAACTCGCACCTGCCTTGGCAGCAGGCAACTGTATCGTGCTGAAACCTGCGGAACAAACCCCGGTCAGCATTTTAGTTTTAGCTGAACTGATTCAGGACATTTTGCCGCCGGGTGTACTGAATATTGTCAATGGTTATGGTATCGAAGTCGGTCGTCCACTCGCGACCAATCCGCGCATTGCCAAGATTGCCTTTACCGGTTCAACCGCAGTCGGTCAGCAAATCATGCAATACGCCACCGAGAATATTATTCCGGTAACACTGGAACTTGGCGGAAAGTCACCGAACCTGTTCTTTGCCGACATTATGGATCAGGAAGATGATTATCTGGACAAGGCACTGGAAGGCTTTGCCATGTTTGCTCTGAATCAGGGTGAAATCTGTACCTGTCCTTCTCGTGCCTTGGTGCAGGAAAGTATTGCCGATGAGTTTCTGGCGCGTGCGGTAGAACGGGTGCAACGCATTAAAACCGGCCATCCACTCGACACCGACACCATGATTGGCGCACAAGCTTCGCAGGAACAGCAGGATAAAATCTTAGGCTGTATTGCTACTGGCCGCGAAGAGGGTGCACAAATTCTGACCGGCGGTGAAGCACGTCAGGAAGTGGGACAAGGTTTTTATATTGAACCGACCATTTTCAAAGGCACCAATGACATGAAAACCTTTCAGGATGAAATCTTCGGGCCGGTGCTGGCGGTGGCGACATTTAAGGACTTTGATGATGCCATTAAAATCGCCAATGACACTATTTATGGTTTAGGAGCAGGTGTGTGGTCACGTTCAGCACACACCTCTTACCGTGCAGGACGCGCGATTCAAGCGGGTCGGGTCTGGACCAACTGTTATCATATTTATCCTGCACATGCGGCTTTCGGTGGCTATAAAAAATCAGGGATTGGCCGTGAGAATCACAGAATGATGCTGGATCATTATCAACAGACCAAAAACCTGCTGGTGAGTTATTCAACCAAACCGGCTGGTTTCTTCTAAGTATGAATTTTCTCAAAAGCGAACTGCGGTTCGCTTTTTTGTTTTATTCAAGTTTTTTAATATCTGGTAAATTTTTCTGCTCTTGATCGTTGACCAGCAAAATAAAAGCCTGAAAATCACAAAAACAGGAATAAAACTGTATAAAAAAACAAATTAATACTTTAACTTAGAAGGACTTCGCCTAAGTTTTTCATTTTTTATGCATTTTAACTGTTCAAAAAACCTGCATAAAGCCCTGGCTTTCATTTAAAGTCGGCTTTTCATGATTCCCAAGACTGTGTATAACATTGAACCACTATAGGGAAACTAATAAGCATAGGCAAAATTGCTTAAAAAGCGTTAGACTATGTACCCAATAATGTCATGATTCGGTCTGATCAAGATCAAAAAAGAAGGTGAAGGTTGATGCCGCTCAATACTGTTGAAGAGCTTGTAGCAGATATCCGTGCAGGAAAAATGGTCATCCTGATGGATGATGAAGATCGTGAAAATGAAGGCGACTTAGTGATTGCTGCCACGCACGTACGTCCTGAAGACATCAACTTCATGATCACCCATGCACGTGGTCTGGTCTGCCTGACTTTAAGCAAAGAGCGTTGCCAGCAGTTGAATCTGCCTTTGATGGTCGATGCAAACGGTGCCCAGCATGGAACCAATTTTACCCTGTCAATTGAAGCAGCCAAAGGTATTTCTACCGGGATCTCACCGGCTGAACGTGCGCACACGATTCAAACTGCGGTGGCTGCTCATGCCAAACCGGCAGATATTGTACAGCCAGGACACATCTTCCCGCTGATGGCGCAGCCGGGTGGCGTATTGCACCGTGCCGGGCATACCGAGGCAGGTTGTGATCTTTCTCGTTTAGCAGGACTGGAACCGGCTTCGGTGATTTGTGAAATCATCAATGAAGATGGCACCATGGCGCGCCGTCCGGATCTTGAAGTTTTTGCTGAAAAGCATGGTTTGAAAATTGGCACCATTGCCGACCTGATTCATTACCGCATGACCAATGAGCAAACGGTTGAGCGTCTCGATCATCAAAAACTCGACACTGAATACGGCACATTTGATTTATATCGTTATCGTGAACTGGGCAACCCGGATATTCATTTGGCCCTGGTCAAAGGCGAGCCTAAACAAGGCGTGACCACCGTTCGTGTACATGGTTTTAATCCGACCCGTGATTTGCTCAAACTGAAAAAACAGGACGGCGAACCGGCCTGGAATTTAGACCGTGCACTAAAAGAAATTTCCAATAGTGATCGTGGTGTACTGGTCTGGATTGGGCAACGTCATTTACAGGATTTGGGTCCGGCTTTAGATACCTTAAATGCACCAAAAAATGTAAAATCAAATGCTGCACTGTCTCAGCAGTATCAGACCATTGGTGTCGGTGCACAAATTTTGCGTGATTTAGGCGTTGAAAAAATGAAGCTGCTCAGCTCTCCATTGCGCTTCAATGCACTATCAGGCTTTAACTTAGAAGTGGTGGAATACATCACCGCACAACAAACATCTTAAGAAATCATCGAGGTTGCTATGGCAGTTCGCCGTATTGAAGGTATGTTACATCTCGCGAACGAAGACCGTTATGCGATTTTAGTTGGTCGTTTTAACAGCTTTGTGGTTGAACATCTGTTAGAAGGTGCCATTGATACATTGAAACGTCATGGTGTATCAGAGGATAATATCACTGTTGTTCATGCCCCTGGTGCCTGGGAACTTCCTGTAGTTGCGAAAAAACTGGCAGCTTCAGATCGTTTCGATGCCATCATCGCGCTTGGCGCCGTGATTCGTGGTAGCACGCCTCACTTCGATTTCGTTGCAGGCGAATGTGCCAAAGGTTTAGGCGTGGTTGGCCTGGACACTGGCTTACCTGTCATTAACGGTGTACTCACTACGGACAGTATTGAACAAGCGATTGAACGCTCTGGAACAAAAGCAGGCAATAAAGGTAGCGAAGCTGCCCTGACTGCGATTGAAATGGTTAACTTGTTAAAGGCTATTTAACGCTATGTCGCAAACACTTCAAGCAACTTATGCAGCAAAACGTAAAGCACGTCGCTTTGCTGTACAAGGAATTTATGAATGGCAAATGAGCCACAATCCGGTGCATGAGATTGAAGCACGTACGCGTGTGGAAAATGCCATGCATAAAGTGGATCTGAGCTATTATCATGAATTGTTGACTCAAGTGGTTGCCAATCATGAAGCATTGGATGCGCTCTTAATTCCGGTACTCGATCGTGAACTTTCAGCACTGGATGGTGTTGAACTTGCGACCCTTCGTCTTGGTGCATATGAACTCAAAGAACATCTTGAGATTCCATATCGTGTGGTTCTAGACGAAGCGATCGAGTTGGCTAAACATTTTGGCGGTGCCGACAGCCACAAATACATCAACGGTGTATTGGATCGTTTAGCGACAACTTTACGTGCAGCAGAAAAGCAACAAGCCAACTAATTAAAGTCGAATTGTTGTATGGCTGAATTTTCGATTATCGACACCTATTTCAATCGCAAGAATACCCGTTCTGTCGATTTAGGCGTCGGTGACGATTCAGCCTTGCTCACCCCTCCACCTCAGCAACAACTGGTCATCTGTGCCGATACACTGGTTGCTGGACGACACTTTCCTCTCGATACAAATCCGCATGCGATTGGCTGGAAATCGGTTGCTGTTAATCTTTCCGATATTGCCGCGATGGGTGCAAAACCGCATAGTATTCTTCTGGCATTGAGCCTACCCCAAATTGATCATGACTGGCTCAAAGCCTTTAGTCAGGGTTTATATGATTGTTGCGATCAATTTGGCGTGAGTTTAATCGGGGGTGATACCACCCAAAGTCCGCATCTCACTTTATCTGTGACAGCCTTAGGCTGGGTCGATATTGGCCAAGCGGTGCCACGCTCAGGTGCAAAACCAGGTGATCTGATCTGTGTCAGTGGAACTGTCGGCGATGCTGCTTTTGCCTTAAATCATTTAGGTCATCCGCTACAGAAACGTCTGGACTATCCGACGCCACGCTGTCAGCTCGGTGCCGCCTTAAAAGGTTTGGCGCATAGCATGATTGATGTCTCGGATGGTTTGGCCCAAGATCTTGGACATATTCTCAAAGCCTCGCAAGTCGGTGCCAAGCTACAACTGGAACACTTACCGATCAATCCTGCCCTGCAGGCCTTAAGTGAAGCACAAAAATGGCAATATGCACTGGCCGGTGGCGACGATTATGAATTATGTTTTACAATAAGCCCGCAAAATTACGAAAAATTATTGCAAAAACAACTTGATGTTTCGATTAGTATAGTCGGCACAATTCAGCAGCAGCACGGCTTAACTTTTGAAAAAGATGGCGTAGATCATTTGCTTCAATTTAATGGGTATCAACATTTTGCATAAACCTGCGATCAATTTTAAAGCCATGTCATGGATCGACCGACTGATTGTCTTTAGTGGGGTTGGTTTTGGTTCCGGTCTGGCACCTAAAGCACCTGGTACCTTTGGTTCGGCTTTTGCACTTTTATTTATCCCGATTTGGCTGCATCTTGGTTTTCTAAACAGTGTTTTTGCCATTGCTATCATGTCCCTGATTGGCATATATATTTGTGGCCACACAGCCAAGGTCATGGGCGTACATGATGATGGACGCATTGTCTGGGATGAATTTGCCGGACAATCCATCACATTTTTACCCCTGATCTACTTAGGTCAGATGAACTGGTTATGGTTGCTGGTCGGTTTTGCCCTGTTCAGATTATTTGATATCTGGAAACCCTGGCCGATCCGGGTCATTGACCGTCAAGTGGACGGTGGCTTCGGCATCATGCTGGACGACATTATTGCCGGCCTTTGGGCTGCTCTTTGTATTTTGCTTTATTTTTACTTCATCGTGGCATAAGCCATATTTAGGATTAGAACATGTCAACGACTGTTATTATTCTTGCTGCAGGTAAAGGAACGCGCATGCGCTCTAGCTTACCGAAAGTATTACAACCCCTTGCAGGACGTCCTTTACTGGGTCATGTCATTGAAACGGCAAAAAAATTAAACGCAGATAATATTATTACCATTTATGGTCATGGTGGTGACCAGGTTCAGTCAGCATTTGCACAATACGCTATTAAATGGGTAGAACAGGCTGAACAGCTCGGTACCGGTCATGCAGTGCAAATGACCTTACCTGTCCTGCCTCAAGATGGCGTATCACTGATCCTCTCCGGTGATGTACCCTGTATTAATCCTGTGACCTTGCAAAAATTACTCGATGCCACTACAGCAACCGGCATTGGTCTGGTAACCCTTACCCTGCCAGATGCCAGTGGTTATGGTCGCATCGTGCGTAAAAATGGTCAGATTCAGGCCATTGTTGAACATAAAGATGCAACGAACGAGCAACGTCAGATCAAGGAAATCAATACCGGTATTTATGCCGTCAGCAATGCTAAATTACATGAATGGCTGCCAAATTTAAGCAATGACAATGCGCAGGGTGAATATTACCTGACTGATATTGTCGCGATGGCTTTGGCAGATGGTATGCAAGTTGCATCGGTAGAACCTGAGCAGGCTTTTGAAGTTGAAGGGGTAAATGACCGTGTACAGCTCGCTGCTTTAGAGCGTCAGTTCCAGTCTTATCAAGCCAAACAGCTAATGCAACAAGGTGTACATCTGATTGATCCGAGCCGTTTTGATTTGCGTGGTAATTTAACTGTCGGTCAAGATGTACAGATTGATATCAATGTCATCATCGAAGGTGATTGCGAGCTGGGCGACAACGTTGAAATTGGCGCTGGCTGTATTATCAAGAATACCAAGATTGCAGCTGGGACCAAGGTTCAGCCATATAGCATTTTCGATAGCGCCATCGTTGGGGAAGATACCCAAATTGGACCTTTTGCACGACTGCGTCCGGGTGCGAAGCTTGCTGCCGAGGTGCATATCGGTAACTTTGTAGAAGTGAAAAATACCACAATTGGCGTAGGCTCTAAAGCCAACCACTTCACCTATCTCGGGGATGCTGAAATCGGTGCCGGTTCTAATATTGGTGCAGGTACCATTACCTGCAATTATGATGGTGTGAATAAATTTAAAACCATCATTGGTGATCAGGCTTTCATTGGTTCGAACAGTTCATTGGTTGCACCTGTGAAAATTGGCAATGGTGCTACAGTGGGTGCAGGCTCGACGATTACTCGTGATGTGGAAGACAACAGTTTGGCGGTAGAACGTTCTAAGCAATTTGCCAAAGAAAACTATCCACGTCCGCAAAAAATCAAGAAATAAGGGGGAATAAATATGTGTGGTATCGTCGGTGGCATTGCAGAACGTAGCATTACCAATATTTTGATTGAAGGCTTAAAACGCCTGGAATACCGGGGTTATGATTCAGCAGGTTTGGCACTCATCAACAATAGCCAGGTCCTGCGTGAACGTCGTGTCGGCAAGGTCGCGAACCTTGAACAGGCCGTGAATGAATCACAGATCAGCGGCTCACTTGGCATTGCACATACACGCTGGGCAACCCATGGCAAACCGACTGAAGAAAATGCCCATCCGCATATTTCTGAAAATGTGGCAGTGGTTCATAACGGGATCATTGAGAACTATCAAGAACTCAAAGATGATCTTGAAGCTTTGGGTTATGTCTTTACTTCACAGACCGATACAGAAGTGGTTGCACATCTGATCAATGACGCCCTGAAATCCACCCCCAGCTTAATGGAAGCTGTGCGCCAGGTGGTACCACAACTCAAAGGTGCTTATGCCCTAGGTATCGTGCATACAGATCATCCGGATGAACTTATTACCGTACGTGAAGGTTCGCCACTCGTCATTGGTGTGGGGATTGGCGAGAACTTTATCAGTTCTGACCAGCTGGCGCTGCTCCCGATTACCAACCGTTTTATCTACCTGGAAGAAGGTGATATTGCGCGTTTGACCCGCAGCACGATTGAAGTTTTCGTCGATGGTCAGCTGGTCGATCGTCCGGTCAAGGAACTGGATGCTGCGGTCAGCAATGCCTCTAAAGGTGAATATAAGCACTACATGCTCAAAGAAATTTATGAGCAGCCTGAAGCGATCAAACAGACCATTTCTCAAGCCTTAAATGGCAATGACCTGCGCGAAGACTTCCTTGCCAGTGCAGAACAAGACTTCGCAAAAATTCAGCAAATCCAGATTATTGCCTGCGGTACCAGCTACCATGCCGGCATGATCGCCAAGTACTGGTTTGAACAGCTGATTGATCTGCCTTGTCAGGTCGAGATTGCCAGCGAATTCCGTTATCGCACGCCAGTTATTGTGAATCACACACTCTATGTGTGTATTTCCCAATCCGGTGAAACTGCCGATACCTTGGCTGCATTACGTGATACACAGAAACGTGCCGCTGCCAAAGGATTGGATATCACCACGATGACCATCTGTAACGTGGCCACTTCATCAATGGTACGCGAAACTCAGCATAGCCTGTTGACCCTGGCTGGCCCTGAAATCGGTGTGGCTTCAACCAAAGCTTTTACCACGCAACTTGCTGCATTGATGCTGCTGGTACTGAAAATCGGTTCTGTGAAAAATACGATTTCTACAGAAAACATGACGGCAATCACCACTGGACTTTGGCATATGCCTAAAGTGATTCTGGATACCTTGCGTCATGATAATGAGATTTTAGGTCTTTCTGAGCTGTTCGTAGAAAAACAGCATTGCCTGTTCCTGGGCCGTGGTACGCATTTCCCGATCGCACTGGAAGGTGCACTCAAGCTGAAAGAAATCTCCTATATTCATGCCGAAGGTTATGCGGCAGGTGAGCTGAAACATGGTCCATTGGCCCTAGTGGATAATGACATGCCGGTGGTGATTCTGGCGCCGCAGGATGACATGCTGGATAAACTGAAATCCAATATGGAAGAAGTTCAGGCACGTGGTGGCGAACTGTTTGTCTTTGCCGATGAAAATAGTGGTATTAAAGCCAAAGAGCGCCAGCATGTGGTACATATTCCGGCAGTCGATGCTGTCTTGGCACCGATTGTATATAGCATCCCGGTGCAGTTACTGTCTTATCATGTGGCAGTGCTGCGTGGTACAGATGTCGATCAGCCACGTAATCTGGCAAAATCGGTTACGGTAGAATAATTAAAATTGAATCAGGGCTGGGGAATGTTTTTGAGTAATAAAGTTAAATACTAGGTAATAAATAATCATACTTAGTAATAAAGTTTCATACGAATTTTCAAAATAAAGAAAATATATTCATTATTTTCAGTATTTTGTAATTTTGGTATGAAACTTTTTTTTATTTTGATAGGATTAAATTTAGACTAGCCCTGCCTATAGTATGATACTTTAATAAATACAATATAATTTTGGAACCAATAAAAACAAATACTTATGCACAACAAAGGATGAAACTTTATTACTCTCATATAGGTATGAAACTTTTTTTTATTTTGATAGGATTAAATTTAGACTAGCCCTGCCTATAGTATGATACTTTAATAAATACAATATAATTTTGGAACCAATAAAAACAAATACTTATGCACAACAAAGGATG
>NZ_VPEB01000004.1:0-81747 GCF_013417415.1 Acinetobacter sp. YH12254 | reverse complement strand
TATAATTAAATAGACAAAGATGATAAATTCTTCAATGGACATAACTGTAATTTTATTTTCTTGGTCGAAATTAAAGTGAGGTTATGTCCTTCTCATTTCAATGACTTAAAAAGTTGAGATTGGCGTATTTAGGACAATAATGTACCATTCCATCCAAATGCACAGCTTTTCCTTCCACCAGAAAGGAAGGGTCGCCAAAAGTAATGATTCCCCCATGATCGGTTTTACAGCCGACTGTTATTAATGCTCTCATTATTATTTGGTTATTATTTTTATTAAAGACCATAATAACATGACAATATAAAATGAAAGGTTTAGTTTAAAATTCATTTAATCAGTTTGTATATAATGACTGAATGTATCTGAATATAGATACAAGCATTTTTGCTTTTAATTTTTTAAATATAGCCCTGTTGACTTTTAAAGTATTGAGTAACCCTCAATCTGAGTTAGCATATACAGTTACGAAAAAGCCGACTGTCTGAAGCCAAAGAGTCTCCCATGCTGTACCCAATACCCAAAAAAATCCAACTTGCCCCATCTCAAGCCAAATGGCAGCTTGCATCGAACCAATCGGTTTTGGTCTTAGTCGGATTACAAAACTTGCGTATGCAACAGGGCATACAAGAAAGTGCACTCATGGCAAATTTGATTCAACTGACCAATAAAGCCAAAGCACTGGATATTCCCATTGTCGATTTATATGGTGATGACCTGATGCAGGGCATGCAACAGCTTGGTGAATATGCCTCCACGCATCCACAACTGATTTTTGCCGGGCAGGTCACACCGATGCTCAAGCAAATCTTACCGCATTTGATGAGTGTGACGGATCAAATAGGTGTGGTCGATGACGCAATCTTATTGGCCAATCAGGAACAGCATATTCAGTGGATCGAAAATATTTCCAGTCAAGGTGTGCATCACTTAAATACTTATAGTCTGACACGGTTGTGGGATTTAAGTGCGCCCTCAGACTATGTCTTATCAACCAAAGGTATTATGTTGGCTGTGGCAGAACAGCTAGACATAGATGCTCTGGAGATTGATTCCTATGTCGATTTAAGAAATTATGGATTGGACTCTGTAGCCGTGGTGAGTTTGGTCGGTGTATGGCGTGCACATGGTGCCAATATTCGTTATGAAGATGTACGACAGCATGCATCTTTGCATGAATTGGCAGGCTTCATTTTACAATCCTCAGGTTGATACGCTGCGATTGAGCATTTTTATGACCTAAATCGGAAATTTCATCAGCATTTACATAAAAGCGCATTGTAATTATGGGCGAAGCTTTCTATCATGGCCGCCTTGTTTTTCGCGATCAGCCTGGGATTGAACTTTGAGTAATTTTCTAACCGAACATCTGATACATCGTGATGACGATTTCATGGTCATCCACAAACCTGCAGGTTTACTCACAGTTCCCGGGAAAACAGAAGATTTACAAGATTGCCTGATTAACCGATTATTAAAAATAGAACCAAAAACCTTACTGATCCATCGACTGGATCGCGATACTTCCGGCATTCTCGTGTTTGGTCTCACAAAATGGGGACAAAAAACCATTTCCCGCCAGTTTCAGGAACGCCAGACCGACAAAACCTATCAGGCCGTGGTTGCCGGTACACTCGAAGGTGAAGGTAGCATTGAGGTGCCCGTGGTATATGACCCAAGCCGTCCGCCCTTACATATCGCAGATCCCGCACATAACAAGCCGGCCATCACGCATTGGCAGGCGATCGAACACTTTAATATTCAGGAACAAGCCGTGACTCGGGTGAAACTTACGCCAATTACCGGCCGTTCGCATCAGTTGCGTGTGCATATGCAATATCTGGGGCATCCGATTATCGGCGATACCTTATATGCGACACCTGAACAGCAACAGCTCAGCTCGCGTCTACATTTACATGCTGAACGTTTGAGTTTTTATCATCCTCAAACAGATCAGCTGGTCGAATTTTATTGTCCGGCGCCGTTCTAGGAAATACTTCTTGAATCGGCGTGAATTATGCTCACTTTTTAGTGGGCTTTATGTCAAAATACATTGCTTGAAGGTGTGAAATTTTGCTCCAATGACGTTTCGTGATTGAGCCTAATATTCATAATCTTGTACTTAAGATAAAGGTGGAAAAATTGCAGCAATTTGCTATTGGTCAACGTTGGTTATCAGATACTGAAACAGAACTCGGTTTAGGCGTTCTTATTGATGTTGATGAGCGGTCGGTTAGCATTTTATTCCCGAAAAGCGATGAAACTCGCGTCTATGCACGTAGCAATGCACCCTTATCTCGTATCGTATTTAATGTGAAAGATGAATTACAGGATCAGGAAGGGACCAAATGGATTGTAGAATCCGTGGAAGACCGCAATGGCGTGGTGCGTTATCACGTCATTCGTACCCTGGAAGATGGGACTGAAGAACGTAAATCGCTGAATGAGACCCGCATTGGTGCCACCATCCAGCTGTCCAAGCCTCTAGACCGTCTATTGGCCAGTCAGGTCGATTATAAAGAATGGTATGACTTGCGCATTGAAGCGCTGCTGATGCAGGCCAATATGCAAAGCAGTCCACTGCGCGGTTTGGTCGGTTCACGTGTCGGCCTGATTCCGCACCAGTTGTATATTGCGCATGAAGTCGGTCAGCGTTTTGCTCCGCGTGTATTACTGGCCGATGAAGTCGGTCTGGGTAAAACCATCGAAGCGGGTTTGATTATCCATCAACAGCTGAAAACTGGCCGTTCTGAACGCATCCTGATTTTAGTACCAGATTCGCTGCAATATCAGTGGATGATTGAGATGCGCCGTCGTTTCAATCTTGAGTTCTCGTTATTTGATTTGACCCGTACTGCATCAATCAAAGAGCATGATCCTGAACAAAACCCATTCCTGACCGAACAAAAAATTATTGCCTCTGTCGATTTGATGGTCGACCATGAAGATCTGCGTGAACAGGCGCTCGAAGCCGGTTTCGACTTGCTGGTGGTCGATGAAGCACATCATTTGATGTGGAGCGAAGAAGATGGCGGTAATGACCGTTATGATCTGGTCGAAGAACTGGCTGAACATACGCCGGGCGTATTGTTATTGACGGCAACACCGGAACAGCTCGGGGTAGAAAGTCACTTTGCACGCCTGCGTTTACTCGATCCGCAGCGCTTTAACTCGCTGGATCGTTTCCTGGATGAAGAAGCGCAATATCAGCACACCGCTAAAATTGCAGAAGTGTTGATGTCAAATCTGCCACTTGAAGCAGAACATTTGACTGCGATTGAGGCCTTGTTGGGTCATTCAATTGAAGATCATCCTGAGCAGCGTTTCCGTGCCATTCACGAACTTTTAGACCGTCATGGTACCGGTCGTATCCTGTTTCGTAATACGCGTGAAGCCATTCAGGGCTTCCCGGGTCGTGACTGTCAGCCGGCACCATTACCAGCACCGGAACACTGGTCGAAAGATGGTAAGTTGCGTGAGCAAATGTGGCCTGAAGAAGCCCAGCTCGATGGTGCATGGATGGAAGCCGATCCACGCGTGATGTGGCTGATGGAGCGTTTACGTACCGATCTTAAACACAAGAAAGTCTTACTGATTGCGCGTAGCGGGCCAGTGGTTGAAGCGCTGGAAAATGTACTTCGCTTACATGCCGGTATTCGTACCGCGATGTTCCATGAAGGCATGAGCTTGTTAGAGCGTGATCAGGCTGCCGCTTATTTTGCTGAAGATTCGTATGGCGCGCAGATTTTACTTTGTTCGGAAATTGGTTCAGAAGGGCGTAACTTCCAGTTTGCATCTGATTTAATTCTGTTCGATCTTCCTGCCAACCCGGACGTTTTAGAGCAGCGTATTGGCCGTTTAGATCGTATCGGTCAGGAAAACCGGATTCAGATTCATGTGCCTTATCTGGTGGGAACTGCGCAAGAACGTATGTTCCGCTGGTATAACGAAGCCTTGAATATTTTCGGCAATATTTCCCCAACTGCACAAACCTTGCAAGAAAACTTTATTGTTCGCTTGAAAGACTGTCTATTGGCAGACAAAGGTCAAGTGTTTGAAGACCTGCTGGAAGAAGTCAGCGTGCAACGTGAAGCGCTGGAAGCTGAATTGCAGGAAGGTCGTGACCGTTTGCTAGAGTACAACTCTTGCCGTCCGGTGGTGGCACAGGAAATTGTCAACGCGCTTGAAGACTATGATGACAACACCACTTTGCCGATCTTCATGAAACGCTTTATGGCGTCCACGAATATTGACTTTGACGAGCAAAGTAACGGTACCGTGATCATCAAGCCAACAGATCAAATGCAGGTTCAAGGTTTGACGCTGGATGAAGAAGGCATCACTGCCACTTTCTATCGTGATCAGGCACAAATCCGCGAAGATGCGCAATACCTGACCCTGGAACATCCATTCACTGAAAGTGTGATGGAAATGATCAATACTCAAGGCTTTGGTAGCACCAACGTTGCGGTATTAAAATCTGCGGCACTGCCACAAGGTTCGGTATTGCTGGAAGTCTGGTTCAAGGTCGATGTGGTTGCACCGAAAGCATTGAACTTGCCATCAAGCCTGCCGCAACAATTGGTTCGTGTGTTATTAAGCGAGAAAGGTCAGGATCTTTCCCAAAAAATTGCGCCTGAAATTTTAAAACCGTATCTGCATCATTTAGATGGCAACAGCTGCCGCCAAGTAGTGAAAGCACGTCGTGATGTGATTGAGGCACGTTATCAGCAAGCACTTGAATTGGCACGCAGTGCATTGCCAAACTTCAAGCAGCAAGCCAAAGAAGTGTATGGTAATAAATGGCAATATGAAATTGACCGTCTGACCTATCTGAAACAGTTTAATCCAAGTATCCGTGAAGATGAAATTTCACGTTTACAGAAGTTGCAGAAAGAAGGTCTCGGCCTACTGGATGGTTTATCTGTGACGCCAGAAGCCATTCAGGTGATGGTAGTCGTCAAGCCTTAAGTTTTAAGCAATTAAAAAATGCAGCTTTCGGGCTGCTTTTTTTATGGCCGAAATTCGGCTTTTATATTGTTTTGGTCGGGGAATACTGGCCTGTCATTTTTCTTGTGTTTAAAATCAGTCTAACCAATAACCAGAAATAATAAACATGTCCAAAGCCTTTATTGGTCTGGGAGCCAAAACCACCCACGGTGGTATTGTGGTAGAAGGTGAGCCGTCTTTGATTATGAATGGCATCGCCGTACATTTAAATGGCATGACGCATTATTGTCCCAAATGCCAGACCATGGTCACCGCAATCTCCAGCGATTTATCTATTACTGTCAAAGGACGGGCAATGCTTATCGCAGGGGATAAGACCAGTTGCGGCGCGACTTTTCTAGCCATGCAGCATTTGACGGTATCGCAGAAATAAATCTTAAATTCGTTTAATAAAATAAGAAGAGCTGACTTCAAGGTCATGCTTTGAGCGTTTTGGCACTATCACATGACTTTTCAGATCAGTAAGCTCATCCGATGATTTCAGGATGAATACGCGCTGCGTTTGGAAAATAATGAAACAAGCCCTACATTTTACCCATGCCAATGGCATCCCTGCGGCAACCTATCAGAAATTTCTGGACTGTTTCCAGCCAGAATATGAGGTCAAAGCGATTCCCTTGATTGGCATGAAGTCGCAATATCCGATTACGCCAGACTGGCGCTATCTGGTCGATGAAGTCATTGCAGATATCGAGCAGCAATTTCCTCAGCAGCAGGTGGTGGGTCTCGGACATTCCTTTGGTGGTCTGGTGACTTTGATGGCAGCGTATCGACGTCCGGAACTGTTTTCCAAACTGTTAATTATGGATCCGCCATTTATTATTGGAAAAAACAGCGCCATGTTTGAACTGGTTAAAAAGCTGAATCTGAAAAGTATCGATCGCTATACACCTGCAGGAATTACGCTAAAACGCAAGGATCACTGGCCATCGAAACAGGCCGCAGTTGATGCACTCAGATCAAACCGCTTATTTAGCAATTTTGATGAGCAATGTTTTGCTGATTATATCGAGAGTGGCATTCAGCCAGAACCTGAACGCGGTGGGGTGACTTTGAGCATTCCAAAACAGGTAGAAGCGGAGATTTTCCGGACTGTACCGGCATGGTGGTGGCGTACGCCAAGACGACCACCTGAAGTGCCGATTCATCTGATGACTGCAGAGCAGAGCCAGTTTTATCAGCAGGGTTTGCCGCAAGGCATGCACAAGATTTATCGGATCAATTATTCAGTGGTCGAGGGCGGACATATGTTTCCGCTTGAGTATCCGGAAGCCACTGCGGAGATAGTGAAAGCACAACTTGTACTGTTGTAATCGTCATAAAAAAGAGACGACTGGTACCACTACTGTTCCACAATTTTAACTAGGCTATAGTTTGAATTGTATGGAGTAATAAAAGCAATTCGATAGTGTTTTTAAATATCTGATATTTATACTTGGATATTGTACAGCCTCATCTTTCCTTTAAAAGTTTAAATGGATTTGTGCAGGCGCAACCCTACTTTGGAAAGCCCCAAAGTAGGCAAAAGTCTCTTATTACCCATACACGACGTCCTGTCGTGATGGGTAGTGTGTGGCATCCCTGCCACACGCGCGTAACTTAAAGCTAATCACTTTAACTTTGGGACAGTAATCCGTCTAGTACGTCTCTTTTTATATCATTTTACGCAAATTGGAAAATTAACGCAGCTGCGAATCTTCCAGATGGCGAGCGCCTTCCAGAATCATCCGAATCATGAGCATGGTCTGTTCGGCAATTTCCTGGCGGTCTTCAGCCGGCATGTCAATGACATTGGCCCCCATGTTAAACACCAGTTGAGTAATGGCTTTGGCGGCAATATCGGCATGTAATAACTTTCTATTATTCAGGCGTTCCAGACGAATCAAATCATCCTGCAATTCCTGCTGAAAATAATTTAACTGGCGTTCTACAGCCTGTTTATACGATTTTGAACCGGTATAACCTTCACGCAATAACAGGCTTAAATTGCCTTCATCTGCATCCAGCTGAGCAATAAAAATTTCGACCGAACTACGAATAATACTGCTTTGTCGGGAGGCTTTTAAGCGTGCTTCATGCAGAATCTGACGTAATACAATCCCGGCACGATCAATCAGCTCAATGGCCAGCTCATCAATATCTTTAAAATGACGATAGAAACTGTTTGGCGCAATACCGGCCTCACGTGCGACTTCGCGCAGGCTCAACGATGCAATACTTTTTTGTGGACCAATCAGGTTTAATGCTGCCTGAAACAGTTCTTCTTTGGTAATGGTGGCCTTGCGACCGACACTCCGTACGATAATCGGCTCATCAATGCTTTTCGATTGTAGTAGAGATGCGTCACTGCTTATTTTCATTGAAGGCTCGTTCATCAATAGGTTCATGCATGAATCGTTTGATTATAACCGAGCACGACAGGCTTGTGAAATGAATGGAAACAATACACATGTATATACAAATATATATACATGTGTATAATAATTCAAAACCTCAAGATGATGTCGATAACGATGCATGTACTCCAAAAACTTAAAATGCCGTTGAATGCACTGTCTGACAGTGTCGTCGATCAGCATGCGATTAATTTCTGGATTCAGAAACTCAATCCGATATGGTCGTTGAATCAGCCATTGGGCAAGATTGTGCACAAGGAAAATGCTGCACAGGATATGCTGAGTCTGAAAATTCAAGTGAATCGTTTATTTAAGTTTGGTAAAGCGGGGCAACACCATCCGGTCTATGTGGTGGTGAAGGGCATCCGTTATGAACGTAGCTATAGTTTGACCCATGTAGATGCCCAGCATGTGTTATTGACTGTGAAAAAAGTCCATGCCGGTAAAGTCAGCACCTGGTTTGCAGAGCAGGCGCAAGTGGGTGATGTCATCGAATTTGGTCAGCCTTATGGTGATATGACTGTGCCTCAGCAGGCGAGTCCACTGATCTTGCTTGCAGCAGGCAGCGGGATTACCCCAATGCTGAGCATGCTGGAAAGCCTGAGCAAAAAGGGTGAATTATCAACACCAGTGAGCTTGTGGTACTGGGTTAAAAAACATCAAGATGCAGCATTTAAAGCACGTTTCGAAGAACTTGCTCAGAAACATGCAAATTTCTCATTTCATGTTTATGCCACGCAAGAACAAGCTGCGGCAGCTCGTCTGAATGAAACTTATCTGACAGATTTGCAAAATCTGGAAAATAGCACGGTCTATTGCTGCGGCCCGTCAGGTTTTGTATCGACTGCAGAGCAGCTGTTTGCTTCAGCCAAAGAGTTTAAGGGTGAAGCCTTTAGCATGAGTCTGGCGGATCAATCCGATATCGGCTTTATTAATGTCACCCTGACTCAGTCGAAAAAAATTGTCAGTATTCCAAAAGGCCAGTCCATTTTGGTGAGTCTGGAACAACAAAATATCAAACCGACACATGGTTGCCGTATGGGCATTTGTAATAAATGCGCCTGCAATAAAGTGGAAGGTTCGACCAAGAATTTGGTAAACGGCGCACGAAATACTGAGCCAGGTAATCTGCTCAAAATTTGTGTTAACTCAGCGCAGACTGATCTAGTCATCGACCTATAAGCGAGTTTTATCCTATGAATATGCCAGTAAAATTTCAATATTTTAAAAATCCTAAAAACCGTGAATTATCACAAGTAGAACTCGATGAACTTGCACGTGAACTTGATGCGATCAAGCAAGAAGTGCTGGATGATTTAGGTGAAAAAGACGCGAAATATATCCGTCGTGTCTATTCAACCATCCGTTATTCATCAATTGCCGGTCGTGCGCTATTGTTTGCAGGCTGGTTCCCACCAGCATGGTTGCTAGGCACAGGTCTATTAGGCTTTGCTAAAATCATGGAAAACATGGAACTGGGTCACAATGTCATGCATGGTCAGTATGACTGGATGAATGATCCTAAAATGAATGGTCAGACCTATGAATGGGATATCGTAGGTACTTCGGATAACTGGCGTCAAACCCATAACTTTAAACATCATACTTATACCAATATTAAAGGTATGGATGATGATATCGGTTATGGTCTATTGCGTCTGTTCCCAGAACAGCGCTGGAAACCGGGTTATTTATTACAACCGATTTATGCGGTGCCATTCTGTTTGCTGTTCCAGTGGGGCGTGGCCATTCAGAACCTTGAATTGGGTAAATATTTCAAAGGTCGCAAAAGCAAAGAGCAGACCAAAGAAGAATGGCGCCCAATGCAGAACAAAATCGGTAAACAATTGTTTAAAGATTATGTGTTCTTTCCATTGATTGCAGGTCCTGCTGCTTTGCCAGTTTTGACGGGTAATATGGTGGCCAATGGTCTGCGTAATATCTGGACGTTCAGTATTATTTTCTGTGGCCACTTTACCAAAGATGTAGAGGTGTTCCCGAAATCGGTACTGCAAAATGAGAGCCGTGGTCACTGGTATATGCGCCAGATTCGTGGTTCATCTAACCTGACCGGTTCTGAAGCATTCCATATCTTGACGGGTCATTTAAGTCACCAGATTGAACATCATCTGTATCCTGATGTGCCTGCCCGTCGTTACCGCCAAATGGCGCCAAAAGTTCAGGCGGTGTGTGAAAAATATGGTTTGAACTACAACAATGCCAGTCTGGTAAAACAGTATGGCAGCGTAATCAAACGTATTGTGAAATATGCATTTCCGTTTAAGAAATAATATTTCTTAAAGCTAAAAACCACCTTATTTGAGGTGGTTTTTTTATGGATGAAGCTTATATTTAAACAAAAAAGTCTGGATGATTCAGTCATCAGATCTGCCTTAAAAGTATCATTGAGCGACAACTCATCTGTCATTTAAGTGCTTGTTAAAGATTATTATGGCGTATCAATAAAGCGGAAATTTTAAAGCCCTAATATGTCATTGAATCGGATGGTAGATTAATTTTTGGCAATTGCTGATCTTGTCCTTCCAGATAGCGTTGATGTGCCAAACTCAGCATTTCCTGATCTTCTTCGCTGTTACCATAGGCATAAATTTCAGCATAATTATCCAGATTATATTTTTCTAGAATTCTAATTTTCTTTTGTGTGTTACTACAGTCAGGAGTTTGATAAAATCCTGTTATTTTTCCAGCTTTGATTTCAACTTCGCTACACAGTAAATCGATATTTAAATAGGTACAGACCGGTTTCAAGTATAAATCCAGTGATGCTGAAACCAGCGCGATCTCATGACCCAGTTGCTGATGTTGCCGAAGTTGCTGCAACAGTTTTGGATTAAACTTAAAGACCAGCTGCTGGGCATAGTCCTGCGCCAGTTGTAAAATTTCTTCTGCATCGCTGTCCTTAAACATGTTGCCATACAATTTTGGACGCATCGCATGGGCAGGGTACAGCTTCAGATAATAGGCCTGAATCCAGGGCAGGAGACGAATGCCGCGTCTTAAAATATGCCGTTTTTTCAAGGCATAGAAAATGAACCCGGTAAAACTGTCGTCTGTATACAGGGTGCCATCAAAATCAAATAAGGCTAGAGTTTTAGGTGTTTGATTTTGCGCATGCATGTTTGATATCGACCATCGACACGGGTGGCAAACCAGTTGGTATTGTAATCACGACTCAGTTTTGGTCCAGAAATGACCACTTCCGGCATGATTGCATACATTGGATCTTTGCCTGTTTTTTCCTGATAGAGCTTGCTGATCCCACGATAGGTCATGGTATCTTCAAAATCTTTCTCTTTTTCTTTCTTTAAATCGGCGCGGATTTGACGTTCGGTAATAATAAAATTATTTTTCGCAAATACACTGATCAGCTCACGCTCGGATTGACTCTTCTGCGAACGGATCGCGCCATCTTTGTTATAGAGTAATAAATCGCCATCCAGATCGAGTTCAGCTTCAGTTAAATCATTGAGCATGCTCTGAAAAGCGGCATTTCGGCTGGAATACATGCCCGAGTTATAGTCTGCAAAACGGTAGATCGGTTTGTCATAATCTGCAGGATACATCATCAGACGATGAATCCCGTAATATAGGCCGCCATATTGCGTATAGACATCGGAGCGTAAGGCTGCGATGTTGCCACCTTGACGTTTATATTCCTTGACATAACTAATATGCACTTGCATTGAACCCAAAGTGGTAATCGGATTCATTTTCTCGCCAATATTCTGGCCGACCAGTTTTGCAGCACCGGTCAGTGCGCTGACATGGTAATGCTTCGACATATAGTCAAATATTTCACGATATAACTCATCCAGTTCGCGTTCGGTTTTTACCCGGCGCATCTGGCTTAAATAGTTATCTTCTGGGCTTGGATGGTTCTTGAGTACTTCCTGGAAATATCCCGCAACTGTTCCACCGATTGCTTGTCCGAGTTTATCTTTGAATTTTTCTTCAAGACGATCCTGAACTTCTTTAACCGCTTTTTCTCCCAGACCTGGTACTGTAGGGTCTGCCACAAAATTGGATTCCTGATCGACCACGGCCACAATCGTGCAGACATTTTCCTTGGTTTGAGGAATACCCAACTGTTCGGTGATGTCGTAAATATCTTGTGCCCAGGACTCACGCTGATTTACCCGACTCGGAATTGCTTTACGAATATGTTCAACTTCAAGTGTCGGTTCATCATCTTTTGACCACCATGAGCCATTGCCACAGCCGGCAAGACCCAGAGAAAGTGCAAGTACAGACAATGACTTAACAGAAAAACAATCAGCAAAAGTTTTATTCATGGTGTGGTAAATTAATTGAAAAGATGAGCGAATAAGGCAGATGCAGTATACTATGCCCATCAAAAAAGTGATGAATTTATATGTATATTGGTCCATATCAACTGTCCAACAATTTGATTGTCGCCCCGATGGCAGGTGGGATAGATTAATCACATGTACATTATAAAAATTATTATTTATTAGCATCTTACTGAATAGCCGCATGGTGCAAGGTGCAAAATAGGTGCAACCATGCGGCAATTAATCAATAATTTAGCAATCAATGGTTCATTGCTACCCAGTCTTTCTTAGACTCTTTTTGTATTGCTTCAAGCCAGAATGCTACATCACTTAGATGAACATAAAAAGGTGAGTTACGTCCATCAGATTTGAATGCTGGAAATGGAAGAGTGCATTTATTTGCGCGCTTATTTGCCTGCTCAATTGTAAGATGAGGCAAGTAATCCGGCAAGAGCTCTTCAAGTTTGATTACAGGTTTACGGTACTTCATGAGTAACATAAAACTGATATCAACTGGATCATCAATTTTCATAGCTGCTCCCATTATGAAATCTCCTTCAAACTTTGTTTTACCGATTCAGGTAACCCAAAAAAATCATTTAGAGTTTTGTCAAATTCACCGCTTTCAATGAATTGATCCATCAGGTTTACTTGCTTATCGATATTGCTATCTTCACAAGGCTCACATGGTTTTTGAATATCAGTCATTGTTTTCTCCTTGAGCCTTCAAATATTCAAATTTCGCATCTGCCCAATTCTTTGCATCGTATGGGCTTAAACCTTTTTTCTTGCACCAATCAGCGCACCAGAGCCACTGCACATCATCAAATGGGGTTGGCTCAACTATTTGATCAGTACTATCCATCACGCCACCTCATAGAAGCGCTTGGCTTCTTCAAAATTTGATGTAGTAAGTGGTGATGAGCCTTTTTTGTAGCATTCAACAATCTCACCATATTTAAAAACTTTGCATGCTGTTGGTAGGTCAAAGCACTGGTACATCGGCTCTTTAAACCAATCTTCTGTGTAAAACATTTGTTCTTGGTGGTCTTCGGCTGTGCCTTCCCACTCTTGAACCTGAAAGTATTCATCAAATGATTCGATCATGAACTGATTGCCTTCAGCCTTAGTCATTGCTCTGTAACGAGCCAAAGCACGTTCAGCAATTTCTTTTGATACGGCAGGTGACTGCTCATGCGGACTATCATCTTCAGGGCAGATTCCTACGCACCACAATTTATTCTTTTCCATCACGCCACCTTCACATCTAAATAATCAGGGTTATCCAGATGTTCTTCATATTCATGAAATAACACCTGACATGCCGCATTACCTGTTAAATCTTTCTTTAAGAGCACGTAACTCAACGTCTTGCGTGTGCCTTTGCCTGAAAATGTAGAACTACCATCTGTAAGCTCATTTTTGGTATAGCCCAATTTTTCTAACCAAAGCTTGAAACCGACTTCATGTTTCTTTTTAATTCTGAAGATCATCTGTATCCCCAAGTGTTCGCAAAATTTTGCAGGCAATCATCAATACCAAATAGGTTGATATTGCGGTAAGTTCTAACCCGACCTTTGTGCTGCACAAGCAGCACGCGGGTCATAGAAGAGTAGGAATAACTCATGAAGCCTCCCCAGTTTCAGCAGCTTGAATCAAGGCATCTTTGCGCTGTGCATACAGGCTAAGTAGTTCCTGATGATCAGCTGGAAGTAATTTAGCTGCAGGTATCGCTGGTGCTAGTCGTTCTAAAGTTTCTACTGAATCCATGTCATAGATCCGATTGATCAGAACCTGTTTTTTCTTCTTGTAGAAGAGATCAATAGGGGCACTACCATGTTCAGCACTTTCCACTGATGCTTGTTTGCGTGCGGCATTTTCAATTTGATCAAACGTACTTGGTTGCTGAGCTTCAATGACTTCATCTGCGATTGGTTCAGGTTCAACCTTCGGCGTGTATTGCTCTGGATCCAGCTCAAGCAATTTATCTTCCGTAAGCTTGCATAAGTGCTGTTGATCTTTTTGATCTAAGTGTCCATTGGCCAGAAATACGTGACGGAATGAAAGAACGTCATCCTCCTTAGTAAACTGATCAATTTGTGCAGTGAACTTTTCAACAAGCTTTACCCGGTCGGTTTCAACTGAATCCGCTTCAATTTCTGTAACTGGAGTTTCAGTATTAATAGTGGCTTCTTGCTCTATGGCCTCAATAGGCTGAATTACCTCTGGCTCAGGCTGTTTTTCAATATCTGGTACAGCATCACCTGGGCCAGCTGGAATGCTAGCCTGTTCAGTCTCATTCTTAGCTTTGGTTGAGCGTCTCTTTTTAGGTTTGCCTGTATTGTCTATAGTTGGGGGATAGACAATAATTCGACCAAATAGCTCACCCATTGCCACTAATTGTAATTCGGCATTTTCTTTATCCGCCTGAGCAAAACCATTGTCGACAGCTTTGAAATACTCCATGCACTGTTTGCTGTATTTAACCTGTGAGATATGGTCAGGATGAATAATAAAGATTTCCTGATCTTCCACGACATCATCAAGAGTCAAAGGCTTGGTAAATGTAATACCAGCCAGCTCCATTGTTTCAACCTTGATGCAGAACTCATAGCCTGGCATAGCGAAAATTGTGGCAGGGAACTGAGACAGATCATCAAAATCCATTAACTCACCAACAGCGCGGCACATGATATTTCGGCCAGCCATCATTGCTTCAAAAGCTTCTTTGCTATTTAGAATTTTCATGCTGACATTGCTCCCTTCGCTAATTGTTCTATGTCATTTTTTACAGCTTCAAATTTGGAAGCTTCTATCTGGTTGAGAGCATCAAGCCCTAAGTGCTCACACACTGTTTTTGCATCAAGGCCACAGGTATCGATGAAGTCCTGCAGATCGGCCAGCTGCTCATCAGAAATGCCATTGAACTCTGGTGGGTCTACCCAGGCATTACGTTGTTTATCAAACGTGCACTTCATTTCTAGAGCACGACGGACTAATTCAGCACGCATATTCTTGTAGTACAGATGAGTGTCTTCAAGAGACTGAGTGAGCTGATTTAGATCACTCGCATACTGGGCCTCACCACAGCTTTGTACCCAGTTTTCTAGATCTTCTTGAGCCTTGATTGCGGCCAATTGATCTGGTGTCAGGGTATTAATATGGTCCTTCGCCTGTTTGATAAGGTCTGCCAGAAACGTAGGATTGGTCTTTAGATCCGGCACCCATACTTCGCCAGTCTCACCACCTAAACCACCTGCATTTTTAGCGTGATGGGTAGGGCAAGGCTTAAAGCTAATTACCCGGGCATTCTTACCTTCACCAGTAGTGACTGTGGTCAAATAGCCCATGATGTCAGCAATGCGATATAGCTCATTACGGTTTTTACCACCCAGATCAGGGCGATAAATTACCTGGTCACCGCTTTGATCTTCAGAAGCATGGGCAATAAACACCACATCCTTCCCTGAAGCGATCAGAGTGTTCACGTATTGCTTAAAGATGTTGTTGGCCAAGCCTTGGGCTTTAAGCTTTAACGATCCATCTTTCTGTTTGTTAGTCGCATTGAGCATTAAATGTGTTTTGATGCTTTCAAGCATTGCACCAACGGTATCGATCACAATGGTGTTATATGGTTCAAGATCAGCCATTGTTAGGTTTGCTACATCAGACCACTGGTGAGCCTGAACTACAGCACCGCGACGAAGTTCACCAGTACGGTGAGAACCTTTGTCAAAGTCGAATGAAATAGCTTTATCACCAGTAAAGCCGATAGATGTTTTACCTAAGCCAGGATCGGCATACAGGTAAACAATAATTGCCTGGACTAGCAGCGCTTGATTCGCTGGAATAATATTAATCGCCATCTCAACGTGCTCCTGCAGTACGGTTATTACGTTTAAAGTTTTTATAGTCTTCCGATGCAAAGAAGCCGGTACTTTCTAAAACTTGATGACGCTTGTTCTTTCGCATAGCAACACGTGCATTTTCCAATCCATCTAAAATCCATTGCGGAGTAAGAGATTTATCCATCTTCTTCAATGAGCCATCAGCCTGAATGGAGTAGATCTGCGTATTACAGAAGTAGTCAGCAATAGTTCCAGAGCTTTTAACGCGTAGGGCAAAATAGCTCGCCCGAGTTTTACCCACTCGATATATTTCAAGCCCTTCAAAGGTCTTGATATATTCAGAGAAGTAGCGATGAGTTGAGTTGAACTCAATCGGCATTTGAACTACAGGCAACTCATCTGCTTTGAATTGCAGGAAACCGGTGTAAAGATCTACAAAATTAATTTGAGTTCGATCATTAAGAGGAGACCAGTCGTCAGAGCCACATTCACACCAGTAGACCGATTGACCATTCAAAAGCGCTTCAAAGATTTGATCAGCAGAATTTAAGATCATGACTGCACCTCCACCAAACGATGCTTCATGATGTAACCAGCGATCATTGAATTGATTTCGCGATGATCCTGGTGATCAGTGAAGTCTTTATATGGATTACCATTGGCATCAAATACATTGATTTCACCGAGCTCCATTACTTCGACTGCAGTGAACTCTGAACCAGGTACGCCGTAGCTATCTGGATAAGCCTGAACTTCAAATGAAGAGATATTTAAACGAAATCCATCCAGATTAAGAATTGCTTCACCACGACTTTGGTCATGCATTTTTAGTGAAACAATGCCGTATTCAGACTGCATGTTTTGCGCTGGAGCAGGTTGTCCAACATTTAAATCCGTATGAAAAGCGACTGCTAAAGCGCTTACAGTTAAGGCAGCGGTAAACAGAGTTACCTTGAAGCTATTGTGTGGAGTTAATTTTGTGTTCATAATTACTTTACTCACAGAGAGAGTGTGGGTCATGCCCCAGGTTGTTCGTTGCAACGCTGGGGCTTTTCTTTGTTTGTGATGAAAAGATTAACTGTAGTTAATAAAATAGTCAACAATAAAATTAACCTTAGTTAAAGAAAAGTTAACTTTTTTTATTAACCATGCTTTAATAGACAAAAGAAAACCCATCACAGGGATGGGTTGTTTGGAGTTTGTTAAAATGAGCAAGAAGAAATTTCGAGCTGAATTATATAAAGCTTATGTTGCCTCAGGCATACATGACCATGCCCTTATACAGGAATATATTAAAGTTGCCGAAGCTTTTGTGCTTGATAACCAAGAGATTACTGTTAGCGGTTTTCGTGCACTTACTGAAAAAATTAGCACCAATAACGGCCACTCTAATGGCTCTCGTGCTCTTGGTAGAGAGTAGTTATTTTTTACTCTTTTTTAATGAGCTTACAGACTGCATAGTTAAGCCAATTCCGGCCTCCAGATCATCTAATCGCTTAACAATATGATCTAGTTTAATACCAATATGGTTATGTTCCATTACCGCAATAGGAACCCCGCAATTGGAGCATTGTACAAACCAAAACAAAAGATCTGACTTGCCCAAGTTTTGGCTTGAAAGCTCAAAGCTGTGCGATCCACAGCTACCGCATTTTGTTTCTGCCATATTTCTCTCCACCCGATCCAAGAGCCGCTCGGGTATGCGGCTTTTTATCAATCATTATTAATAGATTTAATTAAGATTTTATCTTGATACATCTTTCTATCAGCTTCTATGATAGCTGCTGATAGACCATATGTTGGATTTCGCATTGCAAGACCAATTGCCGCACTAACTTCAGCTTTCGCAAAAGCATTTTGAATTCTTGTTACAAGCTTCTCGGCATTCTGAAGATTAGTTTCGATACTAAGTACAGCAAATTCATCACCACCCAAGCGAGCAACAATATCATTGCTACGTACTATGCCTTTTAAAGCTACAGCCATTCTTTTGATTAGCTCATCACCAGCAGCATGTCCTAGATTGTCATTAGTGATCTTTAGATCATTTAGGTCAATCATAAGCACAGCAGTAGGGTGACCATATCGCTTACACCGTTCTTCTTCTAACTCAACTAATCGATCCCAAGCACGACGGTTATAAAGTCCAGTCATTGGATCAGACAATGCTTCCATTTCAAAGCGTTCAGCTTTACGTATGTGTTCGGTTGCTCTTAATTCAGCTTGAATCGTGTAACTAAGCACCTTTCCCATAAGATCAAACAATGGAGCATCCTCAACAAGGACTTTAGACTGAGGTTCGGGATCAATTGCACAAAGAGTGCCAAACAAGGAACCATCTTCTTTTAAAATAGGTTGACCGATATAGGCTTTAATAGTGACAAGTTTATTTATTGGTGCATCTGTATAAACCTGAACGTCGGGCGAGTAAGGGGCAATGCGGGGCGCATTATTTTGTACCATGTGTGAGCAGAACGAATCTGCCCATCGAAATACTTGTCCTGGCTTAACGTCATAACCATTATCTTCACTTAGTAAGACGATCCAGTCATCACCCTCCGTACGCGTAATCATCCATAACTTAAATCCAAATCGTTGAGATAAGAATTTTAAAATAGCTTGGCCAGCCTCTTCGAAATTCTTAAAGTTAATATTATTCATTAAGTTAGTCCGTATTTGTGCTAAGAGAGATATGAAAAAACAATTTTTAGACTACAGCGTCATATATTATAATTTTAAACTGATAGGAATATTACTTCATATAATAAAAAGACAACCCACCACTGGGGTGGGTTGTCCTAGAACAATAATCTTATTTTTTGTATTCAGTAATACTGATAGGTTTGTCTTTCATAAACTCTACAATACCTTCACCAGCTTTGAAGTGAATTGAAACGCCGTCATCATTGGCCAAACGCATACCACTTCCTGAAATAGCTCGTTTAAGGTGATAAACCTTGCCAGAATTATCTGTCATTTCTGCGGTTTCAAAATTATCTGAAGATTTCAATTCGACTGTAAGATCCATTGGACCAGTAAAATTAATTACCTGAGTTTCAGCTGGAGTATTGCTCACAACTTTTTCTTGCACCACTTCGTTTTTTGGATTTGAAGTACAGCCAGTAATCACTAATCCTAACAATGCTGCGCCTAACAAATATTTCATTGAGACTTACCTTTCTATTTATGAATCATAGGTATCATTATACTAATTGTTATAATGTAACATTTAAAGACAAGGTTACACTTACCTTACATAAAGAAAAACCCGCGGATAGCGGGTTAGTGATGCTTTACTTTGTTATTACAGACCCGGTCATGAGAGGTCTTAAGTCCAATATAAAGATTTAATATTTCAGAAGTAAGAAAGCTTTAGCACTGAATAGCATCTTTCTCTTTGTAGTGATCCAGGACTAGATCCATATCAGCCAGAAGCACAGCTTCAGAGTATTCACCTGGTGAGAGCTTCAACAAGTTGGGCATATAGTTCTTTTCATACTCACGTGGGTAGTCTCTGCATAAGATTTTTACCCGCACATCTTGAGTGGTGAACTCTGAATCTAACTTTTCCAGGTATTTGCTAAGAATATTATCTGAGTTCTCAAAAGCTGTAGTGGTGGCAATCAGATCTACATCCCCATCTGGTTGCTTCTGGCAGCCGGTAAAAGCCAAAGATAAGAGTAGGGTGGTAAGTGTGATGTATTTCATGGTTAGAGGTTTATTGTTATTGGAGTTTGAATTATAAGCAAGTTTAGGGAAAAGAAAACCCACCGCTGGGGGGTGGGTTGAAGAGATTTAGATTATTGAATATCGTTAAGCGATTTTAAAATAAACTTAGGTTTACTGTTGCCGATGGTAATTACAGTGAATTTAACCTTTACTGGTTTCAGCAACCAGTTTTTGACAATTAGTTCTGGTTGAGCTATATCTTTGCTAATCTTACCCTTAATCAACTCTTTATCAACCTCAGTCTCAAACTCAAAGTTTCTACTAGCTGGCAGGGCGCCACTAAAAACACCCTTGTAACTAACAATCTCCTCATGGATATTATTATCATTGAGTCGAGAGAGAGCGGCTTCTAATTGCTGTTTACTGGAGAATCTGAAGAATTTATTATTAAACTCCAGCCCACATTTTGCATCTTGCTCATTCAGGTAGTTTAAAAACTCATAAATTTTAGATATTGCTCTTGGGTGTATCTCCTCCACCAGGTCACTTAAATCATCATCACTTCCAGTTGCAGATACTTCAAAAAGTGATCTTATTTCATCTACAGCTTTTTCAACAATAGACTGCTCAGGGCATAGGTCAAAGTTATCTGGTTTTGGTAATTCAAATTCAAACCCGAAAGATCCGATAGCAGTACCTGTGATCATTAAATTATTAATATTTTTATCGGGAATTGGCCCTTTAAAATGCAGAGCCCCTGATAAACCCGCAGACACTGCCGCAACAGCATTAGCAAAAAAATCTGTGGCCTTGGAGGCAAAAATAGCAGATATAGCATGACTCCCGACAACAGGCCCACCACGAAAAGTTAATCTTGCTTTTTTTGTAATATGAAATGGATTTATACAACCAAGCTCATACTCAACTTCTTCTAATCTACTTTCAATGCCAAGCCGATCTATTACGTTATCTAAAGGAATATTGTCTAATAATTCCCTGAGAGTATTAGCCTCAGAGGAAAGGTTTGCATACATGGTTGCATTCATCACGCTATTCCTCCATTTTGAGTAAGTATATTAAAAGCGGCCGCATCCTCTTGTGGTGAAAGCTCTACCTGAATGAAGCCTTTCCACATATTATCACTTTTACGATGAGACCACATACTGTACCAATAAGTTATTCGAGCAATTAATTCTGGTGTTAAATTTTGCCCAAGAATGACAGGGTATGCATCAACCTTAAACTCTGATTTCGTATACTTAGTTTTTAATAAATCACCTGTTTTTGGAAGAAAGCTAGCCTGTGTTTCATCTTGTGGTAAATTGAAAAATGTTACAATATCAATGTCATTTGGAGGTCTGTCCTCAAGAGTTTCAATATCAGTGGTAAAACTACCATCCAACCACTGGTAACCAGACACAATGCCAACTTTGTAAAGCTCGGCTCTGTATTGTAAGAACCCATTTAAAATATTTCTTCTTTCAAGGGTATAAGAAAAAAGATCAATAAATTCAATTATAGGGAGCTTATATGGCGATCTCTTTATGCTTGCCCCATCGTGTGGGTCTACTGGCGGGATTACTCCGGCAGCATTAAAAATATTAGGTTTTAAACTCACACTGCACCCCATACAATATATCAACTTCCCGATCTGCTGTAACACACTGCGCCGGGTTCGCAGTTAAAACACCCAAACCCCATATAGCGGCTTTCTTATTCATCCAGCCAACAAAAAATGATTTGAGATTTATAGCGCAGAATACTTCTCTAAAAACTCATCTATCCATCCTTGTGCTACTTCAAGATTTGTTATGTCAGTCAGCTTTAGATTGGTCTCTTCTGCTTCGTTAAAGCCTTCTATAATCGCCTCAAAGATATTTGCTTCACTAATGACCTCACGTGCTATTTCAGCAGCGTCATAGCTTTGTTTGGCTTTTTTAAGCGAGGCTATTTGTTTATCAACTCCTGTGCCAATTTTGCCTAATGCCAACTTAAACTCTTGACGATTAATCGTTAGCGCAGTTTTAGATTTGTTGAGTGTTGCGATCATTGTGTTTTCCTTCTTTTTTTGGGGGCTACTATATTCAACATCTTGATAAAACCTAAGCCGCATATAGCGGCTTTTATTATTTAAATCTTTCTATACAAACCAACAACTTTACCAACCAAACGACAATCTTCTGTCAGCTTGATAATTTGTTCATCCCACTTCGGGTTTAATGGCTTCAGGTATTTGGTTGTACCTTCGATAATAAGCTGCTTAAAGGTCGCCTCATTGTCTCCAGTGCAGGAAACAATAACCAAATCCCCAGTCTTTAGATCACTAACTTGAAAGTCTGGATTTACATAAATTCGGTCTTCAGGCTCGAACTTTGGAGACATTGAGATACCAGTCACTACCAATCCATAGCCATTTTTTCCGCACTCTTTGATTGGCGGAAGGTATTCGTCGATTTCCGCATCCTTTAAAACAGTCTGAATTGGATCAAACGCGCCAGCAGCGACCCAAGAAATAACAGGAACAGGGCGACCCTCAAAAGGTATTCTCTGAGAGAGATCCACATTGTTATCCAGCCGTGGAGATGCTTCTCTACCTGTTAAAAGCCAGTCATCACTAACATCGAGAAACCTCGCTATAAGCTTTAGCCTTCCGGCTTTTGGTTGACTATCTCCGTGAATCCACTTTCCAGCAGCCACACCTGAAACTTCAGCAGCCCTAGCTAAATCCGCAGGCTTATATCCTTTTTCTTTTAATTTTTCTTGAAGGCGTAAGTGGAAGGACATGATCAAATCCATTCTGAATAATCTTAACTAATGTTAATACATTAAGTTGAAACTGTGGTTAAGGTGTGATAACTTTAGTTTATTAACTACAGTTAAGTAGAGAAGGCAATGAAACCCAGTGATCTTATGAGCCATTACGGCTGCAAGACCAAACGCGAATTATCCCAAAAAACAGGCTTTTCAGAAGTCACTTTATGGAAGTGGGAAAAAAATGGAATCCCGCCTCGCACACAGGCAACTTTTGAAGTTCTCACCCAAGGCAAGTTAAAGGCAAATTTGGAAGCCTTAACCGCTTAAACCAATTATCAACAACTTAGTGTTTTCAATAAACGTGAAAGTAAACAAGGTATTCACATGGATATATCGAAAGAGACCAAAACCGCATTGCACAAGATGGTGCACCAGTCGAACGGCATTACTCCAAAAGAGATAGCTGATCTTGTTGGCGTGTCTCATAACACGATTTTGAACTATGCCAATCCAAACATGGAAAACCATCTGCCGAGCCTAAAGGCATTTGAAGCAATGCTGACTTATACGCAAAACCCAGCTCCATTAAAAGTGTGGGCGCACAAATTAGGTTTTGTATTGGTTCCGGTAGATCAAGCTCAAGGCAGGGATCATGAGCTAGGTGTTCTTGAATCGCTTCTTGGCATGAATGTTGGAAATGGTGCCGCAAATAAACAGGTTTTATCTGCTCTGGAGGATGGTGTGGTGACACCTGCTGAAATGGATGAGACAGATCGCATCCTGGAAGAAATCGAACAGAAAATTCAATCTTTGCGTAAGGCCATGAAAGGCGAGTGTGCAAAGTATTTATCGGCTCTACAACGAGAAAAAGCCTGAGGTCAGAACTCAGGCTTTTTCGGTGTTCAAATCATCGGAGACTTAAACTATGAACATGTTAACACAAGGAAATTTTAACACAAACGAAGTAACAATGTCATCACTTGAGATTGTTGACTTTATTAACGAATACCGCGCTAAAAACGAAAGCAGTCCAGTGCAACTTCGCCATGATAGTTTTATGGCAAAAGTACCTAAGGTTTTGGGGGAAAATCAATCTCCAAAATTTATTGGAGATTACAAAGACCCTAAAGGCCGTACTTATCCTTGCTACCACTTCCCAAAACGCGAAGCCTGCTTGATGGCTATGTCATATAGCTATGAGTTACAGGCTCGAGTTTTTGACCGCATGACTTCGATGGAAGACGCGCTTAAGGCTAAAAATAGTTTTGACATCACCAATCCTGCACATCTACTTCAAGCAATCGAAGTCCAAGCCAAGCTCAACATTGAGTTAAGTGAAAAAGTAGCAGTACTTGCACCTAAGGCTGAAGCATTAGAAGTCATTGCTGATACATCCAATACTTATTGCCTGCGTGAATGTGCCAAAACAATCGGTATTAAAGAATCAGACCTAATCAAGCTATTGATTGACAGAAAGTGGGTTTACCGCGACTCGGATCGCAAGCTTCAACCACATGCCCAGTATGTCATTAATGGCGTATTCACCAACCGTACATCACCAGTAATCACAAATCGCAACGATGGCAAAGAGCGTGTGTTCTTGCACATGCGTGTCACTGCTTTTGGCCTGACTCGTATTACAGGCCTAGTCAATAAGATGCGTAAAGCACAGCAGGTGGCAGCATGAGCATAACTTTAGAAGATGTTCTTGGCTTCATATCTTCATCTAGTGGTTCTGACTTAAATACGATTGCCGATGAAATGAAAGAAAGCGGCTTTGAGTATGAATGTCTTGAATGTGAGACCCATGAATGTGAAGAGCATGAATGTCATCACGATGAAGAAATGGCTGAAGTGAAAAATGAGTTTATTCACTATCTGATTGAACGAAACAATCAATTTGGCTTAGACGACATGCTTGATGAATTAAAGCGTGAAGGTGAGCGAGTCGGCGCTTATTTAAAGGTGGGGTGCAACTAATGCATAAATATTTACACCATATTGGTGACTTCATGCGTGACACAGTTCACCTCTCAACACTTGAGGAGTGTTTCTATCGACGCGCCCTGGATTTTTATTATCTTAATGAAAGTCCATTACCCAAAGAAACCCAGTCGGTTTTCCGTCGGTTACGTGCAACAACCGAAGAAGAGAAACAGGCAGTTTTAAATGTGCTTGGTGACTTCTTTACTGAAGAGGAAGATGGGTTTCACAACAAACGATGTGATGCAGAAATTCAAGCTTATAAGCTTCATGCTGACAAAAATCGTGAAAACGGCAAGAAAGGTGGGCGTCCGCCAAAAAAGAAGCCGGATGAAAACCCACGTAGCGAAGAAAGTGGCGAACCTAAAAACCCAGAAGAAACCCAGCCGGTTAATTTGGGTTCTGAAATTGAAACCCAAAAAAACCTTAACCATAAACCATTAACCGTTAACCAAAAACCATTAACTAATATTGATAGTAGTAATGCGTGCGAAGAAAAAAATTCTTTTCCACCGATTCAGTTTTCTCAATATCAAGTTGAGGATCACAAACGCTATTCGATTCTTGAATGCGTACATGTATATCCAATTCATTACGATTTCATAGAACTTGGAAAGCAGCGTAATCCTGGTCTACCTGAACAAGATCTGATTGCCATGTTTACAAACTTCGGTGATTTCTTCTCAGCTAAGTCGGATAGCAAGAACACCCCAAGCTTATGGCTGGTGAAATGGTTTACCTGGATTCAAAACAACAAGGATGAAGTACGCCGTCTACGTGAAGCTAAGTCTCTTCCTAAAAAACAAAAGTCTTTTTCAAATTCAGCAGGTCGCACCCAGAGCGAAGTAAGCGACTGGATGTCTGAGATCGGCGGTGATGATCAGCCTGCGATGCGTGATGTGCACGAAGTGGAGGGCGGTAAATATGCGTAATGAATTAGCTCAACATGAAAATACTCAGGCCCTCCAGCAATTCAGCGAATCGGATGCACGCAAGCTGGTTGAAGACATGCTTCTCATGTACGGCAAGAAATTTACTGATCAATGGTCAGGTCTCAAGAAAGGTCAGGTTATTGAGAAGTTTGTCGAAAAACTTTCAGGCCTAACTTATGAGCAGTTTCTTCGCGGCTTAAAACGTTTGGATACAGCTGAATGGCCGCCATCAATTCCTGAGTTCAAGAACTGGTGCAAAGGTGTTTATGAATATCAGACTCCAGATGAAGCATGGTTGCAAGCTTTGAACTACGAGAAATCAAACCGTGTTTGTCGCATCAATCGTATTGCCCAGGAGGCATTCTATGCAGTGGTTGGGCCGTATGGCAGCTTAAAGCCTACCGATACTGTGCATAACGTGTATTGCAGTGTTTACAAGAGACTGATCACAGAAGCGAAAGAGCGTGGCGAACCTGATGAAGAACTAAAGGCAGTTAAGCAATTGGCCGAACCAAAGGAGCCTGATGATATTGATCATCAACCCGTGCCGAATGCAGTGGCTCAACAAGCGCTTGAAGAACTTAAAAAACGCATGAATGTGAAAAACCGTCATGTGCCAAAGCCTCAACGTCTCCAGTGCCAGCCGACTGCAATAGCTGATCCTTGGCCAGATCCTTTTGAAAACCCTGAGTCGTACTTGGAAAAATGCGAGATGGATGGGGTGAAGGTGCCTAAGGTTATTCGTGAGCAATTGGGAGGTCACTGATCATGTCAAAAGAATATGACTTTCAAACCATGGATTGGTGCCCATCGATGCATGCCGTAACCCAAGGCGAGAAAATGATTCGTATATTGCGTCAAATGATGGCTAAACGGGGCAAAACAAGCGTTTCTGATGTGATGGTACTAATGGAGGGTAATCGTCGCACTGTACAGCGTTATTTAGGTCAGTTGGAGCATGCTGGATATATCCAGAGAGATGGCGCTACACCTGCAGGCTTCACCGTAACTGAAAAGACTAAGCAGATTTTCACAGTGAAGGTGGCGGCGTGAAGGATCTAAACAAAACATTGATGTTTATTTTCATGGCAATTGGCGCCGTCGTTTTGAGGATATGGTGTGAATGACCAGCTACTCAATCGCTGAATACAAGAAAATGGTGAAAGCCACCAGACCGAAAGGGCGCTCTACACGCCCTAAGGTTAAAGGTGAAAAAGTATCAAATGAGTTTGAAGCGAAGCTGGCCAGAGAATTAAAGGCATTAAAAATCGATTTTGAGCAGGAATTCGAGTTTCACCAGGCACGGAAGTGGAGAGCAGATTTTCACTTAGTGGGTAAAAAGATATTGGTTGAGGTGGAGGGTGGGATCTGGAGTGGAGGAAGACACATAAGGGGTAAAGGCTACCTCGGGGACATGGAAAAGTATAACGCAGCAACAATGATGGGTTTTCAGGTAATACGGTTTAGTACAGATCAAGTGAAGTCAGGTCACGCGATCCAGCAGATAGTGAAAATGGTAGGGGATTTGGGATGAATGCGATGGTGAAGGTTCAAAATATTATGCAGGTGGTTGATTGGTCAAAGTACTCACTGGAAGAGTGGCTTTATCAATTTGGGGCTTGGATGAATAGCGTTTCTGGCACATGCGGTAAAAGCATAAATCCAATTGCTGTTGCTATGGATGAGGCGATTGTAAAGCAGCGCAAGTTTAAGTTGGGTGTGAGAAAGACTCGTCAAATTATTGCTGATTCCATGTTGTCAGAGGAAAAGCCAAAATTATCCAGAGTTGGGGTGGTTTGTGAGATTGATGACAATGAGGCTCGGGCAGTTCAGCGTTTAATTTTAGATATGCAAGGCCAGAGCGAAATCATGGATGAGTGGATGGATGCGATTGTTTGCCGGTATTTTTATGGGAACTCGTGGTCGCAGATGGTTACCGAAGAGCGATCTAAGCATGCGGCTGAACAAGATGTAAAGTGTGGGTTGGCTGCACTGCATTGCCGATATAAATTTATTGAATATAAGTGATTAGAACTTGACCTTCCGGAAAGCACCTGTTAAATTCGTGTTATAGTGGCGCGAAGTGTAAGTAAGTCGCACTACTGATAGAAGGCTCATCGAAAGGTGGGCTTTTTGCATTATGGCGGTTTCATTAATTTCTAGTGGTTTGAAATCGGATGCCGCCACCCAGATATAGCAACGAAAGCTCGGTCAATTGATCGGGCTTTTAATTCCCAAAATATTGCCATACCGTGAAAAGAAAAATAACTCAAAGTGGACGGTTGAAAACAGTTTCTACACATTCCTTATACTTTGTTATCGAAATTCAGGTGCTATATTTTTACTACTCCAAGAAGTTAAAGCAGTAAAAATAACTAAATGGTAAAGCAAATATTGGCCCGCCTAATTCCCCAATTAAGCGGGCTTTTTATTGTCAGGAGAAAAGTCATGCTCCGTTTATTGATGTGTTTATTTGGTCTTCATGGTGCAACTGAAATCGATTACACGATTGATGATGAAGAAATCAAGGTGTGTCGGGATTGTTTGAAGGAAGTTAAATGATCAACCATTCGTCTGAATACGCAAGAGAATGCTAGGCGGTTAAATAAATTATTTGCTAGGATTTTGTACATAAAAAGAACAATAAAATTACCGCACTGACATGTACCTGCTTAATTTGGGATAGTTAAGCAGGTTTTTTTTATTTCTAAATCGCCGGACGTATTACGGCACATAAGGCCCCGCTCAATTCTGGAGATTTGAGTGGGGTTTTTCTTTTCTTATTGGTGGTACCCATGACAGATAAAGTACAAGCTAAACAAGACTTAGAATTTTGCAGTACTGAGCTGTCTAAGTATCAGAATCTCAGCAGATCTGGATTGACGCGTCATCAAATGATAGTAATCGATGAAATTATAATTAAGCTGAAAGAACGCATTAATAATTTACGGTTCACTTTGTATGGATGAAAAGGCTTATAAACTTTTCACCCAAAAAATCCCGCCAAAAAAGAAATCGCGTGTCAGACCCCTACCCAAAGCTGGTGAAAAATACTTAGAAGCATTCGATCGATTAAAAGAAATCTTGGATCGGATGGAAATCAAATACGAAGAATATTTTCACTTTAAAAGTACGAAGCACTGGCGTTTTGATTTACACCTGGTTGGCTATCTCACATTAATTGAAATTGCTGGTGGGCCTTGGTCTGGTGGTCGAAAAGGTAAATTAGCCACAAAAGCCTGGAGTATGGATCGCTATGACCATGCTGAAGAAATGGGTTACCGCTATCAGCGTTTTGAAGTCAATGATATCAACATGGGCCGTGCAACTACCTGGCTTAGAAATTTAAAGGCATCTTATGGAACAGTTCAGACCATTCCCGCCGACGGAGCTGATTGATCAGGCTGAGGAAGAGGAAGCCATACGTTTGGCACCGGCACCAGAGCTTAAAGAATGGGTTGTGAAGAATTGGCTCACTTTAGGTGGTGAACTACATAACCCCGATCATGATCATATTGCTGAATTACTGCATGACAATGAAGAGTTCCTTGCATTCGCCTGGGCCTCATCTGCCGCCGTAGCGAAAAAACGTATGGTGCTGGGCCAATGTGAAAAGGTCATGTTTAACGTAGGTGGCTGGAAGAAAGCACGCCAGGAACAACAGATGCGAGATTGGTACGGCTTTGTACCTCAATATCTGATTACTGTGGATGCTGCTTTCTGTGAGCAAGCCTCAGATCGTGAGTTTTGTCGGCTGATTGAGCATGAGCTATATCACATCGGTGTAGAGCGTGATGAAGATGGCGAAATCATTTATAGCGATATGACTGGTTTACCTAAGCATTACCTGGCTGGCCACGATGTCGAAGTGTTCTTTGGTGAGACTAAACGATGGGGTGCAGACGAATCTGTAAAACGGCTTCTGGAAATTGCCAGGAATGCGCCGTTTGTATCTGAAACGAATATTGCTGCGTGTTGTGGTAACTGTGTGATTGGTTAATTTTTTTGCCTAGTTACCCTTACGTACTCTTACAAAGGTGAGTTTATGGCAACCCTAAAAGAGCCTGTAAAAATGTTTATAGTTCAGTCTCTTGCCTGCTTTGAAACACCTCAACAAGTAGTAGATGCTGTAAGGGAGAGATATGGGATTGAAATTGATCGTCAGCAGGTAGCCTCTTATGATCCAACCAAAGCCACGTGCAGGGGAATCAGTAAGGCTTTAAAGAAGCTATTTGAGGATACGCGCAGAGACTTCAGAGCAAATATTGAGAATATTGCGATTGCAAATAAAGCGTTTCGGCTTATGGAGCTTCAAAAGATGTATGAAGGCTCTGGCAAGAACAAACGCGCCAAGCAGAATTTACTCAAGCAAGCGTTCCAAGAGACTGATGGCCGTGTGACCAAACAGGAAATCACTGGTCCAAACGGCGGTTCAATCAAAACAGAAAATACTAATACCAATACGCATCAATTCACACCAGATGAGCTTAACGGATTATCCGCGCAAGAGCTTTCGCGTTTAGCAATTAATGGCAAGTTATGACTTATGCAATCGAAGATATAGCGCCACTAATTAAAGAGTGGACGATCAATACACGTCTGCCTGAAATCATTGAAGAAATGACCCGGCGTTACTACTACCGAATGTTGATAGAGCAGAATGAACTAAGTCGAGAGGCTGAAATCTACAAATGTAAGAATGATCCGGCTCATTGGTTTAATCACTGGGTATGGACTTATGATCCACGGGGCATGCCTTTTGGACTGCCAGCGAATATTCCTTTTGTTTTGCGTCCAGGTCAGGTCGAACTCGTTGATTGGCTGATTGAACGTGAAAGTACCCAGACCCATGGCTTAATTGAAAAAAGTCGTGATGAAGGGATGAGCTATGTAGTCCTGGGCTTTTATTTGCACCGGTGGTTATTCGTTGAAGGTTTCGCTGGTGGCGTCGGTAGCCGTAAAGAAGATCTGGTTGATAAGAAAGGCGATCCAAAAACGTTACTGCACAAATTCAGGGATATGTTTTCCAAGTTGCCGGACTGGATGAAGCCTAAAGGCTTTGTTGAGAAAGTGCATGATAACTATATGCGGATCATTAATCCGGACAATGGCGCAACGGTTACGGGTGAGGCTGGTGACAACATTGGCCGTGGTGGTCGTACCACAATGTACTTTCTGGATGAATGGGCATTCGTAGAGCGTCAAGAGGCAGTAGACGCTGCAATTTCTCAAAACACCAACGTGCACATCAAAGGATCCACTCCAAACGGTATTGGGGATAAGTTTCACCAGGATCGTTTTAGTGGACGTTACGCCGTATTCACAATGGCATGGCGTGATAACCCAGATAAGAATTGGCAGGTCGAATTTAATGGCAAGCTAATTCATCCCTGGTATGAAAAACAATTGGCCACACTAGACGATATTGTTTTAGCTCAAGAGGTTGATATTGACTATGCCGCCTCGGTAGAAGGTGTGTTGATTCCATCAGCATGGGTGCAAGCTGCAGTTGATGCTCATCTTAATTTGAATATTCAGCCTTCAGGCGAACGTATGGGTGCGCTTGATGTGGCAGATGAGGGTAAGGATAAAAACTCTTTTGCCGCACGTCATGGCATCGTACTGCAGTATTTAGATACTTGGTCAGGCGTTGGTGATGACATCTTTGGCACGACTCAGAAAGCCATTGACGCTTGTCTTGATCTACGTTTGAACTCGTTTTATTACGATGCCGACGGTCTTGGTGCTGGTGTACGTGGTGATGCCCGAGTCATTAATGAGCAGAATAGAACCAAAGGTATGCCGGAGATCGAAGCAAATCCATTCCGTGGCTCAGGTGCGGTACACAATCCTGAGCAGGAAATGGTTGAGGCGCGTAAAAACGTAGACTTCTTTGCCAATCTTAAAGCTCAGATGTGGTGGTCATTACGCATAAGATTCCAGAATACTTATCGAGCCTTACAGGGTATGCAATATGACCCAGATAATCTTATTTCGCTCTCTACTACAGACATAAACAAGCAGGAACTTGAACAGCTTAAACGAGAGTTATCACAACCCACCTATACAAAGAATGGCGCAGGCAAAATCCTAGTCAATAAGCAACCGGATGGAGCTTTATCTCCAAACCGAGCGGATGGCGTCATGATTTGCTTTAGTGATATCCGAGAGCGAAAACGGAAAAAACCCGCAGGTGCAGGTAGTCGAACCTATTAATAAGGAAAAAACATGGCAAAGTCTAAAAAGGACAAAGCGTCAAAAAAGGCTTTGTCTTATGGCAACTTATACACTCAAGAGGCAGTTACTCAATTTTTGGTGAACTTTGGCAAACAGCCAGATACAGATGAAGTGCTTCGCAAAGCAGGCATTACCCGTCATAGATTGCGTGTACTGTTAGACGATGATGAGATTGCACAAACCGCCGAAACCCGAGTGGATGCACTTCTAGCTACGCCGTTGAGAGTTGAGCCAAGTGATACCAAAGAAGCAGAGATGCTGAATTTAGTATTGAAAGAATGGTTTCATGAAATTGCTACTGGTGCTATGAATGCATTGTTCTTCGGTTATTCGGTTCAAGAAGCTGTATATGAGCTAAAGCCAGAAGGCTATATCGGTTTGCAGTGGATTGGTGAGAAGCCAATGCAGTGGTTCGAGCCTAAGAATGACGGCCGTCTGATTTATCGAACAGATGTAAGCAATGCAGAGTATGAGGTGGATCAGGTCTTCAAGTTCTTTCTAACACGTCGTAAAGCCACATACGAACAGCCATACGGTAAAGCACTATTAGCTACGCTGTATTGGCTGTTCTTCTTTAAGCAAAACGGTTTCAAGTTCTGGGCAAAATTTCTTGAACGTTTTGGGACGCCGATTTTACTGGGTAAGTGTAAAGATACTGAAACGGATGATATGAGTAGAGCCTTGTTAAATGCCCATGCTCAAAGTGTTCTATCGATTGATGCAGATGATGACGTTCAGATTCTTTCCGCACCAGGAACAAACGGTTCAGCGGGTGCAGCATTTGAGGCATTTAATAATCAGCTAATTCGCCAGATTCAAAAGGTCGTATTAGGGCAGACGCTTACCAGTGGTAATGATGGGGGTGGTAGTCGTGCATTAGGTCAAGTGCATGAAAATGTACGGATGGATAAGCTCAAATCTGATATTCGATTGGTGACACCAACACTTCAGGCTGTGGTCAATGCTTTGTGTAAGTTGAATGGTTGGGGTGCTTATGAAGTGATGCTTGGGGAAAAACCTAAACCACTGAATAAAGAGCAGGCCGAGCGCGATGCTCATCTTAAAAATGCAGGTGCTAATCTTGCCCCGCAATATTTTCAACGAGAATATGGTCTACAGGATGGTGATCTTGCTGAGTCTCCTCAATTACCAGCTAATACCCAATTCACCGCTTTACCTCACCAGGCATTCAGCTTTAAGGCAACAGCAAATAAGCTTTCACCAGAGCAGCAAGAAGTTGAAGAGTTGACTGATGCACAGGATGAATTGCAGCTATTAAAACCGGATCAGGTCAAGGAATTGGTATTCAAGTCTGATAGCCCTGAAAGCTTGGCTTATAACTTGATGCAATTGATACCTGATGCAACTCAGACGCAGTTCACGGCTAATCTAGATCAGGCTTTGTATGCAGCGGATGTGCTGGGATATGTGACGGCGAAGGATGGGCAGTGATGACTAATCATAAATGTGAATCATGTCGTAAAGGCTTTAATGGGCAGAATGGTAATGGGTACATGCCTTGCGGGTGTAGAAAAGCTATTTATGCTAAACCCCTCACACCAACAGAAAAATCTGAAGCTTACCAAAAGCTGAAAGATGCAATGGAAGTGGATTTATCTAAGAATCCTCTTTACTCAAAGCGGAATAGAATTGAGCCTATGCCTGAATTTGTTCCACCACCACCATTGATCCCTTGGAATGATACCGGGCTAAAAGTAATTCACCCATGGTTCTATCGAGCAAGTATTTACTTTGCTATCGGGGTGATGGTTGGAATTACGGGGTGTCTATATGCAACCAGTCACGTTTCTTGAGGCGCTTCGGTACGCTCACAGTAAAAAGATCGTGCTACCTGATGAGTTTTATTCAATGGACCTCAAGACCCGGCAGATGGCAACCACGGTTAGCTTTCTATCGAGTCTTGAGCAGATTGAGACAGTCATTAAGGCTGTGAATAAATCCATTGCCGACGGCGGTACTTTCAAAGATTTTCAGAAGCTGATTGAAGAATCTGAAATCATTCTGCCAAAGCACTACCTGGACAATGTTTTTCGTACCAATATCCAAAGTGCTTATGGACATGGACGATGGCAACAACAGCAACGGAATAAGGCCAAACGACAATATCTAATGTATTCGGCGATCAATGATAGTCGAGTGCGTCCTGCTCATTTAGCTTTGAATCGTATCGTACTGCCGATTGATCATCCATTCTGGCTAACACATTATCCTCCAACGGGTTTCCGCTGTAGATGCACGTGCGTAGCTTTAACAGAGAAGCAGGCATTGAAATACGGCATTACACCTGATGATCAGTTGCCTGAAATTGCCGAGGCTTTGGATTGGAGTTCTCACCCATTGCAGTTTGGTGAACTTGAATCACTGGTGGATAAAAAGATCAGTGCCTCAAGTTTGGATAAGGAATATCTCCTGGAGCAAAAGGAAGTTATTAAGGCTGAATGGACGGCGAGTAAAAAGCTGACCAGTCTGTTTGCTCCGATGGATGATAAAACTCGAGACCTGTTCGACACGGTGGCCAACACGGTCATTCCACTTGATCCAAACATTCGTCCAAGTGCGATTCGTACTTTTCTGGATTATGTGCAGGGCAATGATGCTGCACTGACCAGCTATTTAAACTCTGCTACAGGTTCTCTGGCCGATGATGTGCTTAAGCGATGGCTTAGTGCCGATATGGCAGCAATTCAGGCTGTGGCAAGCAATACGGCTTCAACCGTGGTCGGTGCTGCGACAATTCAGCAGGTAGCGGCTTATCAGATCGGACAAACAGTCCAATTGAATGCGCCGTTGCTAATAGTCGATACGGCTTCAGATATCGTGATTAAGATTGAAAATGCCAAAGGGCTAGGTATTGATCTGGACATGCTGAATGCTGGTAACGGTGTTCTCATGCCAATGGGGCTATCTTTTGAAGTGGTTTCGATTGAGGCCATTGAAGGGCAGATGGTTTATACACTAAAGCCTTTGTTGAACTAATTTTAAAATGAATATGACCGCCTTTTGGGCGGTTTTTTTATGGAGCATGAAAAATGCCAAAAGAAGAGGAACATAAGCCGAATCAGTATTGCTTCCAGATTGGAAATTTAAATGTTGACCAAGCTGAAGAAGGCAAGAAGAAGCGTACTTTCTCCGGTGTTGCATACAGTGGTGAAGTTATTACCGATCATTGGTATTGGGATCGAATCGTCTTTGATCTTGATTCAATGCAAATTAAAGGTCGAATTCCTGCGTTACTGGATCACTCAACTCGGCAACGTGCTGGAGCCATTAATAGCCATAGCATTGATCACCAGAACGGTCTAACAGTTTCAGGTGACCTAATGAGTAATGAGTTCGGTACTCAGGTTGCCCAGGACTCTGACGATGGCTTTCCATGGCAGATGTCAGTGCGCATTGAACCCTCCGCAGTTGAAGAAATTCAAGCAGGTGCATCAGTCACTGTAAATGGAAAAGTGCATCAAGGGCCTATCACGGTTTTCCGTGGTGGTCGTATTCGTGAAGTGTCCTTTTGTGCCTTAGGTGCAGATGACAATACAAACGCCGTGGCAGCCAGTCACTCCCCAAAAAACTTTAATCAACCAGAGGACACCAACGTGACCGAATTAGAGCAGGCGCAAGCCAAGGCAAAAGCATTACAAGATCAAGTTGATGCTTTGACCGAACAAAACAAACAATTTGCAGCTGCAAAACGTGAAGCTGAAATCAGTGCACTGGGTAAAGATCTGGGCAAAGAGTTTAGCGCTGAAGATGTTGAAGAAATGAAAAAGCTTGATGATTCTGCATTTGCATTCTCGGCTAAGCAACTTCGTCAATTTTCTGCAGGTAGCCAGCAACCACCAGCTACACCACAGACACAACAAACACCAAGTGTGAATCCGGCATTTGCTCACTTGTTCACTCATCAAGCCAATCCGGGGCAGGGTGGTCAAGCTCCACAAGGCTCGGCTTTAGATCAGGCATTCAATCAGTTTATGGCAGCGCAGCAACAAGGAGCTAAATCATGAGCCAAGTATTAACAGGCACTATTGAAAATAAACAGCTAGTGGTCGGTGACGGCGTACGTACAGAAAATGCCAAAGTAAAAACGGCTACAGCATATAAGCGCGGGGATTTGCTAATTGTTGGTGCTAATAATGTAGCTGACCATCCTGCGGTCACTGAAAGCGTAGTGGGGGATTGGAATGCTATTGCTGTTTCAGATTTCACAGTAGAGCAAGCTACATATCATGCTGCAAACAACCTTGAAATGCCGCTCTATGTACAAGGTGCATTTGATATTGCTGTAGTCACAGTGAATGGAACGCCGTTGGCCACTGCTCAATATGATGCAGTACGTGCACAAGCATTAAAAAACAAAATCGAACTTCGAAAAGTTGTGGGGAACTAAGACATGAGTCAAACTTTTACATTTCAAAATGCACCGGTTGAATTGCTGGATGTGCCACAACTTGTATTGTTAACAGATACCACTCAAAAAGTTGATACCTGGTTGATGGATCGCTTCTTTCCACAACGTGTTTCATACACTAAAAAAGAAGTACCAGTTGGTGAGTTAAATACAGCGACTCCACTTGCGCCGTTTGTTACCCCAACTGCAGCAGGTCGTCAAATTAAAGTGGGTGAATCTGGCAACGTGAAATTCGTTAAGCCGGCTTATCTGAAACCAATGATGACGGTGATGCCAAGTGAAGTGCAGAACACTGCTCTTATCGCACGCTTACGTCAGTTTGGTGTGATTGCCACCGGTTCAAATCGTTTGTCTGATGCGGATCTATTGCTGATTGATCAGGCTCAAAAGGCTTTATATCTTCGTCAGTCAATTGAAAACCGAAAGCTATTAATTGCGCGTGATGTGCTTCTCTACGGTAAAACTACTTTTGCTTCTGCAGACTTCCCGATGTACGAAGTGGACTATGAGCGTAATCCAGCTTGTAACTACGCACCATTAATTAAATGGGGACAGGTTGGTGCTACTCCAGTGAAAGATATTCAAGCCATGATTGACTTGTCTATCGAGCACTCAGGTACATCACCTATCATGGCCTTGACCACATCTAAGGTATATAACACCTTAACCAAGGATCCAGAGTTCAAGGAGAAGTTCATTGCGCCGTATGCTGGTATCAGTGTTCCATTAACTCCGACTTTCGATCAAGCTGATAAGCCCCAATTCCGTGGCACAGTGGATAACATTGAAATCTGGACTTATGACGTGAGTCACAATATGGGCGGCTCCTCTGATCGCTTTATTCCTGAAGACTTTTTTGGTCTTGTTTCGGATGCTAATGGATGGATTGCACATTGTGCATTGCAAAATGTTGAAGCATTTGGCCAAGCTCTGGAATTCTATTTGGGTCAATGGCAGGAAAAAAACCCTTCAAGCATTCAATTGCTTGCTGAATCTTCTCCACTTGCTGTTCCAAATAACAAAAATGGCTTAGTCGGCGGTCGTGGCTTCGTTTAAGGGGAATCAAATGCCAAAGTACATTGCAAAACAATCGATCGGACACTTTCGTCCAGGTCAGGAAATAGCGGGGCTTGAAGCTAAACAACTTCAGGCCCTTTTAGCATCTGGGGCTATTGAAGAATATCAAGAGCCGGAAGAACCTAAGGCAGACAATACCGCTGCACGCTTGGCTGAGCTTGAAAAGGCTAATGCTGAGCTGACAGCAGCAAATAAAACCTTAACCGAAGCCAATCAGACAGCAGCTGCTGACAAGGCAAAGGTAGATCAAGAAGTTACCGAGCTAAAAGCAAAAGTGGCTGAAATGGAAAAGGTGAAACCTGCTGCAAAACCTAAAGCAGACTCTAAAGCGACTGACGAAACCAAGTAGGTGATCTATGTATGCGACTAAAGATGATTTAGTCGCCCGATTTGGTAAAAACGTACTTAACCTTGCGCTCATGTTTCCTGCTGATGTTCCAGATCCATTAGAGACAGCATTGCAAGACGCTTGTGAGGAAGTGGACGGATATCTAGCAGTACGTTACCCATTACCCTTGCCCAATGTGCCTAATAATTTAAAGCGAATAGTGTGTGAAATTGCTCGCTATAAACTTTATTTCGAGGAAGCACCTGAAGCTACCGAAGTCCGTTACAGGATGGCGATAGATTTCTTAAAGGGTGTGCGTGATGGTAAAAACTCACTGGCAATTCTAGATACTAGTAACCAAATCAGCGACGACCAACCCAAAGGGCGACCTTCGACAGCGCCGGTCGGCACTTCATATACCGGTGGTGTATTTGGAGATTCTATCCTGGATCAAATGCCCAGCATGAAGTGAGGTGCTTATGGCTTTTGCAATAACCATTCAGGCAGATAGTTCACCGATTGAAGCGGTGCTTAATCAATTAGGTAACTTTGATTCTTTAAAGAACCAGTTGTTTGATGAGATTGGTGCTGGGCTTGTGAATAGTGTTCAGCATCGGTTTTTAACCGGTACTGGTGTGGATGGTAACCCGTGGAAGATTTCATGGAGAGCCAAGCTGAAAGGTGGCGAGACGCTACGTGATACTGGCCGCCTAATGAACTCCTACACACACAATGTACTTTCAAGTGGTGTGGAGGTGGGTACAGATGTTGCGTACGCACCACATCTGCATTACGGCGCAACAATCCTACCCAAGAATGGCCAATACATAACTTTTGCAGTGGGTGGCCAATATCGGAAAGTTAAGCAATCCATTATTCCGCCTCGGACTCAACTCGGCCTTGATGCTGAAGATGAAGTTATGGTTTTGGATATTGTCGGGAGTTTTATAGATGAGCACCTTCTTCGCGGTGCGTGATGAGATTGCAGAAAAGCTGAAAGAAATTCCAGAATTTCTAAAGATCTATACGCCGTTGAATTCAGTCAGTGTAACTGAGATGTCGCAGGTCACGCCGTCGGCACATGTTAATTTTGTCCGTATAGACAAGAAAGCCAGTGCAGGTCGTGGAAGCATCAACCAGATCGGCCAGCAATGGGCAGTCACGGTGGCATGTCGCAATGCTCAATCTCAAATGACCGATGGACGTGCTGTAAGTGATGAAGCGGGGCTTTTGACTGAGAAGGTGATTCAACTGCTTTCCGGTTGGCAGCCTCAAGCATCACGCACGACACTGGATTTCATATCGGTTCGGGATGGTTATAGTCCGGGCTTTGCATACATCACGATTATTTTTGAATCACAGAAATTCATTTAGGAGCCAGTCATGGCGAAACAATACAAGGCAACTCAGCCTGTCGGTCGCTTTAAAAAAGGCGATGTCATTGGCGGATTGGGTGATGCTCAGATCAAAAAATTACTGGCAGATGGTGTGATTCAGGAAGTACCTGAAGTTAAAGCTGCTCCAGCCAAGAAAACCACAGGGGATGAAAAGTAATGGCTAAAGAATATATCTCGTTGCAGGGTAAATTCTATTTATCCAAGCTAACCAATGGTATTGCTGGCGCTATGCGTCATCTGGGCAACGTGCCCGATTTTGAGCTTGAAATTAGTGCAGATGTTATTGAGCATCAGGAATCAACTTCTGGCAATCGCACAACCGACTTCACCATGGTAAATACAACCTCTGTGAATTTCTCTGGAACACTTGAAGAAGTAGACAAAGACAATCTGGAGTACATCGTATCTGGTACCAACTCTGAAGTTGTAAGCAAAGCGATTGCTGATGAATCATTAGGTACTGTGGTTGCTGGTCAGGAAATTCAATTAAAGGGTTATAACCTGTCAGAAGTGACATTTAAGGACTCTACTAGCGGCACACCAAAAACACTTACTGATGATCAGTACACCGTGGATGCTAAGTTTGGCACTGTGATTTTTCATGATGTAGCAGACCTCACGATGCCGATCCTAGCAACATACACAACTGGTGCTGTAACACATACCACTCTGGCCAATAACTTCAATGAAGAATATGAGTTGTTCTTTAAAGGGGTGAACACGGCAAATGGTAAGCACATGGCTGTGCGCTTATGGCGAACTAAAAAGTCACCTGAAACCACTTTCCCATTAATTCATGAAGAATTGGGTCAGTATGAAATCTCTGGTCAGGCCTTATCTGATGTGGGTAAAGAAACAGACCCAACACTTGGCTTGTATGGTCATATCGTAACGATTCCGGCAGCGACGGCACCTTAACCCATACAGGCACAAAGAACTCCACGGCGCTATGCGTCTTTTTTTGTGCCTGTTTTATGGTTTCCTCTCTGATCTGGATAATCAGTATATTCATGAGGCATATAAGAAGATGAGTGAGATAGCAGTGTGAGTTGGTTTCTTTTTACTTTTAGACATATGAGAAACTGTAAATCCATTTGTATAAAAAGGTTAACCCGCATAAAATGCATACAAATTTATAATATTTATTGTTCTTATGACTGCGCCTAAGCCCAAAAGCAAATTAGATGAAGTTTCGCAGGTTATTTTTAATAACCCCGATAACGTCTATTTGTCTGAGTTTCAAGCAGCACGACTTGAAAAAATGACTAGAGATGCGGAGTCTGTGGATTTTTTGCGTGCAAAAAAGCAGAGAATGCTAATTTATTATCAATCTGGACAGTATTCCAAAGCTAAGGCGGAGTTAACCTCCTTAATTCCATATATTTCAGGAAATGGCAATATATATATAACCTTGGTTGGAATGGCGGTTCGCATAGGTGCTTTTGCACAGCTAAATAAAATATTAGCCAATCTAGATGCTGAGGCGGTTTTAAGTTTGCCACAGGCTTATCGATTTCCTGTTTTAAAAAATTTAAGCACATTTTCTTTTTTTACAGGCAGGTTTGAGGAAACTATTATGAACTTTAGCCGTATAGTAGAAAGATTAAAAGTGATATCTGATGACTTAGAGTATTTAAATCTAGAAGATATTCAATATCAGATTGAATCTTTTTCAAATGCTTATGAAGCCTTAAATATTGACAGTTTTCAGATAGAAAAATTGACCATCACTTTAGAAGAATTTATTGAAAAGCATAATGTTAGAGTGCTTGGCCTAATGACATCAATGCCTAGCGGTGAATTTTTGATTGATTTGGGTATTAATAAATCTATTGAAGATATAATTTACCTCAATGATAAGTTGTTTGATGCGGTGTTTGAACAAGGTGTAATTGATGAGTTTAATGCTTTTTCTATTAATTTTTCACCAATTAATGAGGAACAATTGAAAGATGTCCTCGTGTGAAATTTTAGATTTAGCAAAAAAGTTATTTCATCAAGTAGACCACAGCGATTTACCAATGATAAGAAATATTGTTGGTAGGGCTTATTATTCTAGCTTCCATAAGGCTCAAGAGGTTGCTATTGAGCGCTATTCATGGCCGGAATCAAATAACATAAAAGGAGGCATGCATGAAAAACTATACAGCCGATTTAACAATCACGGTCTGGTAGATTTAAATAAGTGTAAAACTATTGCTCAAATCAAGAGTGACTTAATTCGTCTAAAAAAGAAGAGAGTGAATGCTGATTACAGCCTAAATGTTGTCATGACCAAGTTAGATGCAGATTACTGTATACGCACGGCTGAGTTGATTAATAGTAGATTAGAAAATATTTAACAAGACCACTCTTCGGAGTGGTTTTTTAACCCAAAAATTTGGAACTTTTCCCCCTTGGTTTTGACTATTTTGGTTATATAAAATGTACCTGCCAATAATAAGACAGAGTACTTTGCGATGACTAAAATAGAAATATTTGTCTCCATCCTAGCCGTAATAATTATTTCTACTATTATTTATCTTGTATGTCAGTAAGTTAGGAAGCTAAGAACCGCCTTTGGGGCGGTTTTTTGATAAGTGGGAGTTTCACCTGGCTATATAAGTTGAATTTTAAAAATACTTAAAATGGTTAAACATAACTTTACAAATCCACTCTCCCTAGGCTTTAGATAAGATTGAAAATTAATGTAAAGTGCTGCCCTTAAGACATGGAGAAGTTATGAAAAATTTAAGCTTATTATTTTTTATTATGATTTTATCGGGTTGCGGACACAAGGAATCTAACGGTCAGCAGCTTGATCTAGAGACAATCAAAAAGGAACAGCTTGAATTTGCAAAAGAAGCTACAAAAGAATTCATTCCCAATCCTGATTCAGCTAAGTTCCGCAATCAAATAGGAGAGTGTGGAGAGGTAAGCTATAAAGAAGCAGACGGTACAGATATTGGTTTTCAACGTTTCATTGTGCTTCAGAAAAATATAGTGCTTGTAGAAAATCAGACGGATCAAAAGCAATTTGAGTTGTCATGGAAGAGTGCTTGTACGCCAAGCTGGAAGTAATTAAAAAGCCCTTTAATTAAGGGCTTTCTTTTATTCACCAGATGATTCAGATTTTTGATCTTTTTCATTTCCATACTCTAAAGCAACCTGTTGTGCTTCAGCTGCAGCAGTGGCTTCAATTGGTGGTTCTGATGCAATAGCTACGGTGCCAGTGAATCCGAATAAAGCCAAGATTAGAATTTTCGAATACTTTTTCATTTGAATTTCCTCTACGTTTCTAAGACTTAATTTCAGTCTAGAGAATGATTTAAATCGTGGATGTAGCAGCTATGTCGGGATATGTAAGATATTCAAGGCTAGAGTTAGAAGGATCTAGTTTTGCGTAAGAATGCTTTTCTGATGAAACTTTTTGTTGAGTTGCTTAACGAAATGTTTGAATGCTTCAGTAGGTAGCTACACTCTAAAGAGCTTTCCTTAACTTCTAACTCTTTGTAACATCCAATAATTTTATTGTAATATTTGTGTTATTAATTGTTTGCTTTGCTTATCATATGAATGATGAAAAGTGGAGCACCGAAAATGCTAACAAAAACAGAAATCGTTGTTGTCATACTAATGGTACTAGCCTTAATTTTTATCGTTTATGAGATGGGACAAGGTGGTAGTTGGACTTTATAGAATTCAGCCTTTATCAAAGTTAAAAGAAAAGCACCTTCGGGTGTTTTTTTAATGTCTAAAATTTATCTCGGGATTCCACCATGAATGATTTTTTCTTAGCAACAAATCGAAGTGTCAGAGTCAATGACATCGAAGTGCGCCAGATCCAGATGAAAGACTTTGACACCTGGGCGGTGCATGCTGAAGTTTTGAAAAACTTCATCAAAGACCAAAATCATTCAGATGAGATTTTGACAGGGCTATTTAAAGCTCACGGTGTGCAAGTCATTTCGACCATGGCATGCGTTACTGATCTGGATAATGAATCACTGGTAGAACTTGCCGCTGATGAACAGGGATTTAAACAGCTACTTAAGGCAGTGCTTCTCGTTAATCAGGCATATTTCAAATATGAAAAGCCAAAGCGTGGGATCAAAAAGAAAGATGACTCCACCTGGTTTGATTCATTCCAATTTTTGGTATCAATGGGCCATCAGCATAGCGAAATCATGGAAATGACTTACGGTGCATTTCAAGGCTATATCAAAGCAGCAAACAAGCTGTATAAGCAGGGAATCTTCAACTCCGCTATTGCTGGACGTGTAGCGCAGTCCGATAAAAAAGGCTTTGAGTCATTCAAGAAAGAAATGGTTTCTGATTGATCAAGTAGCACCCTAAAGTTATGATGCGTAAATAACTATTTAGGGGGTTAGTGTGAAAAAATTATTATTAGCTTTATGTTTGGCGTCGGGGTTCGCATATGCAGATAGAACAACCACTAGCATCCGTACACCATCTGGGGATCTAGTAAAAATCGGGGATAGCCATCAGGCACTTAAAAGTAAACTTGAAGTAAGTAAACCAAGATTTTACGTTCTAGAAGATGGGCGACTTTACTGTGCAGCTACCGAATATGTAAAACAGGTAGATTTACAGGAATATACCGTCATTTTATGTCGAGATAGAATTGTGAAAATTCTTTGGCGTAATCTTTAAGCGAGATATCAAATGAAGTATTTAATTATTGGTATCTTAGTTCTGGCCTCCGGTATGTTTTATTTCATGTATCAGAGCAATAAGGCATCAGCTGAAAGATTACAACAGGCTGAAATTGCTCATCAGCAAAAATTAGAGCAGGAAAAAATTGATGCTGCAAACGCTGCCAAGTCTGCTGCAGAAAAGAAAGCTCAAGCTGAATTAGATCGCATTAAGCTTAATGAGGCTAATCAAAAGGCAGAACAGGATAAAGAGCGCGCTCAAATTGAAGTTGCCGCCCAAAAGGTTAAAGGTGGCTTAATAGATTCCGATTCAGCTAAATTTAGAAATCAAAAGGGTAGTTGTGGTGAGGTAAACGCCAAAAACAGAATGGGTGGATATACAGGCTTTTCGCGCTATATCTACTTCCCAGAAGATAAGAGTGTAATCATTGAGTCTGATGCAAAAGATGCAATATTTACACCTCAAATAATGGACAGACTTTGGTCTTCCAAGTGTAGTTAACAAAAGCACCTTCGGGTGGTTTTTTAGTACCAAAAAAGCAAAAAGCCCGTGACTCGTAATCATGGGCTTTTTTGTTTCCAACCCAAAAGGATTAAAAACCATAAATGAGCGACAAGGATAACAAATTTTCATTAAAGTTTCTAGGAGCAACAATGGAAGCAATGAACTTAAAACCAGAGAATTTTGTGAAAGTATTTTGGCACTTGGCCTTTATTGCAGTTTTTATAATGGCTGCATCTTTCCTGATACAGGTCGCCAAATTTTACTTAGGAATGTAATTGTGAATTCAATTAAATAAAGCCGACCCAATAAGAGGTCGGTTTTTTTATATCTGCTGCGCCTCTAGGCGCTTTTTTAGTACCTAAAATTTAGAGGTCAGCATGTCTGGTAAGAATTTAACATTTAAGCTGGTGATGGATGCGGATACAAAAGCTTTTGTTTCCAATATGCATCAGTCAGAGAAAGCAGCAAAGGATGCATTTGCAGCACTTAAGAATGGATCAGCCAGTGTTGTAGGTGATACCAATAGTGCAACAAAAGAGGTAGATCAGCTTGGCAACCAATCTCAAGAGACAGCTCAACAAGTAAAGCAGCTTGATAAAGAATTAGAAGCAACATCACAAGAGTTACAACAAACAGAGCAGGCTTCAAAAGGTGCGTCAGGGGAGTTGCAGGGCTTAAAAACCGGCTTTAATGCCCTAACCGGGGCTTTAGCTGCTCTTGGTATTGGCACCACGGCAATGGAAATTGCACAGACTGCCGATGAGTATAAAAACCTATCTGGTCGTCTATCAATAGCAATTGGAGAGCATGGCAATCTACAAAAAGCCATGGATGATGTTAAAAATGTTGCCATTAATACCAACTCTAATTTAACCGCAACTGGTGATCTATATTCTCGACTAACCAAGATTGGCCAAGAGATGAAGTGGCCGCAAGAACAGGCGCTTTCTTTAACTGAAACAATTAACAAAGCCATTCAGGTGGGCGGTGGATCTGCCGCATCCAATGAAGCAGCTATTACTCAACTTAACCAAGCATTAGGTTCAGGTGTGCTTCGCGGTGATGAATTCAACTCGATCATGGAGCAGTCGCCACGATTAGCTCAAGCGTTGGCTGATGGGCTTGATGTAACCACCGGTAAATTGCGCGAAATGGCTGGTGAGGGGAAGCTTACAACTGATGTTGTAACAAAGGCTTTATTAAGCCAAAGCGAAGCAATTAGTGCTGAATTCGCTAAATTCCCCACAACAATCGGTGCATCAATTGAAAATCTTAAAACTGCATGGACGGTTTATATTGGTGAGGCGGATGCTGCAACAGGGGCTAGTGCCAAGGTTGCAGAAGCAATTAAATTTGTTGCCGAGAACCTAGATACAATTGTCTCGACGCTGACATTAGCAGGGCAAGCATTTATTGCCTACAAAGCCTTGAATATCGGCATGATGTTCTTGGACAAAGCAGCTGGAATTAGAGTGGCTTCTACAGCGATTGCACAAGAAACCACAGCTGTTGTAGCCAATACTCAAGCACAAATCGCCAATGCCGCAGCAACCCGAACAGCTGCTACCGCAAAAACTCAGTTAGCTGCAGGTTCAACAGCCGCAGCCACATCAGCAGCTGCGACAGGTGGTTCCATTATGACTCTTGTGAGTCGACTGGGAGCATTAGGGGTTGCTGTTACGGCATTTGGTGTTTTGGTTCCCACAGTGTTCCAGCCAATTGGAACAGCCATTGGTGAAGGTGCAGCCAAGCTTATGGGTTATGGCAAAGCCATCGAAGAGCTTGAAAAGCAAATGGCCTTAGATGAAGCCAGAACCAAGGCTGCGGCTGAGGTAAAAGCTTCATTTGCTGCCGCCGCAGAGAAAGCGCGTGATAAGACCTATCAGCTCACTGAAGAATCCAAGAAATTAATTGCTGAATTTGATGAGTTGATTAAAAAGGGCGAGCCAACTAAAGAGGCATTGGAGAAAATTTCCAATGCCATGAAATTTGACTCAACTCAAGGGATTAACGACTCCATTACAGCTCTGATCGCACTGAAAGATCAGGGTAAAATTACAGCTGACGAATTACAAGTAAGTCTCAGAAAAGCGCTGGATGGCAAAGATTTACTTGTTTTTGAGACTAATGCGCGTGCAGCCTTTGCTGGAACATCAAAGGAAGCGGAAAAGAATGCTCAAATCACTGAAGCTGTAATGAAAGCAGCTTTGGAGCGCACAGGCTTAAGCACAGAGCAGCTACAGGGTAAATTCTCACTTGCCTTTCAATCCGCGACCAATGATGTTCAGATCATTCTCAGCAATCTTGATCAGTATAAGCAAAAAGGTATTGATACTGGATTGGCTCTAGCATCCAACCTTAACAAGGCGATTGACACCGCTCAGACTCGTGCTGAACTGGATTATGCAAAAAGCTCATTAATTGCACTTGAGAAACAAGGTTTGATTACTGGTGAGCAGGTTGCATTCGGCATAAGTTTGATTGAGAAAAAAGCTGCACAATTGCCAGCTGCCTTAAATCCTGTGGAGGCTGCATTTGCAGCACTTGGCATAAAAACTAAAGAGCAGCTAAATGATGCTGCTATTAGTGCTCAGCGAAATTTTGATGTAGTAAGCAAGAGCGGTCAAGCAACTGCTGAAGCCATTAAGCAGGCTTATATACAGATGCTAAATGCTGCTATTTCAACCGGAGATAAAGCTCAGATTGCAACAGTTCAAGCCAAAGCTGCAAGTCACGGTTTACAGGTTGAAATAAGTGAGACTGGCAAGGCCACAGTTAGGGCTAGTAACGACATGGAAGAAAGCTTACACCGTGTTCGTAATGCCACAGGAAATGCAGGTGACGGATTTGATGATCTAGGCCGTCGTGGTGTAGCCAGTGGTAATGCAACACGCGATGCATGGGAGGAAGCGCGACAGGCAGCAATGGCAGCAGTAAATGCTAATTCTGTAACTGAGCGAGGCATGGCGGGGCGAAAATCGCGTACTGAATATACGCTTGAGGGTGTGAAGCAGGCATTGCGCTCGCAAGGCTTTAGTGATGAAAAGGAAATCAACCGTAAAGCAAATGAGCTATTTAATGCGTCTGCATCGACTCGTAAAAATGCGCTTATGCAATATCAGTATGAGGCTGGTAAGAATATTCCTGGATTCGCCGTGGACTTTAAAGCTGTAAATCTAATGGCTGCAAACAACAAGGACTATATTGATCTAATGTTGAAAAATATGAGTCCATCGGTTGGCAAGACTAGCTCCAGTAACCTGAATGACTATGCGCCGTCCATTCCTTCTGCACCATCAGTTAGGGATATTGACTCTACTCCAAAGACCACAATTCGGATCGAGGCAGGTAATGGACAATATGTGGATGCTCAGGTTAATGCTGATCAAGTAAATCCATTAACCCAGATCCTTAAACAATTAGGAACACTTAAGGGTTCAACATGAAACTTATTCGCTTAGCAACATCAGAAACCGTCCCATTAGAGGACGGTTTTTTATGGCCTGATGAATTCTCATGGAAGGCCATTGAGCAAAGTCAGACCTACACCATGGATGGCACTTTGATCATTCAGGAAGGTAAAAAGAAGTCTGGTCGACCAATTACCTTGCAACCGGCAGATCCACAAATGGGCTGGATTAAGCTTCGTGAACTGCGGACTGTCCTGGAGTGGTCCAAGCTGCAGGGAGAGAATTTCAAACTGCAGTTTGAGCAGCCGCATGACAGCCGGCAATTCACTGTCAAATTTAACCACCAGGATGGCGCTTTAGAAGCCGATCCAGTGAAAGGAATTCCAGCTGTATCACTGGATGATTATTACAACGTGACCTTACGCTTTACGGAGTTAAACGATGGCGATTGAAACTAAAGATTTAGTGATTTACAAGTCTGAACGCTTGACTGATAACACGGACGGTGGCGGTAAATATTCTGGTGTAGTGGTTCAGGATGGCATTAGCAACAACCTGTTCAATGATGTGTCCGAGATGGATCGAACCATGGGTGATGTCTCCATGCGTAAAGTCTTTCCGGCGGTTACCACTGAAGACACTGATTTATTGATGGGTGCAACGGTCTTTGTATCTGAGCTGCCTGCAGATCCAAACGTCTCCGCACTGCTATTCAGCACCAAAAACTGGATCGATGAACGCCAGTCTGCCCAGAACCGGGTGGAAAACTATCTGGCAAAAGGCGGACAGATTGCCGGTACGCCTCTTGATACACACTGGCAGGGCATGTCATCACTGCAGGTCGTGATGTGGCCACAGGAAGTTGAGGCATCGGTAGGCGATACTATTGTATTGATTTCGGATGAAGGTAAAACCTTGGAGCGCGAGCAGTATGTGCGGATCACTAAAGTAGAGACACGCATTGCCAAGATGGTGATTGATAAAGAAGAAATTGAATATAAGGTCGCAACCTACGCTATCAACGACCCACTGGAAACAGACTTTGTGGGGCTATCCGCAAAACAATGGTATGAATTGCAGGCATCAAAAACCATTATCCGCGATACCCTGGTCGCTGATACCGGCCTGTATTACTCATCCACAGCGTTGGCTTCTGATGCGAATGTGGGCGAATTTACGGTAAATGCCAAAAGCATCTTTGCTCAGTTGATTCCATCAGCTCAGACCGAAACACCGATCATTGATGTGAACGCGGCTGGTGAAAGCGTGGTGCTAGTTGCAGGTAATGAAGGTACCATCACGGTCAACTATCCCGGCATGAATGTTGGTGTCAGTCAGAACCTCTATATCGGTTCAGCAGTGATTCCTTCCAGTGTGTCATTCACATTGCAAGGCCAACAGATCACCGATCAGGGTGGCCTGCTGAAAAATACTCAAGGTACTCAAGTCGGAACGATTGATTATCAGCGTGGCTTAATTCAATGGACCGCATCAGCACCAACAGGCACCGTAAGTTTGAATATTACTTTTAAACCAGCAGCTGCACCGAATCAGTATTACCAGAGTCATGCCATTCCGGTGACTCAAAATAACCAAAGCACCAACTGGACCGGAGTTTTAATTCCAATTCCTGCACCTGGTGCACTTTCGATTTCATACATGTCGCAGGGCAAGTTCTATGAGCTTAAAGATGATGGTTCAGGCCAGTTAAAGGCTGCCAGTCCATCTTTTGGTTCGGGCATGATCAATTACGAAACTGGCTCTTGGTTACTCACCACAGGTGCTTTGCCGGATGTAGACACACCGATCCTGCTGAACTGGGGTACACCGATTGCAACCTATCAACGAGCTGATTTACCTGTGCTGCCTGCAAAAATTCCATTTGAACTGGATCATCAGGCAGTGGCAGCAAATAGCCTGACGATCAGCTGGATGCTAAATGGTGTGGCCAAGTCAGCAACATCGAATGCAATGGGAAATTTAACTGGTGATGCAACTGGTTTTGTGAATAGCGCTCTGGGTATTGGTGAAATCATACCGAATGAGTTGCCGCAAAAAGGCACAATATTCACCATCACTTACGATTATGGAGACAAGAAAGAGCAGGCGGTACCGCCAGTTATTCCAAACGCAAGTCAACAGATCAATTTTACCGTAGGAACCGGCAATGCATTACAGCCAAACTCTGTGATGCTAGAAATCCCGTTAACATCAAATTTAGGTGATCAGGTCACACTAGTTGTTATTGATGATGGGCTCGGAAATCTGAAAGATGGCTTTGGTGCCACGCAGGGCACAATAAATTACACAACAGGCGCTGTGGTAATGACTCCAAGTATTGTCACTGGCTACTTCTATGAAAAAGAAGTAGCTAAGCCACCGGTAAATAGCGCAACTACCGCGACCGTTAAAATTGGCTCTAGTAGCAGTTCTGGGTCCTCATCAGCAATCCCATCAGTAACCGGAACCGCTGTAACGCAATACAAAATGCAAGTCAACCCGTGGGTTGGCTATGTTTCAGCATAATAGGTGAAATTATGACAATTTATCAGTCGCAACCAAGTAATGTGGTGCTTTCAAGTACAACATATAAAGCCTATAGCGAAACTACTGGGATTAAGGCGCATTATCGAGACACATCGGGTACCAATAGCTCAACCGAAACTGTGCAAGCAGATGCAATGAAATTTGATCTCACCTATGGCTTTAGTGAGCAGATTTTATCTGGATCGGTTCGCTTTAAACTCGGTGACAGCACCTTCATTGATAGAGATGGTTTGATTTATCGTGATATCAATCCGAGCAATGGTAGTGGTATTCAATCGGGTTTAATTCGACTTGGCACTGGTGAGATTGAACTGAGCTCATGGACACCAGGGCAAGCCAATTCACTGACACTTGAGTCGCTAATTACTACGACCGATTTACCACCAATTAATAAAATCAGCTTTAGAACACCAATTATCCCAGTTCGCCCACAGTCAATGACTATTATCGTGACATCGCTTGAATACGGTCAACTCACACTGACTGCTGATGAAAACGGTGTGATTGAAACCAGTCGTGCGCATGGTCAGGTCAATTGGGATAATGGCTTTGTCACGATTTACTTTTATACCAAAACCAAAATCACCGAAACCAACCGAGCAGACATTGAAGCAAATGATTGGTATGACCCGCTGCTGGAATATCAGGAGGGAGTCGATACTTATATCAATGTGCCGGTCTGGGTTGATGCTTCATCCGTACGCTATAACGCAGTCGCTTATACGTATATTCCACTGGATTCTGAAATTTTAGGCCTATCAGCAACTCGTTTGCCGATTGATGGCCGGGTGCCAATCTTTCGGGTGGGTGGTATTGGTATTGTCAGCTCAAGTAAAGCGCAAGAGTTGCCAAGTGCAATTGCAGGGACCACATATGACCTGAACGATCAGCGTATTTCATGGGCTGAGCTTGAAGATGCTAACGGAACGAAAGTAGCTTTCGATTTGTACACCGTTGATTATGATTATGGCCGTGTGACGTTGGGTGGTGACTTTTTGCTGGGTAATCTGGTTGCACCACTGGCAGTGAAATATCGTTATCAGGATATGGGTTTAATTCGTGATGTGCAGATCAATGGTCAGCTAACCTTCACCAAGCCCTTGACTCATAACTATGATTCAGTAGATACCATTGTGGGTTCTGCTTTAGTTATTGGTGATATGCAAGCGCGTTATACCCGTAAGTTTGTGCAGCAAGCCTGGAGTAGTGTCTGGAATGATGAGCCAACAGGATCGGGGATTTCTGCTAACTACAATGATTCACTGTATCCGCTGCAAGTCACAAACAAGGGTGCGATTCAAGAGCGCTGGGCAGTTGTTTTCACCAGTCCGGAGAACTTCTATTGTGTGGGTGAATACACAGGACGATTAACGTTAACAGGCTCGACTAATGCTGACTATGCGCCGGTTAATCCAGTGACTGGTGTGCCGTACTTCACCATTAAAAAAGAAGGTTGGGGTACAGGTTGGGCCAATGGCAATGTCTTGCGCTTTAATACAGTTGCTGCAAACTTCCCGGTATGGGTGATTCGTACAGTGAAACAGTCAGAGCCAGCGGTGCTGTCAGATCAATTCCAGATCATGCTACGCGGTGATATTGACCGCGTTGTTTAAAATTCAAATTAAAATCAATGTGACCGCTGTTTGCGGTCTTTTTTGTGGGTGAATAAAAATGGCAATGAAGCAGACGCAAACTAAATTATTTGCTTTCTCAGATGTCGGTATCGATATATCTACAGGGTCACGCGCACTTTTCCCGGATCGTTTCAAGCGTATGTTTGTGCAAGGCTATAATGTACAGACCGTTTCTAATGTCACGGTATCTGGCAATCAAGTCACACTGACTTATGGTGGTTCGCATGGCTATGTTGCAGATCGTGTTTTAAAAATTGATAGTGGTAATCTGGCAGCAATTAACAATGGTGAGTTTCACATTGATTCTGTCACAACCAATACCGTGACAATGACTATTGATGATGCACCACTATCAATTGCAGGCGGTTTTGCCACACGTGTTGCACCCTTAGGATGGGAATTGGTGTATGAGGTGGCGAACCACATCCACCTGTATAAACTAAAGCACAAAGATAATAGTGATTTGTACTTGCGCCTAGTATTTCAAACGCTCACAAATGCACGACACGGTATTGCTGTCTGTGTAGGTAAGACTGCTAATGAAGCCACAGGTGTTATCACTGATCCATTTGCATATACTGCAAACGCTGCTCGTGCTGATGCCAATAGTGACTTGGTATGGGATTTTAGATCAAATATTAATAACGATAGTCACGCCAACTGGACATATTCGCAGGGCGCATCAACCTATGGTGATGGGTATGTAATCGGCAGTCTTTATCACGTTGGTTTTACTTATAATATGTCGGTTGGTTCAAATAGAGGGAATTTTTGCGGTGTATTCCCGGTGAGCGTTCTATCTTATGATCAACTTGATTATCCGCTTGTAATAGGCGGGTATTTCGGCAGCCCCCATACAACGAATGTTTTATCCCCGACGTACTTAACTAACCAGCGAGGTTTTATTGGTCAAGTTGAGGTTATTGATGGTTCTAGTAACACAAACTTTCTTTGGTATGCTGCTGCTGCGGAGAATAGTTTATCTAGTTTTCTCGATAGTATAGGCACGTTGGCCGCCCAACCATTGCCTTTATATGAGAAATCTACAAGGCAGTTTCTTGGGGTTGCAAAAGGCATCTATAAACTGAACCTTAAGGCCAGTGTGAATTTAGTTGGTACGGGAACTGCGGATATGCCGCGCATACTAGAGGAAGCGGACTACAGCAATAAGATTCTTCATGCGTATGTAGCCAATTCTGTAAGTGCTGGTACTCAGGCGCATGTGATTATGCCAATGGAGCCAGTGTTATGAGAATTAAACTGTTCAGAGGGCAAGAGGTTAGGCGATTGCGCTTATCTCCCCCGACGCTACCTGTTCATGGTTTTGGAAAAATAAAGGGTTTAACCAAAAAAGTTGGAAATACTTTCCCGCGAGTTCAGGTCACTGCTTATCAGCGTGAAACCGGCAATAAAATCTGGCACACCCACTCGGATAAAAACGGTCAATATGCGATTCGGAATCTAGCGATAGGGCTTGAGTGCTTTGTAGTTGCACTTGATCCAAATCGTAAATATAACGCAGTAATCAGTGATGGGGTAGTGGCAAAATGATTCAAACCTCTTTAGCTGCAGGACTGGCTCAACTTCAGGCGCTGGCCAACTTTTTAGATCAAGGTAGCGCAAATGCTACCTTTGTTTTTTATGAAGATGAGAAGCCTGTAAACGTCAGTGTAGCTCCAAATAATAGCGCCAGACTGGTGACATTGACGCTGCCTAAGCCCTCAATCAAACAGGTGCATACTGATCACATAGAGTTGAATCAGACGGACGCAGCGACAGTTATCAAATCAGGTACCGCGGTTTGGGCACGTTTATTTAACGGTGAAGGGAAAGCAGTTGCTGACTTTGCAGTTGGATCCGATATCATATTGGCCAATCCTGATCTGGTGCTGGGCAGCACACTCATGATGAATTCACTGATCCTACGACCATCAACATAAATGAGGTGGACATGTGTCGAACTATATTCCACCCGATGGCCACCAGGTAAATCTTAACTTTAAAGATCCCGTCACAGGCTCTACCGATCTTAACTTCGGTGGTGATGTTCAAAATCTTGCTTCTCTCGATTCTGTAATCAGCACAATAGTCATTGCTGAGTTTAAGGCAGTCAGCTACAGCAATGATGTATTGGATGCACGGATCAATACCGGGTTTAATGCGGAATTCAGTGCGGTTACAGGCCAGATGGCTCAGCTAAATGTACAGCTGCAAACCGGCTTTATAACTGAATTATCTGCAGTCAGAATTGATCAGTATTGTGCAGTGGATGCTGTGGTTCAAACTGGATTTAATGCCCAATTCCAAGCGCTATTCGATATCAACCATCTGGTCGGGGTGTCTTATGGTTTTGATATGCGCTACCAGAAAGCGATAGCAGCCTTAAGTACGACAGAAATACCGTGGGCCAAACCAACCTTAAGAGTCTCAAATGAGGCTCTTTTTTATGATCGGGGTTTGGTGATTTCTAATCAGGCAAATATTCAGTATGAGCAGGCAGGATCATTAACCCGGGCGATTAGATCCATCCATGAGCAAGCAACCGGTTTAAGTTCTGATGCTTATATGATCTGGGAAGAAGGTGATAAACGCTTTATTCATCAGCGATATATGCATGAAGAAACTATCAAGCTGCGTCATAACCGTGAAACCGTCTGGCAGGAGATGATCCGCCTGCGCAAGACTTTTACTTATTCGCATGAAGTCGCCGATGTCTTTGAAAAGCGATTCTCATTTGAGTGGGATAAAGGCCTTGAGATTGTCACCAAGTCATATTTGCCATGGGATAAAGCCAAAGCGATTCATTACCGCAAGCATCCGGTTGTGCCTTGGCCAAAGCCTGAACCTCAGCCATATCAGGGTAGTACAGATTTAAACTTTATTTGTCTCTGTCATGATGTTGATTCACACAATGTTGTTTTAAATTTTGGTGCAGATGACTGTATTCCAGCACTGCCGAACAGGAACTGGTGGTATATCGTGAATACATTAACAGCCGAGCGATTAGATACCGGCGAGAAGATTAAAGTCATGGATGGCACCTATAGTACCAGTCGGTCTCAATGGTGCTGGACCTATTCAATCACTGTAGCTCACACTGAAAAAGATAAGCTGCAGCCGATTAACAGTCAGCCAGTGATTCTCAAAGTTATGATCAATGGGTTCGAGCATCATATTCTGCTGGAAGATCCAGAAGAGACCCGACGCTTTGCCAGTGTTTTATACACTTATCCTGGTCGAAGTGTTACAGCTCTAAATTCTGATAAATATGGGCCTTCACGCTCATTTATTCAAGATAACGAGCGAACATCCGTGCAACTGGTGCAAGCAGAATTGGATCGAGCGAATAGTGGTACCAACCTCGACTGGAAGCTAATTGAGGAATTGGGCTGGATTGTACCGGTTGAAAGCCTGAGTTATGCAGAACTGGCACCCATCGATGCAATCAAGCAGATCGTTGATGCAGGTGGTGGCTTTATCTATAGCCAGAAAGCCGGTAATACACTGACTATTTTGCCACGGTACCAGAAAGGTTACTGGGATGCGATGACAGTTGATGACTACGATATTTTACTGTCTGAAAGTTTGGTGATGCAGCAGAGCATCAAACAGAACGATGAATATATCGCTGACTTTAATGCCATCACCGTAGTGAATAGCCGTAGCGGTGAAAGTCTGAAAGTACAGCAGCGCGGCACTTCGGGTGATGTACCGTTAGAGACGGTCACTGGTCCATTGTTTAATGTGGTATCGGGTGCGAGTTTCGGCAAAAATGAACTGGTCAAAGCCAATATTCAGGAGCTGCACACTTTCTCAGATATTCCGGTCAGCCAAGAAATTGGCGAGATGCTACCGGGTAAAACGATTGCTTTTAATGGCCAGTGGTGGGGCGTAATTGATGGGGTGAGTGGCAGTTTCTCGCATAACAAGGTCAATGAAACTATTACCGTGGAGCGTATCAGCCGTGACGAATCCTCTATTTGAATTACGAAAGCTGCTTAATCCCACCCATGCGGAATATATCGGTACCATCACCTCGGTTAAGCACCCAGAGTATCGGGTGCAGATTGACGGTGGATCTGGTCCGGTACTATGTACGTCCGGTACAGCCTACAATTTAGGTACTAGAGTATTCATTTCAAACCAAGTGATCCTAAGGCCAGCACCTACTGGACAGCATTCAGAAATAGAAGTCTAAACTTAACCAAACAACAGCACCTTCGGGTGCTTTTTTATTACCAAAATTTAGGGGGCACAATGGCTGATGCGACACAAATGGCAGATGCTTCGGGACCAGTAGCAACCACTGCAGGCACTGGAATCACAATTATTTCCTGGCTTGCTACTTGGGACTGGGGTTTTTTAATTGGTGTTTCGATAGGTTTGGCCGGTCTTGCGATTAGTTTTGCAAACTACTTATCAAACAAGCAATTTCAAAAACGTAAAGATCAACGTGAGCAAGAAGAACATGAACTGAAAATTGCTAAATTGCGAGGGCAATGGGATGCAAAACAAGACTAAATATTATGTGATTGGTTCATCATTGATTCTAGCTATGGGGGTTGGTGGTCAAAAAATGATTACTGGTCCTAGCGATGAGCAAGTTCAAGCAACAGCACAAAAAGAAGGTTATACATCAAAGCCGGTTATTCCAGTCAAAGGCGACGTGCCAACCATTGGCCACGGCACCACGGTTTATCCAAATGGTGTGCGCGTCAAATTGTCAGATCCGGCGATTGATCGCAAAACTGCACTTCAATATCTCAAACTGCACATGGATAAAGATGCACAACGGTTCAATAAAACCATTTTGAATACTCCAATTTCACAGCCTGAATATGACCTGTATCTGGATTTCACGTATCAGTACGGCACTGGTGCCTGGTCTGGATCTTCAATGCTTCGCCATCTAAAAGCACGTGAATATGTCCAGGCGTGCAAGTCACTTTTGAAATGGAAGTATGTGGCCAAGCGTGACTGCAGTATTCGCTCTAACAATTGCTATGGGGTATGGACCCGGCAGGTTGAACGTCATCAAAAATGTATAGGGGCGCAATAATGGCTGAATTTAAAAAAGTAAGTAATGTTTTGCTTGAATCAAATGGGATTTATTTCATTGAGTGTCCGGGATGTAAAACCTTACACCCCATCCATGTTGGTGAGCAGCATCGTATCCGGTGGGGTTTTAATGGCAATTTAGAAAAGCCGACATTCACACCGTCATTGATGGTAAATCAAGGTCATCCAAGCCAATGCCACTCATTTATCACTGATGGGAAAATTCAGTTCTTATCTGATTGCAATCACAGTTTAGCTGGCCAAACCGTTGATTTACTGCCAGTGGAGGAATTCTAATGCCAATACTCATAGCCTTATGGAAATTCAAATACTGGATCGCAATTGCGGTCTTTTTCTTTTTATGGGTAGGGCAGATTGCATATACCAATCATTTGTCTGGGAAGATTAAAAAAGCAGACATTCTATGCAGCGACCGCATCGCTAAACTGGAAAAGCAGCACCGTGATGCAATGGATCAACAGCAAGCAGACGCAATCGAAGCGAGTGAAGATTATGAAACTGATAAAGCCGAGCTACAAACCAAAACCGAGTACATCATTAAAGAAGTGGATCGGATCGTCTACCGTGATGTCTATCGCAATAATTGCAGCGATGACGCAGGTCGCGGGCTGCTCAACGAAGCGATACATCACGCCAACAGTTCCGGTAAATCTTAAGCAACCATGTCCAAACATAAAGACCATTGAAAGCAATTCTGGTGAGGCGTGGCTGCGATGGGGTGTTGATACCGTGGCTAAATATAACGACTGTAAGGCCCGTCATGGCGCTATTGTGAAGGCCCTCATTTGAGGGCTGCACAGCTCATTCAATTACGACGAATGTGAATGTGAATATGGGGGGTATATATTAAGGCTCTTTAATTGTCCCTTATTTTTTGAAGAATTATCCCTTTGTCTATTGCAGAGGAAATAAAATGGAATTGCGGTGAATTCTGTTTAGCTTCATGAATCTTCTGTTTTGATCCCAGCATATTGAAAAGTGTTTTTCCTACCAAGTACGCGCCAGACAAAGTGCCACCACTTAACATCATATCCCCGATTGCGGTACTAGCTTCCCATAATTTAGGCCTATTGCTTTTGATATCACTAATTATGGGTTTAAGTGAATATGATGGAAATCTTGAAGCAAAAACTTCCTGATACTCAGTCACAGCTTTATCGAATTGAATAATTTCATTTTGGCGAGATAAAGCACGCCGGTCTTTATCATCAAAGGCAGAGATAGTCCTAAAAAGTTTGTATTTTGTATAATGAAGATTGTCTAGCTGCTCAATATGATCTTCCCTAAATCTCCTTAATACATCTATAGGAACATAAGTACTTGGATACGGCAGACATTTTGCTATCTCAATCCTAATTGAATCTTGTTCCAGTAGATCATCCGATTCAATGCTATTAAATCCAGCAGCAACATTATTATAAATAATCCAGTCAGAGTCTTTGGTCTGTTTTTTTACACTTTGACAAGCAATAAGAGATTCCAAGGCTAAGCGCTGAAACTGGGAACTATGCATTGATTCCGGAGGAGCATTCCTATAAAAATCAATAACACCATTGCTTTTAAACTCATTAACAACTTCATCAGAGCAATCTATATAAGGGATTTGAGTCAAGATTATATTATCCCAATATAACCCATAAAACATTAAATCCTGCCTACTTAAGTCTTTAGCAACTATACCGTTTTCATTATTAGCTGTTGTCCCTGAAAGGATAATCCCTTGAGATACTCGGCGCCTTTTAAATTTTATGATATTGCTCATTTTTAACAATTACTCTTCTTTAAATTATGCACTTTATTCAAAATAGAGATCATTTTTACTCCTTCCACCCATCCACAATATCAGCCCAATCCTGCATCATTTTTATTTCTCGACATGCTTATCATCAATCAAATACTGTCCAAAACTATCTATCCAGCCTTGAATAGATGCTTCCCACACATAAGTACGAGTTTTAAGTTTCTTCACCAGGGTAAGATCCCTAATTCCAAAATGCGTACTTCCTTCCGGTAATTCATCCCAATCTACCTTTCCATTCTCAGTAAACCAGTCTTCCCAAGCTAATTGAATATCATGAGCCACAAATCGACTATTAGAATTATCCCAGGCGAATGGATTATTGCTGTTTAGCTTATTTACATGCAGTCGCTTAAAGTATTTATTGTTTTGGTGAATCTCAATGAATACATCCAGGTGCTTTTTAATGAAATCAAACTCAACATTAATTATACCTTCATCTTCAAAGGCATCATCTTTATCAACCAATGCCATGTAGCGCTGTTTCTTACTCCATTCCTTGTAATAACTATTATAGTTATCTTCTGCAACACGGATCGCTTCCTCAAACTCCAATCGGGTACCGCGTTTTTTAAGATTCACATATCGCTTAAGGGTATTCCACGATTCATGAAGAGTGATAGTCTGTAGCTGAGGAATGGTAAAGCCATCTTCTGCATAACGGGTCGCGGCTTCATGGCGTAAATCATGGAAGCGCAAATCACTAATACCACATGCATTACATGCCCGGGTAAAGTAAGTCGACACGGTACGCGTATTCACTGGTATTAAAAGATTCTTGTCATATCCCAAGGCAAGCATTCGATCTCGGACTTCTAGCTTCATGAACTCGTCAATCATATTGATGGCCCTTGGTTCCATGTGGGCATATTTATGATTACCTAAGGATCCATTCGGATTCTTAGCATCTCTGACTAACCACTGACTATTTAGGTCATCGTAATCATCCAGGCGCAATGAACACAGCTCATCTTCACGGCGGGCAGTGTAGAGAGCAAACCACATGATCAGATGCATCGGTGTTGAATTCTTGACCCGTTTCCAGCTTTTATAGAAATAGTTGGTCAGCATTTGAAGTTCTTCGGCTGTTGGTAAGCGATCACGCTGCTTGGATCGAGTCACAATTCTAGACTTCTGTAAACCAATCATGGCTTTTTCAAATTCAATTAGTACAGTCTCTAAGGGTTCGCCCCATACAAACTCTGCATGAACGATGACAGCTTTGATATGGCTTAAGTCCTTTAAGATGGTGGCAGGTGCGACACCATCAGTTCCTTTAACTGGATCGCCTTTTCTTCGCATAATTGCATAATCAGAAAAGTCTTGTCGTGTTAAAGAATAGATATTCTTCTCAGAAATATCTAAACTAGCGATGTGCTGTAGTGCTCCTGTTTTTGTCCTGGCAAAGCTGTCTGCTTCTTCCAAATACTGAAAAATGAACTCCCTGAGCGTTTTGTGCTTTATTTGCACCGCCGGATTCAACATTTTTTCAGGGTGCAATTCGATTTCTGCTTCCGTGCGTTTGATCCAGTCCTCAGCTAATGATTTTTTGCTGAAGGTTTTTGATTGTTTGAATTCAGGGTAGCCTTGACGTTGTACACGGACTTGAGCTCTATACCGGGTTGTGCCGTCTTTTGTTTGTCGCTTAGTGACTGTTCCCATGAATTTGCACCATTAAAATATTGGGGTGCAAGTAGGGTGCAATCAAAGGACACTAAAAGTCAATACGAAGCGACTAAACGAAGTTAAACGAGGTTAAAGATTTTGAGCAAAAACAATGTAATTGAAGAATTGTTTGGAAGATCAATAGATAGGAAGCTTTGGGTGGCTCCCATGGCAGGTGTGACTGACCGTCCGTTTAGAACCTTGTGCAAGTATTTTGGTGCAGGTCATGCGGTCAGTGAAATGATGACCTCAGACAAAACTTTGCGTATGAGCAAAAAAAGTCTCTACCGTGCCAATTTTGATGGGGAGCTGGCGCCTATCTCAGCCCAGATTGCCGGTTCAGATCCACAAGATCTGGCTGAGGCTGCGCGTTATCAGGTGGCCAATGGTGCACAAATTGTTGATATTAATATGGGCTGTCCAGCTAAAAAGGTCTGCAATCGATTAGCCGGTTCAGCCTTGCTACAGGATGAAGATTTAGTTGCCCGTATCTTGGATACCGTCGTGGCTGCGGTCGATGTGCCGGTAACTTTAAAAACCCGTCTGGGGTATTTAAATGGTCATGAAAATATCATGCGGGTGGCAAAACGTGCGGAAGATGCCGGAATTGCGGCGCTGGCTTTACATGGCCGTACCCGTGAAGATATGTATTTAAATACCGCACGCTATTCCCTCATTAAAGATGTAAAAGACATGTTGAATATTCCCGTGATTGCCAACGGAGATATCGACAGTCCTGAAAAAGCCAAATATGTGCTGGATTATACCGGTGCAGATGCCATCATGATCGGACGTGCAGCACAAGGTCGTCCCTGGATTTTTCGTGAAATTGCCCATTATTTAAAAACTGGCCAATATCTGGATGCGCCGAGTATTACAGAAGTTAAGGATGTTCTATTGGGACATTTGGCTGAGCTATATGAGTTTTATGGCGAGTATTCCGGTTGCCGAATTTCCCGGAAACATATTGCCTGGTATACCAAAGGTCTGCGTTCAAGCAACGAGTTTCGTCAGAGCATGTATCAGGTAGAAAATACGGCTGATCAATATCGTATAGTACAAGATTATTTTAATACTTTACTTGAACATGGCTCAACCATGAGTGATGTTCAGGTCGAACAGGTCAATTTATTAGAGTCCAAATGATGGCAGGCTAGTAGGAGGTAATCAAGAAATATGTTTTGTGTAGAAATACTACCTTTTTTATCTTGAGCGCGTCGATTTTAGCACGCTGTTTACACTTCAGCCGGTCAAATACATAGCACAACATTTTGTTGACTTAAACCGGACAGGACTTGGATATTGCTTACTTAAACTTGTTCTATGATGGATTCATCTAATATGAACAGGAGGTGATCCTTCTTGTTTGTAGTCATCACCAAGGGAGATCTGTAATGACAAATACCAATCGTCCAGTCACAGAATTTAGCCATAAAACGTCAACGGAATTGCCACAAGAACGCAGCGAAGGCTTAAATATAGATCCTACTGATGCCAATGCACGTCCGGATTTAAATACTCCTGAAAAAGATAATCCGAATGTGCCAGATATGAATGAAGGCAAAGATAATCTGGCCGCGACCGGTGCGGGTACAGTAGGTGGTGCTGCTGTAGGGGCCGTTGCAGGTCTGGTCGGTGGTCCTCCAGGTGCAGTGGTGGGCGGCATTATCGGTGGTGTGGTTGGTGGCATTGCCGGTAATGATATTGCAACATCAGATCGCCAAAAACAGGCAGATAACTACCAGCATCCCGACCAGTTGATTGCCGAAGATAATTACTGGCGCGATGAGTATCATAATCGCCCGTATTTTAATGAAACGCGGAATAGCTACAGCGATCTAGATTATGATCGTGACTATCGCGGCGCTTATCGCGTAGGTTATGAAAACCGTGCCATGTATGATCGTGATACAGATTTTGACCATGCGGAACCTGAACTACGGACCAAGTGGGAACAGGTGAAAGGTGAATCCCGTTTAAATTGGGAAGAAGCCAAGTTTGCAGTCAAAGATGCCTGGCATCGACTTACCCGCTAAGTCCGACTGAATAAAAAACCTCTCTAATTAGAGAGGTTTTTTATGCTGATAAATTTTAGAGATGTTTCATTTCCAGCACCAGCTGATTGATCAGATCAGACGCTTCCATTTCACGAATTTGTGCCACATTTGAGCCTGCCCAGAACGCGCCATAACCCTGATCGCCTTGTTTGGCTGCAGCAGCATGTAATTGCTTGGCCAGATCATAGGTATAAGGATAAGCCGGCACATCCAGACGATCGGGTGTGTCGACATCCATATGCCAGTGGTTGATGATTCCGCGAGCAGGGCGACCGGAAATACTGGCACTGACTTGAGTGAGTGGCTTGGAAAGCAGGGCTTTACGATAAGCCTCGTTGGCATTGGACGATTTGCACTGTACAAATGCAGTGCCAAGTTGCACGGCATCGGCACCGAAATCCAGCATTTGTCTTGCCTGTTGGCCGTCCATAATCCCGCCTGCCGCTACAATCGGCAGGGAACAATGCTGTTTGATCAGTTTCACCAGATTAGAGGTTTTGACCGAAGCATCGAATTTGGTACTGAAAATTCCACGATGACCGCCGGCTTCAATGCCTTGGGCAATAATAATATCAATTCCGGCAGCTTCGATGGCTTTGGCTTCGGCAAAATTGGTCGCAGAAACCATGGTTAAAATTCCTGCCTGTTTTAAGGCTTGAATCTGATGCGGATGCGGAATGCCAAAATGAAAACTGACCGCCCGTGGTTTGGTTTCCAGCACCAGATTCAGGAAGTCATCATTGTCTTTAAAGCTCGGATAAATACAGTTTAAATGCTCGGGTGGCTGCGCCCCATATTCAATAAATTTATTTTTAAACTGTGCGATCCATGCCTGCGCGACAGCTTCATCTAGGGGCACACTGTCATGACAGAAAAAATTCACCTGAAAAGGGCAGTCTGTCAATTCTTGAGTTTTTAAAATCTGTTGTCGTGCTGCCTCGATACTGCTGGCTCCCAAACCGAGTGAACCCAAGCCGCCTTGATTGGACACTTCAGCTGCAAGTTCAGCTGTAGAGACACCTGCCATCGGCGCCAAGAAAATAGGATGTTTAATTCCGAGATTTTCTAATAAAGACATAGATTTGCTCCTTGTTATGTTTTTACTTTGCCCTTGAGTTCAAAATTAAGCAAATCATATTGGTTATTTTATTTTGAAATACTTAAACTTTGCTTAGCTGTCATTTACATTTCTCACGACACGCTATGTCGCTAGCCAGACAGATCAACTATAGCGCTGCAATTGAAGACTTTATAATAGCATTTTGGTCAAATCTTTCTGAGCTCATGTCTGATCGTATCCGTGAAAAGCTGCAAATTTTAGCCGATGCTGCCAAGTATGATGTGTCCTGTTCATCCAGTGGAAGCAATCGTAAAAATAAAGACAAAGGGGTAGGAAATACCGGCAATGGTATTTGTCATAGCTACACCGAAGATGGCCGCTGCGTTTCCTTGCTGAAAATTCTATTTTCCAATGTCTGTATTTTTAATTGCTCTTATTGTGTTTCGCGCCGTTCCAATGACGTCAAGCGAGCAGCATTTACCGTGCAGGAAGTGGTGGATTTGACCATGAACTTTTACCGCCGTAATTATATTGAAGGTCTGTTTTTAAGCTCGGGTATTTTTAAATCAGCGGATCACACCATGGAGCGGATGCTACAGGTGGTGAAAAAACTGCGACTGGAAGAAAACTTTAATGGCTATATTCATTTGAAAACCATTCCGGGTGCATCTCAGGAAATCATTACCGAAGCCGGACTATACGTAGACCGCATGAGTATTAATCTGGAAATGCCGACTGAATCCGGATTACAGAAATTTGCGCCTGAAAAAACCCATGCCGAAGTACAAAAAGATTTGGGGATTGTGCGGGATCGACTGATCCAGCTCAAAGATGAACGCAAATTGATTAAATCGGTGCCAAAATTTGTACCTGCCGGACAAACCACACAGATGGTGGTAGGCGCACATAGCGAAACTGACCAAGACATTATTTTAATGGCCGATCGGCATTACAAGGAATTTAAGCTGAAACGGGTGTATTTTTCCGGCTATATTCCGATTAACCCTGAAGAAAAAGCCTTACCGGCTGTTGGTTCAGCGCCGCCTTTGTTAAGAGAAAACCGTCTATATCAATCCGACTGGTTAATGCGTTTTTATGAATTTTCTGCCGATGAAATTGTCGATGACCAGCATCCGAATCTGGATCTGGATATTGATCCCAAACTCAGCTGGGCCTTGCGACATCCTGAAGCTTTTCCAGTTGATATTAACCGTGCCGACTATAAAATAATTTTGCGTGTACCGGGTATTGGGGTACGTTCGGCCAAAAAAATTGTACAGGCACGCCGTTTTGGTCAGATTCATATCGATCAGCTAAAACGCATGGGTGTGGCATATAACCGCGCACAGCATTTTATCCGCTGTGCTGATACGCCAAAATTTAAGAAAGATCAGCAATCGCATCAGATCCGTCAGCAAATTTTACAGTCTGGCCAATCTAAATATCAGCAGCAGCTTTCACCACAGCTTGGACTGGCATTCTGATGGCCTGTTACTGTTTTGATGGCAGCATGACCGGCTTGCTCAGTTGTGTATTTCGGGCTTTTGAGTTTAAGGAACTGAATGCCCGCATCACTGCCAATCCACAAGCACAAAATGGCCTGTTTGATGAATTTATTTATGTTAGCTCTAATGATGAGCATGGACAGCGGGTCTGGCAGGGGCTCAAGCAAAAAGTCTCCTCCAGCAGCTTGCGTACTTTTTACTATACTTTTCTGTCGGAACAAGAAGCAGCGTTTCAGATTCTATTTGATTTCGCGGTTTATGTATTTAAAAACCAGCGACCTGTCGATAAAGATTATGGTCATCATGCAGTTATCGGTATGTCGCAATGGGCCAAGCAAGTCGGACGGGAAAAGCACCGTATGGAGGCTTTTGTACGCTTTAAAAAGGCCAAGGATGGACTATTCCTGAGTCTGGTTAAGCCGGACTTTAATGTTCTACCGATTATTTCCCGACATTTTCAGGAGCGCTATCAGGATCAATCCTGGCTGATTTATGATGAGCTGCGCAATTACGGGATTTATTATGATTTAGAGCAGGTACATCAGGTCGAGATGAATGCTGAAGCAATCGATCCGCAAATCCAGATTGGGCACAGTCAGTCATTCAGTATCGAACTGGATGATGATGAATGGCTGTATGATCAGCTCTGGAAAGATTATTTTAATAGTGTGAATATTCAGACACGTAACAATATGAAACTGCATATTCAATATGTACCGAAACGCTACTGGCGTTATATGAATGAGAAAACACTTTAAACAGTACATCTGGCATCTTTCAGGCATAATAAGCGTTTATATTTAGATTGAGTGCATAGATATGAAGGTATGGCTAACGTCATTGGCGCTGCTCATTGGATTAACCGCATGCTCGAAAGAGCCACAAAAACCGGTCGTCGATCCAGTCAAATATCAGGTTCAGACAGCGCAGGAATTACAGCAACGTTTTGATGCACTCAATAGCCAATTGGCTCAGGATTTTCAGAAATTTAAAAAACTAGAAAGTATTGCTTTCTCACACCAGTTTCCTTTAGATGTGAATAATCTGCAAACTTTAAACCGTCATTTGGTCAGCAGTACGGCATTAAAACCAAGTAAAATTGCCTATTGCGATATGATGAATGCTTATTTTGCCGATATGTATCGTTTGGGGCATTATAATCTGGAACTGGTCGATGACATCCAATTGCCGAATGCTGCCAATGAAAATCTAAAAGACAATTTTTCGAATGCCGATCACTTCTATACTTTTATTCTGGATCGCTATACCACTTATCGTCAGGTTCAGCAGACCATGGGTTATGGTTGTAATTTAAAAGCCGCGCTTTAAATCTTAAAGATAAAAAAGCCCATCATTAAGATGGGCTTTTTAGTTTAAATAATTAACAACCTGTAATTTTTTCAGCTTGTGGTTTTTCTTCCGGGAAGAAAATTGGACGAAGTTTCACCCCAATACCATTACCGATAAAGGCAAACACCAGCCATAACCAGCCATGTAAACTGCCTGAAGCGATACCACTGAAATACGCGCCAATATTACAACCATAGGCCAAGCGTGCACCATAGCCGAGCATGATGCCACCGACAACAGCAGCAATGAGCGAGCGTTTCGGAATGTTGAAATTCGGGGCAAATTTACCAGCCAGACTGGCTGCCAGCAAAGCACCGAGCATGATGCCAAAGTTCATCATCGAGGTAATATCAAACCACAACGACTCTGCAAGTGCTTTGGCATTGCCAGCTTTCTGCCAATAATCCCATGCAGTTACATCAACACCCACTAAAGTGGCGCCTTTTGCACCCCAAACTGCCAGGGCAGAAGTCACGCCCCAAGGACGACCTGCAAGTGCCAACGTCGCAAAGTTGAGCAGGGTCAGAATAATCCCGCCCCAAATCAGAGGCCATGGACCACGAATAAAGCGTTTCCAGCCTTGATGCTCACTGCTTGGTTCTACTTCCAGACGACCATGACGTTTCTTTTCGAAATAAACAGTCGCCGCAGCAATCAATGCAAAAATAATAAAGCTCAGCAGCAATCCAGGCATCACGCCTAAACTCTGTACCAGAGAAATAGGTTCCAGATGCGGCAAAGCAAACCACCAGTCTAAGTGTGAGGTTGCAATCACAGAGCCGATACAGAAGAACAAGAGTGTTACCAGCATACGTGCACTACCACCACCCACGGTATACAGCGTACCCGATGCACAACCGCCACCGAGCTGCATGCCGATGCCGAAAATAAAGGCACCAATCATGACTGACATGGAAACAGGACTGACGTTACCTGTGACCGGGTTGCCAAACAATTCACCCGCACCTAAAGCCGGGAAGAATAACAATACTGCTAGAGCGAGCATAATCATTTGTGCACGCAGACCACGACCGCGACGTTCCTTGATAAAGACGCGCCAACTCGAGGTAAAACCAAATGAGGCATGGTACAGGGTCATGCCTAGCGCACCACCGATTAAAAATAACAGAGCCTGATTTAAGCCAACGATCTGATAGGCACCGATTGTACCGATTACAAGTAAAATAAAAGCCACCCAGACCGAAATATTCGACCGTTGGGAAGCAGCAGCAATGACTGACATGGGAGATTAAATTTTAAAAATAAAGGCTGGTATTCTACTGAATTTCAGCTTAAATGCAGCCCATTTTGGCCAATGAGTGAGTATTAAGTCATTCTTATAGTTGATAAGTTTTATCACTTTATCTGATTTGTGGGAGTGAATTATAAAAATAAATCTAATGGAACATCTCATTATTCTGTAATTCTCTACACTTAAGCAGCTTAAATAAATTGCAGATTTAATCGTATGGTTTTATGCCGATAGATCAGTATCGAGCATTTTTGAGTTTCTAGATTTTCAAATGAAGTACATAAAAAAGCCTGCAAATTGAATCGCAGGCTTTTTAAGCATTAAACTGAGAGCTAAAATCAGTTTTCAGCTTTTTCTCGAACATTGCCAGCACCTTCTTCAACCGCAGCTGCAGTGGCCGCAGTGGCTTTTCGTGCTGCTTCAGCAGTAGCATCTGCTGCTCGAGACGTTGCAGCAGCAGCTTCGTCAGCTGCTTGAGCTGTATTTTCCGCTGCATTATCCAAGGCTCTTTCAGTGTCTACCGCAGCTTCACGGCTTGCATCTTGCATATCATGACCGGCTTGATCTGCTGCATTTTCTAAATGCTCACCTGTCGTTGCCCCGGTTTCAGGTGCTTTATCTTTGTTACAGCCGACCAAGGCAACAGTTGCCACTAAACCTAAAGCAATCATTAATTTATTCATCGAGTAATATCCCTTGTTGTTGTATAGCTGCCAACTAATTTAACAGTCATTTCTTAAAGTTTATGCTAGAAAATAGATCAAAATTTGTTGATTAACTGTAACTTTTTTCAATACTTATGCTGCTTTAACTCGCTCAGGACTTATTTAATAAGTTGTTTTAAGTGTATTAAATGAGTCAGATCCAGAAACTAAAAAATTTCTAATTTAATAAGCATTCAAGGATGATGGAAATGAACGGGGTATATTATTAATCTTGCGATTTAAGTTGTCAGTCGTGTAAAAAAGATGATTTTAAGCAATAAAATCCCAGTCATAAAAAAAGCCCGCAGGGTGCGGGCTTTTTAAAGAGAAAATTAGAGACCAGCAGAGGCTTTAAGCGCTTCCACTTTGTCGGTTTTTTCCCAAGTAAAGGCCGTATCAGAGCCTTCACGGCCAAAATGACCATAAGCCGCAGTCTGCTTATACATTGGCTGAATCAGATCCAGCATGCGGGTAATGCCATATGGGCGTAGGTCAAAGTGCTCACGAACCAAGGCAATAATCAATTCTTCAGATACTTTTGCAGTATTAAAAGTGTTGATTGAAATTGAAGTGGGTTCAGCAACACCAATTGCATAAGACACCTGGATTTCACACTTGTCTGCAAGACCAGCCGCAACGATATTTTTTGCTACATAACGCCCTGCATAGGCAGCAGAACGGTCAACCTTAGATGGATCTTTGCCAGAGAAAGCACCACCGCCATGACGCGCCATACCACCGTAGGTATCTACGATAATTTTACGACCTGTCAAACCACAGTCACCGACAGGGCCGCCAATCACGAACATACCCGTTGGGTTGATGTGGAATTTGGTCTCTGCATGGAACATATCGGCAGGAATGATTTTCTTCACGATTTCTTCAATCACAGCTTCTTTAAGATTGGCTTGTGAAATTTCAGGATCGTGTTGAGTCGACAAAACCACAGCATCTAAACGAACAGGTTTGCCATTTTCATAAGCAAAGGTCACTTGGCTTTTCGCATCTGGGCGTAACCAAGGCAAAGTTCCATTACGACGAAGCTCTGCTTGTTTTTCCATTAAGCGATGTGCATAGGTAATTGGCGCAGGCATTAAAACGTCAGTTTCACGGCTAGCATAACCAAACATCAAACCTTGGTCGCCGGCACCTTGATCTTCAGGTTTCTGACGGTCTACACCCTGAGCAATTTCAGGTGACTGTTTGCCAATCATGTTGATTACGGCACAGGTCGAACCATCAAAACCCAGATCAGAATGGTGATAACCAATACCGTTCACGGTATGGCGTACTACCGCTTCAAAATCGATATTGGCCGTCGTTGTGATTTCACCGGCAAGTACAACCGCACCTGTTTTTACAAGCGTTTCACAAGCAACCCGTGCATAAGGGTCTTCTTTTAAGATTGCATCCAAAATAGCGTCACTGATTTGGTCAGCCATTTTATCTGGATGGCCTTCGCTTACAGATTCCGAAGTAAATACAGCGTACTCGCGCATAGTCCTATCACAGTTAATTTTAAAGACCCGATATGTTACATCGAGTTGCGCTCTAGGACTAGCTTAACACGACAAAATTGGTCGAAATTGTTTCAAATTATTGTGTTTTTAATTGATTAATAGAATTAAAAAAATTGATATGTCGATTTAACCGTCATTGCTGATTTGGCAAGGAGCGACAAATTAATCCGGATTTTCCCAGATGTAGCAAAATTAAACAGTTATATTCTCGAATAAATTTTAAAAGATCGCTGATTGGAAAAATATAAAGCTAAAATCTGAGCAATTTTCAGGAAAGTGATTATTACATTAATACGCTCGCATGTGATTCAACATGATTCGACTAGCTGTATTGTTGTTGCATCGGCTTCTCTGCATATTAGGCCTAAGGTTTCACTACTGGCCGGTTAAGCATGGCCAAGATTCTTTTTGTATGGGCTTCTTGAAGTAAGACTGTACGGAGATAAGTCATGATGTATCAAAAGGCATTTACCTTAATTGAGGTGATGATTGTACTGACGATGATAGCGATTTTAGCCACCATGGCGTTTATGAGTTATCAGGGCTATGTGGTACGTGCTCAACTGGCTGAAGTGTTTGAGCAGGCTGGCACATATCGAACTCAGTTCATTGCCTCAGATCAGCATTGTGATGCTGGACGCGAGATTGGGGGGAATACACGATATATCGAAAAAGTGGTGATTAATGCAACATGCCGAATTGAGTTTAAGCTGCGACAGCAAGGCCTAGATGCAGCGATTCGGGGTAAATCAATTGCATTTGATGTCTATACGGGAAAATGCTTCTCGACTGATATTTATCAGCGCTATTTACCTAAAAGCTGCCAAGGGCGCTAAGCACGCTTGCTGCTTATGATTGAGCCTAAATAGATGTAAGCTTTTCATCTAAAAAATACATAGTTGATTGATCTATTGATAAGAATGAATCATCAATGCTTTCCATCATCAACGAGAAAATTATATGACACATCTCTCTTTAAACGGATGGAGCCGACTTTAGATTAAAAACGAAATAACAGTCAATTCTAAAAAATGCAGGGTTGAAAAGCTCAATCAGACAACAATATGCTAACTATCATGTCTAATAAATCCCTCGCAAAAGTGACCAGAGAAAACAGAACTAGAGAGAAAAATGTGGAATAATTACCCGATAAGGAAATACAAGACTAATAAACTGATAAATGTTGTTGCTTAGTCTTTACCCCTCGCTGTTTTTTTAAGACAATAGACTATAGTTTTGAAAGTCTTTTCATCATTTCCTATTTCTGAATATTTTGGACTCTGATTTATGACAACCCCGCTTAATGAACGTCGTATTGCAAACGCAATTCGTGTATTGGCAATGGATGCTGTGCAAAAAGCAAACTCAGGACATCCAGGTGCTCCAATGGGGATGGCAGATATCGCTGATGTGGTTTGGCGTGAATTCCTGAACCACAACCCGACCAACCCGAATTGGGCTAACCGTGACCGTTTTGTATTGTCAAATGGCCATGGCTCTATGCTTCAATATGCACTGCTTCATTTAACGGGCTACGATCTTTCGATTGAAGATCTAAAAGCATTCCGTCAACTTCATTCTAAAACACCTGGTCACCCGGAATTGGGTTATGCACCCGGGATTGAAACGACGACTGGTCCTCTAGGTCAAGGGATCGCCAATGCTGTTGGTTTTGCGCTGGCTGAAAAAACCTTAGCCGCACAATTTAATAAAGATGACCTTCAGGTTGTGGATCACTTTACTTACTGCTTCCTGGGCGATGGCTGCCTGATGGAAGGTATTTCACATGAAGTGTGTTCATTGGCAGGTACCTTAGGTCTTGGTAAGTTAATTGCCTATTATGACGACAATGGCATCTCGATTGATGGTGAAGTAGAAGGCTGGTTCTCTGACGATACCGAACAACGCTTCTTGGCTTACGGCTGGCAAGTACTTAAAGTAGATGGTCATGATAGCGAAGCGCTTCGTGCTGCAACTTTAGCAGCTAAAGCTGAAACTGCTAAGCCAACCATCATTATCTGTAAAACAGTGATTGGTTTGGGTTCACCAAACAAGCAAGGTAAAGAAGACAGCCATGGTGCGCCACTCGGGCATGATGAAATTGTCTTGACGCGTGCAGCATTAGGCTGGACTGACGAAGCATTTGTTATTCCTGAAGATGTGTATGCAGCTTGGGATGCCAAAGACAAGGGCGCTAAAACTGAAGCAGCGTGGAATGAAACATTTGCTGCCTATGCTGCAAAATATCCGACTGAAGCGGCAGAGCTAAAACGCCGTATGTCAGGTGATTTGCCAGCGGACTTCGTTGCAAAAGCAGATGCTTATATCGCTGAAGTGAATGCTAAAGCTGAAACCATCGCGACACGTAAAGCAAGCCAAAATGCATTGCAAGCACTGGTTCCATTATTGCCAGAAGTGCTAGGCGGTTCTGCGGACTTGGCTGGTTCTAACCTGACGCTGTGGAAAGGTGCGCAAGGTGTACAAGACAATGCAGCGGGTAACTACGTACATTATGGCGTGCGTGAATTCGGTATGACTGCAATCGCCAATGGTGTTGCGCTGCATGGCGGTTTCATTCCTTATGTGGCTACATTCCTGATGTTTATGGAATATGCACGTAATGCAGTACGTATGTCTGCCTTGATGAAGCAACGTGTGATTCATGTGTACACACATGACTCTATTGGTCTCGGTGAAGATGGTCCTACGCATCAGCCAATCGAGCAAATTGCATCTTTACGTGGTACACCAAACCTGAATACCTGGCGTCCATGTGACACCGTTGAAGCTGCAATTTCTTGGAAGTCTGCATTGACTCGTTCTGAGGGTCCGACAGCATTAATCTTCTCTCGTCAAAACTTAGCTTTCCAAACCCGTACTCAAACACAAATTGAGAACGCTGCGAAAGGTGGTTATGTATTGGCTGAAGAAAAAGGCGAATTAAAAGCGATTATTATTGCAACAGGTTCAGAGGTTGCTTTGGCAATGGAAGCTTATGCACAGCTTGAGGGCGTGCGTGTTGTGTCTATGCCATGTGCTGAAGAATTCATGAAGCAAGATGCAGCGTACCGTGAAGCAGTTCTTCCATCCAATATTCGTGCGCGTGTTGCGGTTGAAGCAGCGCATGTAGATTATTGGTGGAAATTCGTTGGTCTAGATGGTCGCGTAATTGGTATGAGTACTTATGGTGAATCTGCACCTGCAAAAGACTTGTTCCAGCACTTTGGTATTACCACTGAAGCCGTTGTTGCAGCAGTAAAAGAAATTACTGCTTAATCAGCCCTTTAAAAGTTTAAAATGGCGTCCCAGTTTTGGGGCGTCTTTTTGTTTTTTGGTCTTTTTAGCTCTGTTTTCATGTGACAAGAGTTGAAGAGTTCTCTTGATAATTGAATGCAAAAAAGTGAGATAAACATGAGCTTGTACGAGCAAATTAGCGAAGAAATTACTCTGATGGATGCAGGCGAACAGAAATGGATCGGACAGGATCTACCTCTTGAGGCCATGATGGCGGTTGAGTTAATGCTGCAAGAACTCGCGGAAGAAAAAGTCATCAAAGTCCGTCGTAAAAACCATGAAAAGACGACTGGCCTAAAACAGGTTGATCGTATTCTGGTTGAAAAACTGTAAAGCTAAAATACTAAAAAGTCCCTGATTGGGGCTTTTTTTATGCCAGATGATTTTTGTCTGGAAGTTGCTTATCAAAACCAGATGAGATAAAGATAAGTTTATAACCCGCTATAGAACTCAGCACCCTATCGAAACGGTTTATTTTGATGAAATAGGCAAAAGAAGTTGGTAAACATGAAAATAAATTCCCAGATTCAGATCAAATCTTTAGAGCAAATATCACAGTACCAATGGCTGCCTTTATGGCAAGAATATCAGGCTTTTTATCATGCGAAGATCTGTGATGAGGTCAGTGAAAATACCTGGGCGAAATTACACAGTACTGAGCTAGATTCGATGTATGGCTTTGCCGCATTGCTTGATGAAAAAGTGGTGGGCATTGTACATGTGGTCGAGCATGACAGCAGTTGGACGCTACGACCTTATGCTTATTTGCAGGATTTATTTGTGCCTTCGCAGTATCGAGGTCAAGGTATCGCTTGCAAGTTGATTGAACACGTTTATCAGGTGGCAGAACAGCGTAATTGTGACCGCGTTTACTGGCTTACGCATGAATCAAATCGTCAGGCACAAATGCTCTATGATAAAGTGGCCAAAAAGACCGGATTTATCCAGTACCGTATGGATTAATAATAGAAATTTAAAAAATAACTTACAAATTTATCGTTTCATCGCTGCAACAAAACGTTTTATCTTTAGAGCTGTAAATATTTCTTAATTCTATACACTGAATAACATCCAAAACGAGAGATAAAAACATGAATTTCAAAACATTAGCATTAGGCTTAGCGGTTTCATCTGTAGCAACATTTTCTATTGCAAAACCAGTAACCTATACAATTGACCCGACCCATACTGCAGCCGTATTTAGCTGGGATCATTTCGGTTTTTCTACGCCATCTGGTAATTTCTCTGATATTCAGGGCAAAATCGTGGTAGACAATAAACAACCGGCAAAGTCAGCTGTGCATGTGACAATTCCAGTATCCAGTATTAATACCAACGTGACAGCTTTAGATGATCACTTAAAGAAAGCAGATTTCTTTGATGCAGCAAAATATCCAAACATCAGCTTTAAAAGTACCAAAGTAGAAACACAGGACAAAAAGAACTTCAAAATTACTGGTGACTTAACTATTAAAGGCGTGACCAAACCTGTGGTATTGGATGCTGTTTTAAACAAACAGGCTGAACATCCAATGATGAAAGTTCCAGCAATTGGTTTCAATGCAACCACTTCATTTGACCGCTCTGCATTTGGTTTAGGAGCAAACGTACCGAGTGTGGGTGATAAAATTACTGTTCAGATTACCACTGAAGCCACTGTACCTGCGCCTACAAAGAAATAAGATTCTCTGTATGGGTAGTATGAAAAAGCACCTGATTCAGGTGCTTTTTTATCAAATAAAATGACTTAGATCTAATCACGATTCAGAATCAGCAGACAGCCAAAACTGATAAAGATCCCGCCTGTAACTCCATCAATCCATTTGGCAAATTTTTGATAATAAGTCGTCATTTTCGGCATTGAAAAAATAATGGCTACAACCGTAAACCAGAGCAAACTTTCGATAAAGACCAGAGCTAAAAGAGAAGACTGTTCTGATAGTTTTGCATTAGGGCTAATCGCCAATGCAAATACGCTGCTAAAGTAAATCAGGGCTTTGGGGTTGGCCATGTTGGTGAAAAAACCTTGCAGCAATAATTTAAGATACGACGGCTGAACGATAGAAAGAGCTTCTGCTTTCGAATTTGTTAACGGTAGAGGTGTCTTAAAGCTCGACTTCAACATCAAACTGCCCAGATAGAGTAGATATAATCCACCCAATAGCATTAAGACCTGCTGTAACCAGACCATTTTCTGAAATAAAAAATGCAGGCCGCCAAGTGCGCAAATTGACCAGACCAGAATGCTCAATGAAATGCCGAGGGCTGCACATAAAGCATGCTTTCTGGACTGCCGGATGGCACTTTGGGTGACAAAGAAAAAGTCCGGCCCTGGACTAATCAGGGCAAAAAAATGAATCACGGCAATGCCGAATAATGCGCTCATAATGTTTCTACAGTCGAGAGGAAGAGTTTAGCCTGGAATGTATCTGAGATTAGGATACGATATTTAATTGCGCCAGATATTGCTCTAGTACAGTTTGCGAGGTAGTTTCCAGTACAGGCGCAAACTGAAGATTGGCAGCGCGTAGTGCAGGAATATCAATTTTAGCCTGACTCAATTCACAGCTATGGCCAATCAGCCATTTTTCCAGACTATCACTGGCGACTTCAGGATGGAATTGTAGTGCCAGAATATTACTGCCTATACGAAAGGCCTGATTTGCATAAAGCTCAGTACTTGCCAGTAATTCAGCCTGTTCAGGTAGGTCAAAGGTATCACCGTGCCAATGTAGCACTTCAATATTTTCCAGATTTCGCAGTGGATTATTCTCGATAGCTGCAAGACTGAGCTTAGACCAGCCCATTTCTTTGCTCTGTCCTGCATAGACTTTGGCACCAAGCGCATGCGCAATCAATTGAGCACCCAGACAGATTCCTAAAGTGGGTAAATTCTTATCCAAACGTACTTTAAGCAGGTCTATTTCTGCTTGTAAGAAAGGAAAGTTTTCTGTTTCATAAACCCCAATTGGGCCACCGAGAATTACGGTTAAACCAGGATGCTCATACGCCTTACGCAGGTCATCAATCCCGGCTTCAAAATAGCGGACACGTAGCCCCAGCTGATAAAATACATCTTCCCAAGCACCGAGGTCTTCAAAAGCGAGATGTTGGATTGCATATACAGTATCGGGGAAATGGTCCAGGTTCAGCATGGTCATTTAATCTAAAACGGGAAATATTTATTTAACGTCATTCTGTAAAAAAATAGAAGTCTTTTTAATCCCGTAATTTATGAAGCAAGATATTCTCAATCTGAATAGTGAATCCTGGTGCAGGATTCTGAACCGGCTTTGTATCATTATGCAGCTCAATTTTCACTTTCCTCCAGAAAGACAGTAGAGTAGAGGCGAATATAGAATAAAAAAATTGAGGAAGAAAAATGCACAATATCTGTCTCTATATCGATAAAAAACGTATCAGTCCCTATGTCATGTCAGTTTACGTCGCTTTAAAAGAAAAAGGCCTGAATTTTCAGGAAAAAACGGTTGATCTAGATCAACTGGAACAACAAAGCATGGCATATCGCAGAATTTGCCCCAGTAGAAAAGTCCCTTGTCTGGTGATGGATGATTTTCATTTATTTGAATCTTGGGCGATTACAGAATATCTGGAAGATGCTTTTCCAGCGCCAGATTATCCAGCTTTATACCCCAGAGAGAGTCAGGCCAGAGCAAAATGCCGTGCAGTTCAGGCTTTAGTCAAAACTGATTTTATGGCAATCCGCCAGGCCATGCCTTCAGACTCAATCTTTGTTCCACCTAAAGGACTTTTTATTGCATCAGCCGAAGTCTTGCAAGATATTCAGCGTTTATTGGCAGTCACAGAGAGTTTGCTCAGTGAATGCTGGCTGACTGAACAGTGGTCAATTGCAGATTTTGATCTGGCCTTTATGCTGCACCGCCTGCTTAGCCAGCAGATTGAACTGCCTGATAAAATTCAGGTATATATCCAGCGAAATTTCCAGCGTGCTTCAGTTCAGGCGTGGCTAACAGAAAATGAAAAGCTCAAGCTTTAAGCTGCCAAAACTTATCAACTAGAGGATACAAAAAAGACTTAAATAGATAAAAATCAAGCGTAATATAAATCAGAACTGTGTGGAAAATTACGAGAAATAATGTCCTTGTTGCATCATTATTAAGGAGTGCGGGGTGGGGAATTCACATCATCATGAGCATAGTCATGTCACTGTGACTGCGAAAAATATCAAAAAATTATCGATTGCTCTGGCACTCACGACCAGTTTTTTAATTGTGGAAGTGATCGCCGGCTTTATGACGCAAAGTCTGGCCTTGCTTTCTGATGCAGCACATATGTTTATCGATGCTGCGGCACTGGCCATTGCGCTGGCGGCCATCAAGGTTGGGCAAAAACCGGCAGATAATAAACGCACTTTTGGTTATCAACGCTTTGAAATTCTGGCTGCCTTATTTAATGCCTTGATGCTCTTTGTGGTGGCGATTTATATTTTATTTGAAGCCTATCAACGTTTAAGTAATCCTCCAGAAATCCAGAGTCTGGGGATGATGGTTGTGGCGAGCTTAGGACTCATCATTAACCTGATTTCGATGAAAATTCTGGTGTCGAGTAGTCAGGAAAGTCTAAATATCAAAGGGGCTTATCTGGAGGTGCTGAGTGATGCATTGGGGTCAGTCGGCGTGATGATCGGGGCGCTGCTGATTTATTTTACTGGCTGGATGTGGGTAGATACACTGATTGCCGTATTGATCGGATTTTGGGTTTTGCCACGCACCTGGATTTTGCTCAAACAAAGTATCAATATTCTGCTGGAAGGAGTGCCAGATGAAATTGATATTGAAAAACTGCGTCATGATCTTTTAGCACTCGAAGGCGTACAAGATATTCATCAGCTTAAAGTCTGGGCGATTACTTCCAAAAAAGTCATGTTGACGGTACATTTGGTTGCACCGAATGTAGATTATCAGAAACTGCGTCATCAGGCTTTTGAAATGTTGAGCCATCAGCATCATATTACTGAAATGACTTTACAGATTGAGGCAGAAAATTGTCCACCGGAACAACGAGAGCATTCGACCCATCAGCACTGAAATATAATCATCTGAGCATCGCAGGGCTTAATTGTTTTTTAGAAGTGAACGGATGACATCCAAATAACTTGGTGGAGCATCGACATACTGACGCTCTCTTAACATTTGATGCATTTTCGCCAGCTTTTGATGCGGAACAGCGGCCATTAAATGATGTTCAATATGATAGTTCACATGAATCGGTGCCACAAAAGCCCGTGCCAGATAACCTGCGCGGGTTGTACGGGTATTGCTGAGGGCAGAATAACTGGTTTCCAGACCCGCATGTTCAGCCATTGCGCGAATACGGATAAATAAAGGGAATGGTGTGATATAAGCCAAAGGCCATAGCAAATACAGCTTAGGATGGCCACTGGCCCAAAGCACAGAGAAAATCGTGGCATTCGCGAGCAGCATACCTGAACTGTTTTTCAGCAGATTTTTGGCCAAATCTACCTTGCTACGATCACCACGTGGAATAGGCTTGGGATCGTTGGACACACTCCATTCCAGAAGCTCCAAATCCATCAATACCCGACCTGCCAGAAATTTAAGTCCAGATTGCCCGTTTAAGTCGCGAAAGAATTTTCGGAATAATGAGCTTTGAGTAATGGGGAAGTTTTTTACCAGGCCTAAATCCGGGTCGTCTGGTTGAGAGGTTTTAGCATGATGTTTCAAGTGATAAGTACGATATTTGCTGACCTCATTCCAGATTGGGCGTGCACACAGCCAATCGGTTAAATGTGTATTTAGCCATTTGGTTTTAAACAGGCTATGGTGTGAGGCATCGTGCATCAAAATCGCCATGGCCAGCTGACGACCTGCCAAAATCGCCAATGCCACTGCACACATTAAAAATTTTCCCCAAATGGGCAAATATTCCCAGCTATAGGCCACTGTACCGAAGGTCATCACAATCACAGCCCAAGTTGAAGCTATAGACCAAGCACCATGTAAGTCAGAAGTCGTGGTGAGTTCTTTAATTTCTTCGCGGCTAAAAAATTCGGTGACACTGAGCTTAGTGTTCATTGTTTTGCCTATTGCGTTCTTATCATTACTTTCAATATATTTGTCCTAAATATTACAGTCAATTTATTTTTGTGAATAAATATGAAATAAGTTATACACCCTGATTGTTAAAATATTGTTGCCATAAAAATTGCCCCTGTTTTTCTATTTTACGAACCGCCAGTTCAAATTGTTGCCGAGCTTCGGCATCTATCCATTCTGCAGGAAGTAGGGGATCGGCACGTAAACTAAATAAGGCAGATTTACCGAGATAGAAGGCAGTTTTTGCTGCATCAGGTAAAGGCAAGCTTTGAGAGTAATCAAACCATTGATGAATGTCTTGATTCACCTCCAGATAAGTTTGATGTAAGGCTTGAACATCCCAAAGTGCACTGACATCTATTTCCTGATCTATCTCACTGACTTGAAAAAAACGTGCATCTGGATCTAATCCAAACTGGATTGCAGCCGCTTTTAATTCGGTTAAGCTCAGCATTAAGTTGTCTGGACGAATAAAAACATTCTGCTCCATTTCCTGAAAGCCATAATAACCTAGTGCTTTTTCCCGTTTGGATAATGCAGTGCGATCTACACGTCCCAAAGCACCGGTATAAACCAGTACATATTTTCCATTCCACGCGGTCGCCATTTGCATATTGGGATGCTTGTTTAAACTGATAAAAGAAGTATCAAATTTTTTTTCTAGCAATTGATACACGCCGCGCTCTACAGCTTGAATGATATTTTCCTGATTCAATCGGGCTACAGCAACTCGCAGGCTATTGTGAGAAATGCTTAATAGATCTCCTGCACATAGCATCTGTTTAATGCTGGCGGTGGAATTTTGAGACGCATATAACAAGTCTAAAACCAGATGACGGGCATTCAATTTATAAGTCATGAATTAATAACATTGTTAGAAATCGGATATTTAGTTGACGATAGCAGTTCAGATAAAATAAACCAAATAAATTCAGACTAGGGCGTGTCCTCATTTGAAAAATTGGTTTTAAATACTTAAAATCCTCCTTTAAGCTCTTTTGATTTCTATATTTTTTCAATGGCACGTACTCTTCTCACCGATGATATCTGGCAGCAAATTCAAGATACTATGCGATTACACGGTTGTTACTGTTCAAAGAATAGTAGAAATATCATGGAAGCGATCTTATGGAAACTGCGTACAGGCGCCACATGGCGTGATATTCCCCAAGAATTTTGTCCTTGGCAAACTGCTTACAATCGCTTTAATCGTTGGGCAAGCAAGGGATTGTGGGATAAATTTTTTTTAGATTACGAGGCGTCTTGGATCAAGAATGGGTATTCATTGACGGAAGTTACATACGCGTGCATCAACATGCAAGTGGAGCTCGGCATGGTTTCGAAAGAGCAATTGGACAATCACGTGGTGGACGAACAACAAAAATACATCTTGCAACCGACGCGAATGGATTACCGATTGATTTTAAAATCACTGGGGGTGACGTCCACGACAGTCAAGTTGCAAAACAACTGATTGATACGGTAGACGAGGCAACTTATCTCATTGCTGATAAGGGGTATGATGCTGAGCACATTAGAATATATGCCAAGAACAAGAATATGATTCCCATTATTCCATTGAGATCAAACAGTAAGAGATCGAATAAGGAATTTGATAAATATCTATATAAATTAAGACATTTAGTTGAAAATGCTTTTGCGAGATTAAAACATTTCCGTGCTATTGCAACTCGATTTGATAAACTGGCACGCAATTATAAATCTATGATTCGTATAGCCTGTATATTTATTTGGTGCAAAGCCAAATGAGGACACACCCTAAAGTATTTCAAAAATTTAATGCAGAGTATAAAAATAGTTTTTTATATAATATATATTTTTAATTTGTTTTTAATAATCATAAAATTTATAGATTAATTGCAGCATAGTTGTGTAATTTTTAAATATATTTAATATGTTCTATAAGCTAAAAATTAAGAACTAAATTATTTACTTGCTTATCAAGTGTATATTAATCATTTAAAAAATGAGCTTTAGAAAAACTTAACTATATGGCCATCATAGTATAGATGGTTAAAAATAACTTTATAAAATATATAATTAATACTTGAAAAGTGGGGTGAATCACAGTTTAATCCAACTAATATGCTTGGTTTTTTGAGGTTTTTTATGCAGGTTCAAGTTATTTCAAAAGTTGAAGGTAGTAATCAATTAATAAAAGAGTATCTGGAAAAAATAGAACTCGATAAAGATTCTGTAGTTCTAGTAGATGTAAAAATTGAAGATATAGAAAAAATAGAATATATAAATAACCAAGCAGTAATTACTTTGAAAAGTGGTGAAATAATATTGGTTAATCAATTTAATCCGAAAAAGAGTTCATTGATTTTTAGAAATGAACAGTCGGAAATGTTTTTATATGACTTCGAAACTCTCGACTATAATCCTATCGATAAAATTGAACCATTATTATACGGCCACTCAGAAAGTGCATTTATCAATATTTGGCCAATAGCAGGTTTGGGAATAGCGGGCATAGGGTTAATTGCGGGGATAACTGATAATAAAAATAGTAATACTGAAAGTGCCGAACCTAGTCATCCTATAGACGAGCCTACAGATGAAGATAGTTCAGAAGAACCTCCGGTAGGTAGTAATCCGGGTAACTTGGAACCAGAGGAGCCTAAAGATGAAGGAACAGAAGGAGAAGAGCCAAAAATTCCTGTTGATAGTAATCTTAATGGTAAAGATGGGGTGGATGGTAAGGATGGCGAAAATGGTAAATCCGCACTGGAGCTATTAATAGAAGCGGGTGAGCTAAATGCTGATGCGGATATTAATGATCTGATTGATTATTTGAAAGGTAAAGACGGAAACAACGGTAAATCCGTATTAGAACTTCTTATTGAAGCCAAAGAATTACCAGAGGGTTCTACTGTAAATGATCTGATCGAGTTTCTGAAAGGTAAAGACGGTAGTAATGGTAAAGACGGCACTGTGGTGACGATCGGGACCAATGGCAACTGGTTTATTGATGGTGTAGACAGTCAAGTGGCTGCAGCAGGTAAAGACGGTTCAGTTGTAACGATCAATAAAGACAACAACCACTGGTATATCGATGGCGTTGATACAGGTGTTGTTGCCGTTGCACAAAATGGTAAAGACGGCACTGTGGTGACGATCGGGACCAATGGCAACTGGTTTATTGATGGTGTAGACAGTCAAGTGGCTGCAGCAGGTAAAGACGGTTCAGTTGTAACGATCAATAAAGACAACAACCACT
>NZ_VPEB01000055.1:0-1114 GCF_013417415.1 Acinetobacter sp. YH12254 | reverse complement strand
TTTTGTTTTCTCCAGGCAGCACTTTCCTATATTCGCTAAAGCACGAAATTTGAAAGTGCATATAGTTCAATTTAGTTAAAGCGATGAATTAAATGACCGTCAATATCCGGTCAGCGCTAACAAAAGAAACCTAAGAGAAATGGGTACTTTTAAGATGATATTTTTCATATTGTAATCTCGTTGATCAATGTGAAATTTGCCAACATCTTTTCCACGAGATGGTGGCAAACCAAATAGGGGTGGAAATACCGCTCAACGAAACGGCCAGTCATAGACTGCCCTACTTGGCCTGCCATAAAGCATTGCCATGCAGACACAAAAGAGCCACTAAAAGTGACTCTTTAGTACGTTGAGATGCGGGTTTCCACGCCCGATTACAGATTTTGCTGTAATGTAATTATCATATGGGTATCTTTTTCTTTGGTCAAACCAAATTAGAATTTTTTTATTCATTTTTAAATAAAAAATATAAATCGATAACGTATGGATCAAATTGAAAGCAAAGAAAAAAATCAAATTCGCGGATTCCCAGGCCTTTGCTTTGTTAAAATCTGATTTGCCAAGCAAAGGCCTGGGCCCCTTAAATTGAACGATATCTGCTTAGGCTATTTCCATAAGGAAGTGTGTTGTACAGCTTCCAGTAGCAAATCAAATGCAAGGAATAATGTGATGTTTTTATTGCTTTGTTGATCCATAAAAAATACCTGAGTCTCTATTATTAAGTGATAAATGAGCAGCAAGAAGTTTTCCTAGTCAGGTAAATGATATTTATGCACACGTAGCTGTCTTGAACAAATTCACAGAATTATGATCTCTAATCACCAAATATCGTACACTCAACCACGCAAGTACCCATCGCACGGCACTTAATGACGCTTGTTTAGACATAATTCTAAAATAATCATATTTATTATGTTTCATCACTATCGGAAAAAACTGATGTTCTGTAAGGATTGAAAGCATAGGTTCATCCTCTGCCGTAAAATGTGAACCGTACCGGGTTTGTCGGAGAGTCAATATTCTGAGAGACTATCCCGATGACAAAATTAAAATATACCCCTGAAATCAGAGAAAGAGCGGTTCAATTATTGATTGAATCTGAAAAAGATTATCC
>NZ_VPEB01000054.1:0-1180 GCF_013417415.1 Acinetobacter sp. YH12254 | reverse complement strand
CTCTGTACACGACAAATTTCACAGAACCCTTATCCTATCAGGATTCTGCTTTCTTAAAATTGCCAAAATTTCCTTAAACTCTTCTTTTTTCCCAAAACCAATTAAACGCTGAATCGCCATTTGAACATAGTCTAAACCATAGCGAAATAAACTCATTGAGAGTCGTCCATGCTTCTTTATTTTTATCGCTTTTTTTTGATTATGTTGCCATTCACCCGTTAAGTAACACCAACAGAAGCTTATAGCTAACACCGCAATCAATTTTTTCACTCGTCTAGGGTCTGTCAAGCGCGTATTTTCAAGATTAAACCCGCGTCCTTTGAGACAACTGAATAAGGTTTCAATTTCCCAGCGTAATGCATAATCCTGAATAGCATTGGCATTAAACTGAGGAGAAACGACGAGTAAAAGCTCTCCATTTTCTAACTGTAGTGCACTTATATATAGTTTCACCCGACCAACCAAAATCCGTCGTTTACGACATTCAATTTGACCAACTTTAAGATGGCGAAATAAATCACTAATTTTATGATTCTTTCCTAAATGATTGGTGACAATGAAGTTTTTTTAACACGAATGCAGAAGTTGATGTCTTGTTCAATTAACCATGTAAACCACTGCTCACCGATAAACTCTCTGTCTGCGAACACATTCACAATACGGTCTTTACCAAAAATGGCTATAAAGCGTTGAATCAAAGCAATACGCTCTTTCGTATCTGAATTTCCACGTTTATTAAGCAATGTCCAAAGGATAGGTATCGCTATTCCACGATAAACGATTGCGAGCATCAGGATATTAATATTTCGTTTTCCCCATTTCCAATTGGTTCTATCTAAAGTCAGTTGCACTTGGTCGAATGAAAACATATTGAAAATCAACTGAGAAATTTGACGATAATCAAAATACTGACCTGCAAAGAAGCGCTGCATACGTCGATAAAATGATTGTGGTAAACACTTGATGGGCAAGGCTTTAGATGCAGAAGAAAGATTACATGTTTGCTTTAAAATAATCACAAGCATGATGAGCGCAAAGCACTTTAAATGTGACTTGTTCCATTTTAGAGATTTGTTTAAGATAAGATATAACTCATTGAGATGTGTCATAGTATTCGTCGTTAGAAAACAATTATTGTGACATTATTTCAATGAGTTATCTATTTTTGTCGTGTACAGAG
>NZ_VPEB01000053.1:0-1182 GCF_013417415.1 Acinetobacter sp. YH12254 | reverse complement strand
TTCAAACAAATTCAGGCTGGGTTTATACTGCATTTATTATTGATGTGTTCTCACGAGCAATTGTTGGATGGAAAGTATCGACACGGATGAATACAGATATGGTGCTCGATGCATTGGAGCAAGCATTTAGGGCGGCAGAGGGGGCTGGAACGCTGAGTGCGCCCATGCCGCATTGCGAAGCAAAAGATAATCGGATAAAATGTAGCAATTCATATTCGTAAGCGTGGAGTAATCAGATGGGAAATTCCAAGTCAGCAGACAAGTAAGCCGCAACAACCAGTATTGTTGTTGCGGCGCTCTGTAAGGCTAGTCTCATCTGATTGCTGACGAGCAGACGTCGCCCGGTATTCCTTAATCGAGGGTTGATTCGTCATGACCACCACACGCCCCGCGTGGGCCTATACGCTGCCGGCAGCACTGCTGCTGATGGCTCCTTTCGACATCCTCGCTTCACTGGCGATGGATATTTATCTCCCTGTCGTTCCAGCGATGCCCGGCATCCTGAACACGACGCCCGCTATGATCCAACTCACGTTGAGCCTCTATATGGTGATGCTCGGCGTGGGCCAGGTGATTTTTGGTCCGCTCTCAGACAGAATCGGGCGACGGCCAATTCTACTTGCGGGCGCAACGGCTTTCGTCATTGCGTCTCTGGGAGCAGCTTGGTCTTCAACTGCACCGGCCTTTGTCGCTTTCCGTCTACTTCAAGCAGTGGGCGCGTCGGCCATGCTGGTGGCGACGTTCGCGACGGTTCGCGACGTTTATGCCAACCGTCCTGAGGGTGTCGTCATCTACGGCCTTTTCAGTTCGATGCTGGCGTTCGTGCCTGCGCTCGGCCCTATCGCCGGAGTATTGATCGGCGAGTTCTTGGGATGGCAGGCGATATTCATTACTTTGGCTATACTGGCGATGCTCGCACTCCTAAATGCGGGTTTCAGGTGGCACGAAACCCGCCCTCTGGATCAAGTCAAGACGCGCCGATCTGTCTTGCCGATCTTCGCGAGTCCGGCTTTTTGGGTTTACACTGTCGGCTTTAGCGCCGGTATGGGCACCTTCTTCGTCTTCTTCTCGACGGCTCCCCGTGTGCTCATAGGCCAAGCGGAATATTCCGAGATCGGATTCAGCTTTGCCTTCGCCACTGTCGCGCTTGTAATGATCGTGACAACCCGTTTCGCGAAGTCC
>NZ_VPEB01000052.1:0-1274 GCF_013417415.1 Acinetobacter sp. YH12254 | reverse complement strand
TGTTCAAATGGCGATTCAGCGTTTAATTGGTTTTGGGAAAAAAGAAGAGTTTAAGGAAATTTTGGCAATTTTAAGAAAGCAGAATCCTGATAGGATAAGGGTTCTGTGAAATTTGTCGTGTACAGAGTATAATAATAATAATCGAGCATGAGTCTCATACGGATGCTCGGGTCGAAAGGGAATCCCCAGGCGAGTAACCTGTTTGCGGTGATCCATTAGCTGCAGGAGCAGAAGAGCATACATCTGGAAGCAAAGCCAGGAAAGCGGCCTATGGAGCTGTGCGGCAGCGCTCAGTAGGCAAAAGAGACGGAGCCGATCAGAGAGTAGGCAAAATCGGGACGGGCAACAGGAAAGAGGATGCCGGAGGGCTGCCGGATACTATCGGCGGCAAATAGGATGGATCGCCTGTGCCGTTATCGTGCCGGTCGAGTGCCATCCAGGAAACGATTGGGCGAATCGCCGTCACGCTTCATTTTGCCTGCGAGGTTGAGTAGATTTTTCAGTGCGGAGTTGCGATTGAACGGCGACCAGACGGCTGTAAAGGCAACCGGCTCCGGTTCATCGAGGAAGGGCAGGAAGACGATGCCGGTCGTCGGCAACAATGACGTTGCCTCGCCGACGATAGTGATGCCGAAGCCTTGTCCGACCATAGATAGCAGCGTGTCGCGCCCCACATCAAAGCGCCGGATCGACGGTGCGGGCCAACGCCCGGCAAGGCGCAGCACGATATGGTCATGGACCTGCGGGCCGGTGCCACCATAGCGAACAATGAAAGTCTCGCCGACCAGATCGGACCAAGTGATTGCGGACTGCCCGGCGAGGCGATGCCCATCCGATAGCACGGCCACCAGCGGTTCGGTCCAGATCGGTCGGGTATGGCAGTCGGGCATCTCGGGCTTGCCCGCGACGAACACCACGTCGAGCTGGTCAGCACGAAGCTGCATCACCGCATCGCGGGCTGTGCCTTCGGTGATCTCAACCTCAATGCCCGTATGTTCTTCCCGATAATGACGGATCAGCTCCGTGAGAAAGCTGCGTGGGATTAAGGCATGGATGCCGATGCGAAGCCGGCCGTATTCTCCTTGAGCTGTCATGCCTGCGGTCTTCACTGCGTGATCGAGTTGATCGACACCCGCCGTGACACGCTCCATGAAGTGCCTGCCTGCGTCTGTTAGCCGAACGCCCCGCGCATGGCGCTCAAATAGCAGGACACCAAGGTTATCCTCCAGCGCTTTCACACGCGCGCTGACGCTCGACTGGCTGATACCAAGTGC
>NZ_VPEB01000051.1:0-1290 GCF_013417415.1 Acinetobacter sp. YH12254 | reverse complement strand
TGGTTAAAAACAGGACATTTTAAATGGTTTATCACATAGACATTTTAATTGGTGAATAACACCCAAGGCATGGCTTTTAGTCATGCTTTTTTTATCAAAAGACTATAGCTGAATGATAGCGAGCCAAATCGCATACAATATCTATTATTAGACTTAATGTAATAATTAAATGATAGTGTTATCATTAATCTAATAGAATTAAGATTAAATGATAGAAATGAATACACGTATTTATCTACGAGCTTCAACTAAAGATCAAGATGCAGAAAGGGCTTTGCAGATTCTTCAGGATCTAAACCAAAACTTGAATTTTGGAGAAACTATTGTGTACGTGGAAAACTATAGTGGTACGAAGTTAGACCGACCTGAATTGAATAAGCTACTGTCAGAAGCAAATCAAGGTGACACCTTGTTGGTTGAAAGTATTGACCGATTATCACGCCTAACCCAACAGGATTTTCAAGAGCTGAAGCGCAGGATTCAGGAGAAGGGACTTCGATTAATTGTGGCAGATCTTCCTACTACCTACCAAATGATTCAAACCAGTGACAGCATTACTCATTCAATCTTGGAACTCATCAACAATATGTTGATTGATCTCCTGGCAACAATGGCCCGCCTGGACAATGAGAAACGTATAGAACGTATTAAGCAGGGCTTAGCGCGTTCGGGTTACAAGCCAACAGGTAAGAAAGCCAATGAGGCTAAGCACAAACGAATAAAAGAATTGCTAGCAGCTGGCAATATGACTAAGGAAGAAATTGCCAAAGCAGTGAATTGTGGAGTTGCAACTGTTTATCGAGTTGCTAAGGCCATTTAAAAAATGGCTTGTATCAGTGCTACCCTTATGTCATATCTATTTGTAGTGGGAAAAGGCATTCTTAAAGATTAGAAGAAGGTATTAATAATGAGAAAGCATTTGATTTTCCTGGTTTTTATTTTAGCTCTAGTTGTTAAGATCAATAATGATCATAAAAAAGGGCAAGTATTAAATTAAAAGACCGGCCTATTTTCAAGCCGGTCTTTTATATCGTCGAGCATCATGACTTTATCATAGATATATGAATATTAAGATAAATAAAAAGCCCTATAGTCTCTCCCGTTACTATAAGGCTTATAAATCTCTGCAACTTTTTTCTTAACTACCTACTTTTCCGATGTAGGTTGTGAATATATTCTACCTATTGGTAAAATACAAAGCTATAAGACAAAAGATTAATATGCTAGGATGTTATTCACCAATTAAAATGTCTATGCGATAAACCATTTAAAATGTCCTGTTTTTAACTG
>NZ_VPEB01000050.1:0-1320 GCF_013417415.1 Acinetobacter sp. YH12254 | reverse complement strand
GGCCAGGCCTCAGCATTTTATTATGGTGATCCCCTGGGCGAAATGCGCCTGGTAAGCAGAGTTTTTGAAATGTAAGGCCTTTGAATAAGACAAAAGGCTGCCTCATCGCTAACTTTGCAACAGTGCCGTATTTGCAGTACCAGCGTACGGCCCACAGAATGATGTCACGCTGAAAATGCCGGCCTTTGAATGGGTTCATGTGCAGCTCCATCAGCAAAAGGGGATGATAAGTTTATCACCACCGACTATTTGCAACAGTGCCGATAAAAATATATCATCATGAACAATAAAACTGTCTGCTTACATAAACAGTAATACAAGGGGTGTTATGAGCCATATTCAACGGGAAACGTCTTGCTCGAGGCCGCGATTAAATTCCAACCTGGATGCTGATTTATATGGGTATAGATGGGCTCGCGATAATGTCGGGCAATCAGGTGCGACAATCTATCGATTGTATGGGAAGCCCAATGCGCCAGAGTTGTTTCTGAAACATGGCAAAGGTAGCGTTGCCAATGATGTTACAGATGAGATGGTCAGACTAAACTGGCTGACGGCATTTATGCCTCTTCCGACCATCAAGCATTTTATCCGTACTCCTGATGATGCATGGTTACTCACCACTGCGATCCCCGGGAAAACAGCATTCCAGGTATTAGAAGAATATCCTGATTCAGGTGAAAATATTGTTGATGCGCTGGCAGTGTTCCTGCGCCGGTTGCATTCGATTCCTGTTTGTAATTGTCCTTTTAACAGCGATCGCGTATTTCGTCTCGCTCAGGCGCAATCACGAATGAATAACGGTTTGGTTGATGCTAGTGATTTTGATGACGAGCGTAATGGCTGGCCTGTTGAACAAGTCTGGAAAGAAATGCATAAGCTTTTGCCATTCTCACCGGATTCAGTCGTCACTCATGGTGATTTCTCACTTGATAACCTTATTTTTGACGAGGGGAAATTAATAGGTTGTATTGATGTTGGACGAGTCGGAATCGCAGACCGATACCAGGATCTTGCCATCCTATGGAACTGCCTCGGTGAGTTTTCTCCTTCATTACAGAAACGGCTTTTTCAAAAATATGGTATTGATAATCCTGATATGAATAAATTGCAGTTTCATTTGATGCTCGATGAGTTTTTCTGATAGTTAGTCTTTGTAGAGACACAAACCTGAAATTCCGGACACCGCGCTTGGCACTGTTGCAAATAGTCGGTGGTGATAAACTTATCATCCCCTTTTGCTGATGGAGCTGCACATGAACCCATTCAAAGGCCGGCATTTTCAGCGTGACATCATTCTGTGGGCCGTACGCTGGTACT
>NZ_VPEB01000005.1:0-238659 GCF_013417415.1 Acinetobacter sp. YH12254 | reverse complement strand
GAAAGTTGGGTGTATTTCTTCATTGTGTGCTTTCCAATTGCGAGTTGAAAAAGTCCAATGATTCTACGAATACACCTAACTTTTTCAACTAACTACAAATGTGTCGCACTTGAGATTTGAATCTGCGAAACAATTAAATTTATTACATTAAAATTAAGTCATAAAAAAGCCCATTCTTTGAATGGGCTTTTTTGAATCTTGGTAGGTATATCCAGACTCGAACTGGAGACCTCTACGATGTCAACGTAGCGCTCTAACCAACTGAGCTATACACCTAGAATGCATGGCATATTATAAATTTTTCTGACTGAAGACAAGTCTTTTCATTTGATTTTTAAACTATCAGCACAAGTTTTAAGCAAATACTTGAATTTTTTCAATTCTTGATCAGTAAGTTCTGCTCCTGAATAAAGATATTTTTCAAAAATCCGGATTGCCTCTATAAATGCAGACTGATTTTCGACCTTAACCTGTTGGGATAAACGCTGCATCCAGTGATGAAAAGTTTCAGCAGGCTGTTTTTTGAGATCGTCAGCTAAAGATTGATTCAACTGTTGGATAGCACGATCAAATGGGGATTGAGCCTGTCGGGCTTTTAGATAAATTCTGAGTCCATAGGCTAGAATCAGTAGTGCAATACTGCCGAGCAAAACGATAATACTCGAATAAGCCGAACTCAGACCTAATTTTGATAGCCAGTTCTGTTGCGATTCTGCATTATAACCCACCACCTTGCTTTGCCACTGGTAGCTGGCATAATCGCTCCAGACCCGCATCTTGGTCATCCACTGATTATTCTGCGATGTCCAGGTCGAATTATTTGACCAAACTCTTTCATCTTGAGACATCAGGTTTTGCATTCCGCCATCTATACGTTGTGGCGCAATCATGGCAGTCGGATCAAAGCGCTGCCATTTCTGATCTAACCAGACTTCTGTCCAGGCATGAGCATCCAGTTGCCGGACCTCCCAACTCTTACGATCCGGTGCCAGTTCTCCACCCTGATAACCAGTCACCACACGTGCAGGAATCCCGACATAACGCATCAGCATGACGAAACTCGATGCATAATGCTCACAAAACCCTTGCCGCGAATTAAATAGAAATTCATCAATCCGGTTTTGTCCCAACTGGCCCGGTTTCAGGGTATAAACAAAGTTATTCTGCTGATACCAGTTCAGAACGTTCTGCACATAACGGCGTGGATCTTCAGCACTTTGCGTATATAGGCGTTGTGCCAGCTGCTGCGCTCGAGGGTCGAATCTGCGCTGTACCTGGCTATTGATTCGCGCGAGATATTGACCTACAGCCTGAGGATCATATTGTGTCCCAATCCACTGCAGCGGAATCGGTTCAACGCGTTGCGTGAGTCGTCGCGGTACAATACTCCAGTCCTGACGGTTATAATAACGGCGCTCTACAGGTATCGATTTTTCCAGCCCCATGATCCAGAACACCGAAGGATCCGCAGCCAGATATTGATAGTTCCATCCAACCGGCACTGGCGAGCTATCCATGGGCTGTCGCATTAAAGGTTGCTGATTGACGAAGCTGCTGGTCCAGCGTTGACCATCATATTCATCCAGTACCAAGGCGCGCCAATACAGCTCTGAACGCGGTGGGAGTTTGCTGACATCACCGATAATCCGGAAAGCCAATGCACTAGACTGCGATAATTCAGCAATATCACCAGGCGACATGCTGTCGCTAATACCGGTCACGCCTTTATTTTCTGGGATGGGAATATGCCAAAGTGGTGGCAAACGCGGGAAGAAAATAAACAGCAGCAGGAAAAATGGAATGGCGTACAGGATAAACTTCGCTACATGCTTGGCATCCTGTTGTAAGGCGGCACGCTGGGTGGTCGGCTCCTGCTCAAACTCGCTGGTCTGAATCCGGTACAGGCCAATCAGACAGCTGATTAAACACAGCACAATCACGATCGCCATGCCAAATGACTGACTGTATAAAAATGAACTGGCAGCGACAAATAGGGCAAAATTAAACAAAATAATTAAGTCACGCCTGTTTTTACTTTCCAGTGATTTGGCAAATAAAAATGTCGATAAAACTGCCACTCCAGCTTCAACACCAATAAAGCTCTGATAACTTAAATAAATACTGCCCAGTGCCAAAACTGTGAGCAAGAAGGTGCCAATTTTAGGAAATGGCTGCTGACGTTTCAGGAAATTCCAGATACATACAATACTAATCGCAAAAATAATACTGAGTAGAACCGGAATAAATGCCATCTGGGCGATGAGAATCAGGCCCAAAGTCAGCACAATCGAGGTACGGATTTTTGCATTGATCATGAATTTACCCGCCTTAGGCCTGCGCCAACAATTGTTTGGCTTTCCGCAGTTGTTCTTCACCTGCGCCCTGAGGCAATTCGGCCTGTGGCAAATGCAGACTATACGCACATTGCTGCTGCTCGCATTGCTCGACCAGCCCCATCACAAATTCAAGTTTTTCTTCATGTGACTGACTCGGCATATGCGCATAATGAATCTCGATATTGTGTTCATCCTGATATTGCTCAAAAACTTTGACATACAGGCCTTGTCCACGAGCAAACTGCTTCCAGGACACCGCCTGCAAGGAATCACCTGACTGGTAATTGCGTAATTCACGGAACTCATCCATATCTGGTTCAAATCGGTTGAGATGATATTTATTTTCTGTGCTAAAAACTTCAGCTTTGGGCGCGATCCAGGCCGAATGCTGATGATAAAGATAGGTCCAGGCCCGAACTAAACCAAAGGGATAGACTGAATAAATCTGAATCACCGGGTAATCAAACTTGCCACGTTGCTCTGCATAAAATGGCAGAATAAATTGCTGTTTTTGCGCATTCAGATAAACTTTCGCTAGCTGATTCCCTGCTTTGATATACAAATAACGCGGGCGAAGTTGCTGTTGTTGAAAATAAAGATGCAGATTCACGCTATGACCGACCTGCCCCACATCATCTGCGATCAATTCAATCTTCAAGCCATGCAGCTGCTTAAACGTCAGATAAAAACTGATACACAGCACAGCACTGATTAAAAAGCAGAAACCTAAAATCAGGTTGTTGGCATAATTTACCCCTGCCACAAAGGTGATCAAGATCAACACCAGATACAGATAGCCCTGCTGATAAATAAATACCAAGACGTCTTTCTGCGAGAGCTGTTTCTGCTGAGAAAATTGAAAGCGTTTGGCCAGCCATTTTTGCCAGGTTTTATCCAAGAGAGAACTCCTTTAGCTGACCGCAACCTGTTGCATGACATTCAAAGTTTCTGCTTCACTCAAACCCAGACGATGTGAAGTCACCGCCACAAATACGGCCTGTACGTCATCCGCTGTGACAAAGACACGTTGCTGAATCAGCGCATGCGCTTGTGCTGCACGCTTGAGTGCCAATAAACCACGGGTGGACAGGCCATGACGGTTCTTGCGGGTTTCTTCCGCCAGATCCAGCAGATATTCCTGAATCGCTTCACTCATAAAGACCTGATGCGCCAGACTTTGCAGATCCAGAATTTCATCTTCAGTAAAAATATGCGCCAGACTGGCAATCAGGGCAAAACGGGATTCCTGCTGTAATAACAGCTTCTCGGCATGACGCGATGGATAACCCAAAGACAAACGCATCAGAAAACGATCCAGCTGCGATTCCGGCAAGGCATAAGTGCCGCTTTGAAACAGCGGGTTCTGTGTGGCAATCACCCAGAATGGTTTTGGCAAGGCATAGCGTACGCCATCAATGGTGGCATAACCCTCTTCCATGGCTTCAAGTAAGGCACTCTGGGTTTTGGGGCTACAACGGTTAATTTCATCTGCCAGTAAAATCTGGGTGAAAATCGGGCCTTGTTTAAACTCGAACTGATGTTCTTTCTGGTTAAACATATTAATACCGATGACATCGCTGGCCAGCATATCGTTGGTAAATTGAATCCGCTGGAACTTCAACCCTGCCAGATGTGCCAGACTACTCGCCAATGTGGTTTTCCCCAGACCCGGTAAATCCTCAAATAGAACATGACCACCTGCAATCAGACAGCACAGCGCCAACTTGGTCTGGGCCTGCTTGTCCAGTACGATGGCATTGACCTCTTCAAAAAAATGCTGGATCTTGGGCGCATAACTTGCAATCTTTTGTTCAAGCACAGTATTGAGATGTGCAGTATCGTTATTTTCCTTTTGTTTCATGCCCCAGATCACACTAATTTTCCTAATAAAACACGGTCTAGGATTAACATACACTGAAATTTTAATTTCCCCAAAAGATCAATTCTCTATCTGTGTAACTGAATGAGAATACCCGCGACAAAATGGCGAAAATTCAAATAAAAATAGGTGGGTTTTATCAAGTACGGAGAAAATGGCAACATAGAAAACAGGCAAAAAAACCGGTTCAAGAAGAAATCATTTTTTCTTCGAGTGCGAGTATTAATACCTCGTATACATTTTATTTATGATAGTTAAAACACCATACTTAAAAGGTATGCAGATTTATTTTTATCCTGGATTTGAATCAAGAATATTCTGAAACAACTGAGTGAATGAAATGAGAGGTCATTCGCTCGGCCATTTTTAAGACCGATATTTAGGCATAAAAAAGCGCCCCGAAAGGCGCTTGTTTTACTCAATGATTAACACGGACACTTTTTCATCCCGCCGCCTGCCGATGGATAACGCGAATCCACACAGTGACGATAAAATGTTTTCGGGTCCATCGCTTCCAGGTCTGGATGATGCTTGCGCATATGCTCCACATAGGTCTGGTAATCTGGCACCCCAACCATCAGGCGGAAACTTTGCTGCAAGCGTTGCCACAAGGTCGCAATACGTGACCAGTTTTTCGGATTCAGAATCAAATCCTTTTGTGACATCACGGTCATTTTGATGATTTTATAAATCATGGTTTTTCCGCTTTTGGCAAATTTCAGATTCATAAGACTCTCCTTAATGACCTTTCGCTGGCTGAATGTCTTCAGGATCGCGATAGATGGCTTCCGCTTCATGCACAGAAGGATTCGGATCTGCTAAAGCACGACGAATCACGCGAATCGCGGCGAACAGCATCACAAAAGCAACGATCATAAAGAAGGCACAAAGTGCGGCATTAATCTGATTCGACATGGCCACAGTCTGCATTTCTGCAATACTTTTAGCCGGCGCCAGGATTTCATTATTGGCAATGGCCGTATTGAAACGATCAGCTTGTGCCAGGAAACCAATCTTCGGATTTTCGTGGAAAATCTTCTGCCAGCCGGCAGTCATGGAAGTAATGAACAGGAAAACGGTCGGGATAATGGTGACCCAGACATATTTCTGTTTTTTCATTTTGAACAGAATGACTGTACCGAGAATGAGCGCCATCGCAGCCAGAATCTGGTTACCAATACCAAATAGCGGCCATAAGCTGTTAATGCCGCCGAGTGGATCGACCACGCCCTGATAGACGAAGAAGCCCCAACCTGCGACTGCAACCGCAGTACCCAGCAAGTTACCAAAGAAATTATGCGAGTTTTTCACCGCAGGAATCACGATGCCGACTGTATCCTGCACCATAAAGCGACAGGCACGCGTACCGGCATCTACCGCTGTCAGAATGAATAGAGCTTCAAACAGAATCGCAAAGTGATACCAGAACGCCATCATTTCACGGCTATTAAAAATTTCCGTGATGATATGCGCCATACCAATCGCAAAAGTCGGTGCACCACCTGTACGTGACAGAATCGAGTTTTCACCGACTTCTTGAGCCAATAAAGTCAAGGCTTCAGGAGTTACCACAAAACCAAGGGTACGCACTGCTTCTGCCGCACTTTCTGCGGTAGTCCCGAGTAAGGCGGCTGGCGAGTTAATCGCAAAATAAATTCCCGGATCCAGAACTGCGGCACAGATCAAAGCCATGATCGCCACAAAAGATTCCATCAACATACCGCCATAACCGATCACACGGATATCGCGTTCGTTATTGACCAGTTTCGGTGTCGTTCCCGAAGAGACCAAGGCGTGGAAACCGGAAATAGCACCACAGGCAATGGTAATAAACAGGAATGGGAACATGGAGCCTGCAAATACCGGGCCTGTACCATCAATAAACTTGGTCACCGCTGGCAGTTTCATTTCAGGCATGGCAAACAGAATACCAATCGCCAGACCCGCAATTACACCAATTTTCAAGAAAGTGGATAGATAGTCACGTGGTGCAAGCAACAGCCACACCGGCAATACTGATGCAATAAATCCATAGATAATCAATGCCCAGGTCAGCTCAGTTCCCGATAGTGTGAAGAACGGCCCCCAGTACGGATGTTGCGCGATGTTTTCACCGTAGATGATCCCGAGCATCATCAATACAAAACCAATAATCGAGACTTCTGCAATTTTACCCGGACGGATAAAACGCATATACACGCCCATAAAGATCGCAATCGGAATCGTGGCAGCAATACTGAACACACCCCACGGACTATTGGTCAAGGCTTTGACGACCACCAGTGCCAGTACAGCCAGGATGATAATCATTACACCCAAGGCACCCAGCATGACGATAATACCGGCAAAGGTGCCGAGTTCCTGCTTGGCCATTTCACCGAGTGAACGACCGTCACGACGGGTCGAAATAAACAGCACCAGAAAATCCTGTACCGCACCGGCCAGTACTACACCGACCAAGAGCCAGATGGTTCCGGGCAAATAACCCATTTGCGCGGCCAGGATCGGACCGACCAGCGGGCCTGCACCGGCAATTGCAGCAAAGTGATGGCCAAACAAAACACTTTTATTGGTTGGCACATAGTCCAGACCATCGGCCAGACGATGCGCAGGGGTTAAACGGCGTTCATTCAGCTCAAATACTTTGGTCGCAATAAACAAGCTATAGAAACGGTAAGCAATGCTATAGACACAGGCAGCTGCCAGTACCAGCCAGACTGCATTGACATGCTCACCCCGACTCAGGGCCAGCACTCCAAAGGAGACTGCACCCACTATGGCTACCAAAAGCCAAATTATTTTCGAAGTCAGCGTGGACTTCTTTTGTAAAGTTTCCATTCAATCCCTCATATTGTGATGCATACAAATCAGCGCGGTTGTTGTTGTTCGAAGTACTGCTGTTTTCCCTTGCGACTTTACGCCTGTTCTTTTCACTTTCCTCTAAGACTTTGGCATAAAAAAAGGGATGATCTAGATCATCCCTCTCGATAATAGTCTATTTTAAAACCATTATGCACGTTCTAAATAATCACCAGTACGGGTATCTACACGAACGCTTTCTTCTTGCTGTACAAATAATGGAACACGTACCACAGCACCTGTTTCAAGTTTCGCCGGCTTACCGCCACCGCCAGAAGTATCACCACGAACGCCTGGATCAGTTTCAACGATTTTAAGTACCACGAAGTTCGGTGGAGTCACGTTTAACGGCACGCCATTGAACAGCATAATGGTACATTTTTCATTTGAATCGTCTTTTAACCATTTTGCAGCATCGCTCATCGCTGTTTTATCAGCTGCGATCTGTTCAAACGATACAGGATCCATAAAGTTCCACATTTCGCCATCGTTGTACAAGTATTCCATTTCTACTTCAACGATATCAGCCGCTTCTAGGTTCTCGCCTGATTTGAATGTTTTTTCCAGAACTTTACCTGATTTAAGGTTACGTAATTTTACGCGGTTGAAGGCTTGGCCTTTACCTGGTTTTACGTATTCGTTTTCCATGATTGAACATGGGTTACCATCAAGCATAACCTTAAGGCCTGACTTGAAATCATTCGTAGAATAATAGGCCATGACTGGCGCTCTCCAAACTTACTAACTTTAATCTATCGATGCTAAGGGCTGTTGCAATGTCATTTAGCAAGTCTGACACGAACATTAAGTTGCCACATGCACATTCATTTAATGTTACGTATTCTAAATGAGCAATGGCGCTCGCCGCAATGAAAAATTCCGCTTTCAGCCCTTCACACTGCCTAAGTTAGCATCAGGCATGAAAATCCTTTGTTTATTCATGTCTTGCTGGACGCTAAAATGCCATCCGGCTGTCATCATTTTTGACATATAGTCATGACGACAAATTTTATCGCACAGCAGATTATTCTGGTTCTCGACAAACTGTTAAACTGCAACCCTCTGGCCTTGCCCTCCCACTTCTACTGTTAATCTTCCAGCATGACGAATTATTTATATCAAGAACAAAACTGGCAATCACAGCTTAGCGACCTGATTACCGATCCGCACGAACTGCTTGAACTGCTGCAACTCGCACCGGCGCAGCTGCTCTCAGGTGCCATTTTGGCCAGTGAACAGTTCAAATTACGCGTGCCACGTGCTTTTGTCGGCAAAATGCAGCCAGGCAATCCTTTAGACCCGCTACTGTTACAAGTCCTGCCGCATCATCTGGAGCTGGAAGATCATCCGGGATTTGTTACCGATCCCTTGGGCGAAGAGCAGGCCAATCAGCAGCCCGGCGTATTACATAAATATAAATCGCGTTTCTTGCTGACGCTGACCGGTGCCTGTGCCGTGCATTGTCGTTACTGTTTCCGCCGGCATTTTCCTTATCAGGACAACCTGCCTAAAAATGAAGACTGGATCAATATCAAGCAATATCTGGAAAGCCAGCCTGATATTAATGAAGTGATTCTGAGCGGTGGTGATCCACTGACCTTATCCAACCGGAAATTGCAACTCTGGATCGAGCGGCTAGAATCTCTACCACAGCTCAAATTTTTAAGAATACATTCACGAGTTCCCATTGTGATCCCTAACCGGGTGGACGAAGAGCTACTTAGCATGTTAAAAAACAGTAGGCTACGTATTATTCTGGTGGTACACTCCAACCATGCATCGGAGCTGGATGACTTCACCTGCAAGCGTTTGAACCAGTTGGTTCAAGAACAGATTACTGTGCTGAATCAGACAGTTTTATTAAAAGGTGTGAATGATTCTGCTCAGGTTTTGACAGATTTAAGCTATCGCTTGTTTGATGCCGGGGTGATGCCGTATTATTTACATGTACTTGATAAAGTAAAAGGTGCACATCATTTTGATTTACCACCTGATGACATTTATGAGATTTATACTGAAGTTTTAGCGAACCTTCCGGGGTATTTGGTTCCTAAACTGGTTCGAGAAATAGCGGGCGAGAACAATAAGACACCGCTTTTTGGGGTTTCAACATTTTTGAGTTAAATAATAAAGATGAGCAAGCATACGTCCGACATTTTTCAGACACCGACGGAACTCACACGGGATCAGCTGAGCTTTTGCCCGACGACTGCCAAAGCTTTGCAAGAGTGGGTTTCCGGTATTTCAATTTTGCAACTGGGAAATTCATCCAAATCCCTGTTTAATGCCTTATTAGAAATTTCTGAGCTGAAATGCACAGAAACCCTGCGCTTTGACCTGATTCAGGTCTTGCATCCGACCCTTGAAAATGTTCTGACCAGTCTGGAAAAGCATTTTGTCAATCAGGGGCTGATTACTTCAGATCGTAACGACCAAATCATTGAACTGGCCATGCTGCTGCGTAGCCATTTTGCCAAAATTTATATTGATATCGTCAAACGCTGTAATCATCAACTGACCCATCAAAAATTTTCCCTGTTTTCTCTGGGTAAAAAGAAAAGCATTCAAACCGCGCGTATGGTGTCGATTTATTATGCTTTGCAACAGCTCAGCCTGCTGTTATATCAACAGCATATGTTATACAGCACACCGGATATGGGGCAATGGTTGGCTGCACATCAACTGCTTGAATGTGCAATCGAAAATAATTTCTACCAAAGCAATATCAATCAGGTTTTAGGCACCCAGCACGAGATCCAGAATATTGCACATGCTTATGCTCAACTAATTTTACTGGATATTTTTAATACCCATCAGATTCGCCCTGCAGAAATTCAGGGGCTGTACCTATGCAGTTTTGACTGGGCCAAACTGGTGCAGATTCTACCGAAAGAAACCACACTGTCCCGCTATGTGGTGGATGCCAGCAAAGATCACCCCCCGATCTTTAATTCGCATCAGGGTGAAAATTTTCAGCCAAGCTTCTATATTTCCACCCAGAATCTGATGGAACATTTGACCCATACTCAAAGCAAAAATGCCCAGTATCTGTCGCGTAATGAAAAACTGTTCCTGACCCCTGCACTACATTTTCATATCTATAATCTGCTCTCGAATAATATCGAACGCCGTCACGAACGTTATGAATATTCAGCCCAGATCAATATCTGCTTTGGCTTGACGGTGGCACATTTTTATCTATCCAAAGGTAAAAACTTTAACGAGACCCTGGAACTTGAGGCCAATTATAATTTCCAGAGTGAAAGCAGTTTTGTCAGCTCAATGGAAAATGCCATTCCAAGTGGTTTTAGCAGCATCAAGGCCCTCGATCGCGAAACCAAACAGATTCATAGTGCTGAAGTTCTGGATATTAGTGTCAATGGTTACCGGATTAAATGGACTGGTATTACCCCTGCCAATCTAAAAACCGGTGAATTTATTCTGGTTCAGGAAAAATCACAGCGTCAGTGGCGTGGTGGTGTGATTCGCTGGATCAAGCAATCGACCGACAAGAGTCTGGAAATTGGTCTGGAAGTTCTGGCTCAGGAATTATTCCCTTGCGCGGCTTATAGCCGTACCGAACGCCATCATGTCAATTATCAGCCTGCACTGCTGGTAAAAATGACGCAACTGGATCAGGTCACGACCAGTGTGATTGTATCTGGTTCACAGATGTTTAGGGAAAAACAAACCATTCATTTACGCCTCGGTCAGAAAGAATTAAAAATCTATCTGACCAAAGCACAACTGATTACGCAGAGTTTTATCCGTTTTGATTATGAATTATTGAATGATCAAGAAGAAGAAATGATAGAAAACTTTATCGGTCAGCACATGAATGAAAGCAGAAATCATGATTTATGGGAAGCATTGAAGTGAGAAATCCATTATTGTCTAAAAAGTTAAAACGTACCGAAACACGTTTACTGATTATTGATGATAATCAAATTAGATATAATCAAATCCGTGATCTTCTGACCAGCAATGACTATCAGGTCGATGCTGTCCTGCTTGATGATTTGCAATCTTTTGAAAAACAGTTAAATTTTAACTGGGATCTGATTATCTTTGGCCGTGCTTATGATCTGAAATATGAACAGGCCTTAAGTCTGGTGCGTCTTTCCCAGCAGTCTCATCTGCCGATGATTTTGCTTAAACCGGATGACTATCAGGCTGAACACTATGCCCAGTATATTCATAAAGGAATTTATGACATTCTCAATTTTGACTACCTGGAACGCTTTTATGTGGGACTGGTTCGGGCATTGTCATTTAGCCGTGTATCGCAGACCCAGCAACATTTGCTCAATGAACTGGAAGCAGCACAAAGTCAGACACAATCCTTAGTCGAAGATAGTAATCGTGCCATCGCAACCATTCAAGAAGGGATTCATATTCAGGCCAATGCAGACTATCTGAAACTGTTTGGCTTACAAAGTGAAGACGAGATTATTGGCCTGCCACTGCTAGATCTATTACAACCTTCTGATCTAAACGACTTTAAAACACGTTTCAAAAAGATTTCTCAAGGCCAGGTCGATTTAGGCCGGGTTGAAATCTACTCTCTTAATCCGCGTGTTGCCGCATCTAAGCCATTAAAACTGGAATTCTTGCCATCCAGCGCTGAAGAAGATGCACTACAAATTACTATTGATACTCAGGCTCAAGCAGGCAATACCGAGAAGCCAGCCGGAAAACCGAGTACTTTCCAGCTCCTTAAACGTGAAATAACCAAACAGTCCGCACCTGTAAATGCCATGGTAACTTTCTCTTTAAGTTCCTATGAACCAGAAGTTCTACAGTCTGAGTGGACGACGTTTAGTGGATATTTCAAAGCTGTTAAAGAATTCCTCAAAGAACAAACCCATGTTCCATTATTCAAGCTGGAATATGACGTCCTTGTCGGTCTGTTCCAGGCAGATTCCAAAGCAATTCTTGAATCCAAACTGATCGGATTAAATGCACTCAGCAAGCCACAATTAGTGACAGTGGGACAAAATTCGTTCCCGCTCAATTTACGCATGGGTTATGTGGTTCTGGAACAGGGTTTAAATGATGAAGCGCACTGCAATGAACTGATTGCACGAGCCTTCTCTACGTCTTTACCTCAAGCAGAAGTAGCACCTGAATTTGTACTGGATATTCCTGCTTCACTGAGCAACCAGCCATCTCTAGAAATGCCGCAGATCGATTTTAGTGTGGCTGAAACACCAATCGAAAGCCCAACAGTTACGGCGATCAGTCCAGCAGTCAGCTCTATTCCTGCGGCGACACCTCATATCCTGAAAGCTTTGAGTGAATGTCTGGATCGTGGTGAAATCCATTTAAAATATCAGCAGTTGTATGATAAAGAAGATACCCGTCTTTATACTTATGAAGTGACCAGCGGCTTCATTTATGAGAATAAATGGCAGGATATTTCTACACTGCTTGAACTGCATGAAGATGATGAGCTGTCGATTAAACTGGATCGCTGGATTCTGGTTGAAGCCAGTAAACAGTTGCACAACTTTATTACCCAGTATCCGGATGCGACCTTAATCGTGAATTTGAACCGTGCGGTACTCTTTAAAGACCGTAGCTTCCCGGAATTTATTTCCAAGCTGATTACGATTATTCGCAGCAAAGTCCGACATCCGCTGATCCTGCAATTCTCTGAAGAAGATATTCTGCTGAATCAACAGGATGCGCAGAAATATCTACGTGTTCTGCATGAACATGGCGCGCTGATTGCGCTGCGTGATTTTGGTCAATCGATGTATGGTCCGAATTTGCTGCGTGAGCTGGAAATAGATGGTGTCAGCTTGCATTCCAGCTTGACCCAGATGCTGAATAACGAGACTGGAGTCGAGCAGCTGCAGGAAAAAATCACCAGCTATAATGATATCAAACCGCTGAATATTCTGGTCCGCGAATTAAATGATATGACCCTGTTCGCCAATGCCTGGAATGTTGATGCCCGCTTTATTCAAGGGGATTATTTCCAGAAAAAACTCGATCACCTGATTGATGTACAAGAGCATTAAATAGTTATATGCCTGCCATGCGGTTATTTTCCAAATGGCAGGCACAAAAAAACGGGCTTGAGGCCCGTTTTTTCATTTTGGGTATTAACGTTTAACAGAACGTGACATACCAGCAAAACGTTGTTTGAACTTGTCGATACGACCGCCAGTGTCAACGTTCTTTTGCTTACCAGTGTAGAATGGGTGGCAAGCTGAACATACGTCTAGGTAAAGTGTTTCTTTACCAGCAGCTGAACGAGTTTCGATTACGTTACCACATGAACAAGTCGCAACTAAAGTTTCATATTTTGGGTGAATATCGGCGCGCATGGTCGATTACTCCATTAGATTCAAGAAGGTTTAGCTGTCATCGCTATTGATCACTCTCAAATGAGGAAGCAGGAACAAAGTTCATGCAGATCAACACCACAACAGACCATTCTTTTGGCCCACCGAGACGGATACCGTCAGAGCTAAGCACAACAAGTGGGCATTATTATACGTGAAATGAATTTAATATGCGAATTATTCTTCTGCTTCTGACTCAGCCTCTTTGGCCCACACATTGGCAATAATCCCGCAAACCATCAATTGAATCTGATGAAAAATCATGATCGGCAAGACAATCATGCCCAGTGGCTGGCCAATAAATAGAATTTGTGCCATCGGCACGCCACTGGCCAGGGTTTTTTTAGAACCGCAGAAAAATACCGTTTTCTGGTCAGCGCGACTAAAACCCAGCCAGCGTGGGATATACAGCGACAACAGCATCACCAGGGTCAAAAGCACCGAACAGGCTAGCAATAACAGCAATAATGTACTGAGACTGACTTCATTCCAAAGTCCCGCTACTACGGCGCTACTAAAAGCACCATAAACCACCAGTAAAATTGAGCCTTGATCAAAGACCTTGACGATTTTTGGCATTTTCATCATTTTTGGATAAATCCAGGGACGTAAAATTTGCCCCAAGATAAAAGGTACCAATAACAACAGCGTAATCTGGATAATCGAAGCGGTTGGGTCAAACCCGTGCTCAGATTGACCTAAAATAAAAAATGCCACCAATACCGGGGTGATAAACATGCCGATAATATTGGAAAAAGAAGCACTACAGACAGCACCGGCCACATTCCCATGTGCGACGGAAGTAAAAGCAATCGAAGACTGAACGGTGGATGGCAGGAAGCACATAAACAGGAAGCCCCAGTACAGCTCCTGCCCGAGCATTGGCAATAAAATCGGCTTGGCCAGCAAACCTAGAATAGGAAACAAGGCAAAAGTCAGTGCAAAGACCAAAGTATGTAATTTCCAGTGCATGATCCCCTCCACCACCGCTTCGCGGGACAGCTTGGCACCGTGTAGGAAAAATAGAATGGCAATCGCGCCTGTCGTGATCCAGCCAAAAACTTCAGCGGCCTGTCCGGAGACAGGCACTACACTGGCCAACAGCACCATGACAAATAGCAATATCGTAAAGCGGTCCAATGCCAACAATTTAAGCATCTGCTGTTCTTCCCTTAAAGTTTTATTGTTCGATAAAAAAATGCCCGGCTATCTTAACAGATGCCGGGCCCATGCTATGCACTCAGGTTGATGTAATATTTTCATCTATACGTGAATACATTTCATCTATCACGCTACATCCCACTTAGTTATTACGTGCATCTTGATCTTGCTGGATCAGCTCGATTTTATAGCCATCTGGGTCTTCTACAAATGCAATGACAGTCACACCGCCTTTCATTGGACCAGCTTCACGCACGACATTACCACCACGTGCCTTGATCTCTTCACACGCCTTATAAGCATCATCGACTGCAATCGCGATATGACCATAGGCATTGCCCAGCTCATAGCTGTCTGTATCCCAGTTATGCGTCAATTCAAGTACGGTGTGATTTTCTTCATCGCCATAACCGACAAAAGCCAGGGTAAAACGGCCCTCTTCGTAATCACGTTTACGAAGCAAAGTCATGCCAAGTACTTCAGTATAGAACTTGAGCGATTGTTCTAAATTGCCTACACGTAACATGGTATGCAGCATGCGCATATTAATCATCCTTCTGTACAGATTGTTGTTGGTGTTCACCGAGCAGTTTTGCGACCCAAACCACCAGAATCAGGATCGGAATCCCAATTAACGTGGTCATGAGGAAGAATTTCGGATAACCAATATTGGTCACTATAGTACCCGAATATCCGCCTAAAATCTTGGGAGTCAGGGTCATGAGTGAGCTAAAAATCGCATATTGAACTGCGGTAAATGACACACTGGTCAGGCTCGACAAGAATGCAATAAATGCAGCACCCGCAAGTCCGGCAGCCAGATTATCGACAATAATGGCAAAATAAAGCCACTTGTCGCTATAAGGTTTGATGACCTTACCACTGACTTCGATCATGTCGGAACTACTGCCATCTATCACCGCCAAAGGCTGAATATCGACATCCAGATTCTGGCCAGGGATGAGCTGATCATTGACCTGATAAACATGTGTGGTTTGCTGAAGCGCCTGGCCATCTTGCATCAAGACTGCACTGACAATATGTGCGGGTGAGTGAATCAGTTGCTGCGCAGGAATCGCGGCAGTAAATATGCCCTCACTTTCCAGTTTCGCATCAATATTCTGGTCGTTAATCTGCAACACGATCTTTTGATTTTCTGGCAGTGCTTTACCGACATACTGGCCACGCACCACAATGGTCTTGTCCTGTTCAGCAGCTGTAAGCGTATTATCACTCGTAATCGGCAGGATCTGTAACTGGGTGCTGCCCGGTTTTTCAGTTAAATACGGCATACTGACTTGTACCGGGGCCTGATCAGTAACATCTCCATCCAGATAAGCAGCCGATACTTGTAACTGCTTGCTTTGCGCCAGCACGGCACTCGGTAGCTCCAGCTTCCAGTAACCAACTTCATCTGTATCTGCCTGATAAACCTGATTAGCCACCCTAACTTCAACAGCGGCCAGTTGTTCACCTGACTTGACCAGCCCAATAAAAATGAGATTGGTCAAACAGGCCAGCACGGCACCGACAAACATCAGTTTCATGATATTCATTTTCTGGGCCAACAACCCACCCAGAAATCCACCGATCAAAGAGAAAATAACGCCATAAACTTTGACCGCCTCAGCGATTTGCTCTTTACTGAAATTCAGGTCCTGATAAAAGACATTGGAAATCACCCCGGCGATGATATCGGAAACCCGATAAAAACCGATCAATAACAACAGCACCAATGCCAGTTTTAAGCCATAGCGCCTAAAGAAGTCTGCAACCGGATTAACCCAGGTTTCATAGGCCATCTGCTTGTTGACTGCACCCATTTTCACCAAGCTTGCACCAATGGCAAAGGCAATCGCACCAGAACCAATAAAGCGTAAGGCTTCAAAGCAGAACAAGGCAAAAGTATCTTGAATGGTGAACTGTTCGGTAATACTGGCGACCAGATTGCCTGAATAGATATAGCTCAGTACAAAGCTGATCACTGCGACAAAAAACACTGCGACTAAACGGAAATAATCACTGCGCAGATAATGTTTAGGCACACGGTCAACCTGCGGTTCCCGAATGCAAAGCGTGGTGACAATTCCGACCAGCATTACCGCGGCCATGGCCAGATAGGTCCATTTCCAGGCATCATAGATATAGTTGCCTTTGGCTGTGCCCAAATAAGCGGCCAGAAACAAGGCGCCAGCACCCGCCACGATCATCCCGATCCGATAACCGGCATTATAGGTCGCGGCCAAGACGGTCTGCATCTGGGTTTCCGCCAGTTCAATCCGGTAGGCATCAATCACAATATCCTGCGTTGCAGCAGAAAAGCCTAACAGGACTGCACCCAGCGCCATTTGCTGTAAATGAGTTACGCCCAAAGCCGGATCAGAAAAAGCCATAATGGAAATGGCGCAGACAATCAGAATCTGTGCAATCAGCAACCAGGCTCGACGGCGTCCCAGAGCCTTGGTCAGAAAAGGCACTGGCAGTTCATCAATGAGCGGCGCCCAGACGAATTTAAACGAGTAGCCCAATGCTGCCCAGCTAAAAAAAGTGACTGCACTTTTGCTGATTCCGGCCTCACCTAACCATAAAGACAGACTGGAAAAAATCAGAAGAATCGGGACACCGGCCGAAAATCCCAAGAACAGCATGATCAAGGCACGTCGATCTAAAAATGCTGTAAATGCGGATTTCCAACCCGTCGTTTGTGTTGTCATTGCTTTATTATTTTCCGCGGAAAAACCAATTGCTGCTATTCAATCCTGTAATAGCGCATCTTTCAACAAGATTTATATATTTATCACATTTCTGGTTTTTTATTTTCTGGAAAAAGCCACATGTTCGCTTGAATTTTCCAAGCAAATCTGTATACCTTAACGCTTATCAACGTAATATTTCGTTTTGGATTTCAACAGTGACCCAGAGACTCGATCAAATTAATTCTTCTATCGCCAGCAACAATACGACAACACCAGAAAATATCCGCTCAGATTTACTTATCTCGGCATTTGAACAAAGCGAAATTCACAACACCCTTGAGCATACCCGCTTAAAATCCACCCAACTGACGCACATTCCAAACCTAGAAAAAATTCCGGCGTCGACCAAACGGATCAAGCCCCTGAATAATTTCTTGGGGCAAGACCGCGCACGGGCTTCGGTAGAGGCCGGGATTGCCTTACCTTATTCAGGCTATAATATTTTTGCCGTGGGTACGGCTGGCCTGGGCAAACGCACTATGGTGAAGCGCCTGCTGCAACAGCATGCCAAAACCATGGAAACACCCAATGATTGGGTTTATGTCAACAACTTTCAAAACCAGCGCCAGCCAATAGCTTTGGAGCTGCCTGCCGGTCAGGGTCCAAAATTTCAGGCCATGCTAAATCAAAGCTGGCAAACCATTCTGAAACAGCTCGAACGCCGTTTTACTGCGGAAACCTATCACAACCGCATTGAAATGATTCGCCAGGAAACTGGCGATGAACAGCAACAGGCGCTGATCGAACTCACCAAAGAAGGTGCAGAACTCGATCTGAAACTGATCTCGCGACACGATGAACACTGTTTTGTTCCCGTACATCTGATTGATGACAAATTACAGGAAATGACTCAGGAAGATCTGAATGCGCTGAACAATCAGGATCGGGCCGAATTGGCGACCAATATGCGCTATATGGACAAAAAACTGGAGCGTCTGGGTTTGCATCTGGGTGATCTGGAAGATGATGCACGCGACCGAGTTCAGATTCTGAATCGTGATATTGCCAAACAGGTGGTGGTGCCACGTGTAGAACAGATTTTATCCAAGTTCAAACATGTGCAAGGCTTGGAACATTATCTAAAATATTATGCCGAAGATATTATCAATAATGTCGAAATCGTGCTGGAACAGGAAGAGGATGATTTCACCCCGGCACTATTCAGCCGCGTACCGGCACGTTATCAGGCCAACGTGATTATTACCCACAAGCCGAATAGCGGTGCGCCAGTCATCTTTGAAGATTTTCCAACACATTACAATTTACTTGGTCATGTGGAACAGCTAACCCAAAATGGCACGATCACCACGGACTTCACCCTGATTCGTCCCGGAACGTTGCATAAAGCCAATGGCGGCTTTCTGATGCTGGAAGCGGAACAATTGCTGGAACAGCCTTATGCATGGCAAGGCTTGAAGCGTGCGCTTAAATCCGGGCATTTAAAACTGTCTTCGCTTGAGCATATGATCACGCTGACCGGCAGTATTTCAATTGAACCGGCATCGATTCCATTGAACATTAAAGTGATCTTGCTGGCCGAGCCTGAAATTTATTATGAAATTTTAGAGCTTGAACCGGAGCTGGGCAGCATCTTTAAAATCCGTGCTGATTTTACCGATACATTACAACGTAATGACGACAACGAGCAGGCCTATATGCAGCTGATTGCCGACTATGTGCAATCGGATAAATTATTGCCTTTTGACCGTTCTGCTTTGGCTGCACTGCTCACAGATTCCAGCCGTCAGGCCGAAGACCAAAGCTCACTATCATTACATGCCCTGACCTTGGGTGACCTGATTCGTGAAGCGCATCATCATGCCTTTCAGGCCGGTGACAAGATGGTCTCGGAAAAACATATCAATACCGCACTCGATCATCGCAAATATCGCTTAGGCTATTTACGTGAGTTGTACTGGCAGGATCTGACCCGTGGTACACAGCTAATCGAAACCCGTGGCCATCGTCTGGGACAGATTAATGCTTTGTCGGTAATTCATTATGCCGATGTCGAATTTGGCCTTCCTTCACGCCTGACTGCTTCGGTGTATCAAGGGGGTGGTGACATTCTCGACATTGAGCGCAGTGTGGAACTCGGTGGCTCCTTGCATGCCAAAGGCGTGTTATTGATGTCGTCTTTCCTGAAAGCACATTTTGGTCGTGAACAGACCCTGCACTTCTCTGCTGCGCTGGCCTTTGAACAAAGCTATGGTCAGGTCGATGGTGACAGTGCCACAGTCGCAGAACTGTCTGCCCTGCTCTCTGCGATTAGCCAGTTACCGATTGATCAATCCTGGGCCATTACCGGCTCTATGAACCAGTTGGGACAAGTACAGCCAGTGGGCGGTGTCAATGCCAAAATTGAAGGTTTCTTTGATGCCTGCAAGCTGCAAGGTCTGACCGGCAAACAAGGCGTGATTATTCCACGTCAGAATATGCAGCATCTGATGCTGCGTAAAGATGTCACCATTGCTGTCGAAGAAGGTCAGTTCCATATTCATGCGATTGATACCATTGATCAGGCGCTGGAAATCCTGATGGCGCGTCCGGTCGGCACCTTGGATAAAAAAGGTCGCTATAGCAAAAATTCAATCTATGCCGCGGTGATGGCACAGCTGGATTACTGGCAAGCGATTGAAGATGGTGGTGAGCTGGTCGAATTACCGAAGAAAAAGAAAAAAAAGAAGAAGAAAAAAGACAAGAAGCAAATTGTTGAGCCACACACTGAACTTGAAGCAGGTCATGCAATAGCTCAAAAGCCAAATGCAGCAACAGAAGATTAATCCGGTCGTTGCTCTATCTTTAAAATAGCAATAAAAAAGCGCTTCTCAATGAAGCGCTTTTTTAACATCTGGCTTGATTTAAATCTTAATTTAATTAAGCATCAGCCGCCGGGCTGTACTGTTCAACCAAAGGCTTTAATTCGCCTTTTTGGAACATGTCGAGCATGATATCGCTCCCACCGATCAATTCACCATTGATCCAAAGCTGTGGAAATGTCGGCCAGTTGGCGATTTGTGGTAACATCGCACGAATGTCCTGATTTTCCAGAATGTTTACATAAGCAAACGGACGACCAATCTGACTGAGTGCTTCTACTGCACGTGCAGAAAAACCACATTGTGGAAATTGCGGTGTGCCTTTCATATAAAGAAGTACTGCATGTTTAGCAATTTGGTCACGAATTAACGCTTCGGTATCGCGTGCTTGTTCAGTCATTGATAAATCCTCAACTCATCTGTCTGGCATTATACCCAAATCCAGACAAAACAGTATGTCTAAAGCAATAATTCCAATTTTATTTACAATTACCCTTTAAATCTGAGCGGGTTTTTGCTTATATAAGTTTTTCTTTCCACCTAACAGTTAAGAGTTAGTCATGAATAATATTACCCTCGCACCGGTACAAACTGATCAACCTTCTCACTTGATGCCTGTATTTGGCCGTCAACCGATCAGCTTTGTCCGAGGACGAGGTGCATATCTTTATACCGAAGATGGTACAGAGTATTTAGATGCATTAACCGGAATTGCAGTATGTGGTCTGGGTCATGCGCATCCAGTCATTGCCGAAGCAATTGCTGATCAGGCTGCGACCTTGATTCATACCAGCAACCTGTTTGAAGTGCCTTGGCAAACTGCGGCAGCACAAAAACTGGCCGAAGTCGCGGGTATGGAAGAAGTATTCTTCTCCAACAGTGGCGCAGAATCAAATGAAGGTGCAATCAAAATTGCACGTAAATTCGGTCATATGCAAGGCATTGCTTCACCCAAAATTATTGTGGCGGATCGTTCTTTCCATGGCCGTACCATGGCCACCCTTTCTGCAACAGGCAATAAAAAAGTTCAGGAAGGCTTTGGCCCGCTGGTCGAAGGTTTTATTCGTGTACCTTTTGGTGATCTCGAAGCGATTGAAGAGGCAGCGCTTCATCATCCGGATATCGTAGCCATTTTAGTTGAGCCCATTCAGGGTGAAGGTGGTGTAAATACCGCACCTCAAGGTTTCAGCTATCTTGAAGAGATTCGTCAAATCTGTAACCAGCACAACTGGTTGATGATGCTAGACGAAGTGCAAACCGGGAATGGCCGTACGGGCAAATATTTTGCTTATCAGCACACCAGCATTATTCCTGATGTACTGACCACAGCCAAAGGCTTGGGTAATGGTTTCCCGATTGGCGCCGTCATGACTCAAGGTCGTGGTGTAGGTGTATTAACTGCCGGTAATCATGGTTCGACTTATAGTGGTACAGCTTTGGGTTCACGTGTGGTCTACACCATTCTCGATATTATGCAAAAAGAAAATATCGTCGCCAATGCTGCGGAAAAAGGCGCTTATATCGTGGATCAGCTACGCAACAAACTGGCCGATCAAAATGTGAGCGTGCGTGGTTTCGGTCTGATGATCGGAATTGAATTACCGAAAGAATGTACTGAGCTGGTCGCAATTGCACGTGATGAATACAAAACCATCATCAATGTGACTGCCGGTAATGTGGTTCGCCTGTTGCCTACCCTGAACATTACTCAGGAACAGGCTGATCAGCTGATTGAGCGTTTAGTGAAAATGATCAACGCTTTTTTGGCCTAAACCCTGCGCTTAAAAACAAAAAAGCCGCTTGAAAGCGGCTTTTTTATATTCTGTATCTTATGATGCGGCTTGTAAAATACGCCCACCAGAAATCTGGTCAAAATATTGTTTCAATGTATCTAGGCAACGAAGAATTTTTGTCGGTTGTTGCTCACGTTTCGGCATGACTGCATATAGTGTAATCGGTGGAAGTCGCCATTCAGGCAAAACTTCAACCAAAGTGCCATTCAGTAAGTCTTTTTTCGCATCGAGATATAAAATCTTGGCAATCCCATTGCCCTGCAAGCACATCGATTTTGCCACCAGACCATTATTGGTACTGAAACGGGATTTCAATTCAAAATCGGCTTTTTCTGCAGTATTGACATTTTGAAACTGGAAATACTGATGATTTTTGATATGGGTCAAAGGCAGCACATCATGATTTTTAAGATCATCAGGACGTGAAATAATGGTGCTCTGATTAATATAACTCGGTGTCGCCACCAGAATTTGCTCAATCTGCATCAATGGCACCACCTGAAGATTGTGCTCATCATTTTTCTGTTCAAATCTTAAGGCGATATCGATACGCCCATCGAACAAATCAACCTCATGATTATTGGTTTCCAGATGTACTGCCAGGCCACGATGTGCGGACATCCAGTGAGAAAGTGCAGGAATCACATGATTCGCGCACAATTCTGGCAAAGCGACAATGCGCAGTTCACCCACAAGATCATCGCGTAATTCATTGATTCGGACTTTACCGCGCTCTGCAGCAGATAGCATTTCCTGGCAACTGTAGAAAAAAGCTTGTCCCGCTTCCGTCAAACTTAACTTTCTCGTTGAACGATTTAAAAGTACCACTTCCATATCATGTTCTAATGAGCGAATTTGTTGACTCACGGCGCTGGTCGTAATCCCTAATTCACGGGCAGCACCGCTAAACGAGTTTTTTTCTACAACACAAGCAAAAACACCCATTGCTCGAAGTTGATCTAACATAAATTTCCCTCTAAACTTATGAGATGCCTCATCATTTGATAAAAGCAACTTATTGTATTATACGGCGAAATTCACGTTTTGCATTATTTATTTAATTGTTTGGTAAAACTGTAGTTGGATTAATCGGTTTGCCGTCTAAGCGCACCTGAAATTCAAGCATGGTTCGCGTTGTACCAGTTGAACCCATTTCTGCAATTTTTTGCCCCGCTTTTACATTCTGTCCGCTTTTTACATCCAGTTTGCTGTTATGGGCATAAGCCGTAATATAGCCATTAATATGCTTCACCAACACCAGATTGCCATATTCTTTCAGGCCATCTGCAGCATAAACAACCTGCCCGTCTGCTGCTGCAAACACCGGATCACCGACATTGCCACTATAGCGTGTGCCTTTGATATTAGATGCCAGATTATACTGCTGCAAAACTGGGCCATTAGACGGTTTTACCCAACCTAAACCCGCGGCAGTAGAGACGGGTGTCATTGGCGCCGGCGTGCTCACACGCGGTGTAGTCTGCACGGTGGTCGCTGGTGTAACTGGTGCCGGTGTTGGTACTGCAATCGTTTGACGCTGGATAGGGGCTGCCTGAGTCACTGCCTGCGTGCTGGTACTGCGACGTACGGTATTATTTTTCAGGCGGATCGACTGTCCCACATAAATCCGGTAAGGTGCAGCAATATCATTCATCTCGGCAACACTGATATAGTTCAGTCCATAACGTGCTGCGATCCCACTCAATGTATCTCCTGAACGTACCGTATAGAAATCAGGAGCTGTCGCATAACGCGTCGCATTATTTACTTGAGGTTTGGTTGCACAACCGGTGATTACTCCTGTAGAAATAACAACGGTTGATAAAACTAGGGTTTTAATCAGGGCTGCAGGCGAAGCAACAACACATTTCGGTAACACCAAGAACATTATCTTCCTCTCTAAGATCTATACGGTTGCAAAATCCCGTTAAGATTAGCAAAGTTTTACTGCAATATACTTGCAATCGCGAGTTTTTCACAAAGTTATAACACTGAGAACGCATTTTCTGCCAATTGTGTTTGAAGATTCCGCAAAACCTCATAGTTGGTGGCATCCATCTGAATCGGAGTAATGCTGACATAGCCATTGGCCACAGCAAAGAAGTCCGAGTCAATCTCGCTCAACCCTTGCTTGGGTTCTGCTACTGCTTCTCCAGACAGTCCAATCCAGTACACCTGACGACCACGTGGGTCAACATGACTGGTGATGGGCTTCGACTGACGGCGGCGGCCTTGATAAGTCACTTTTTCACCCTGTAATTCAGCCATATCCGGAATATTGATATTAAAAATATGACGCTCAGGAAGAACCGGCAAACCGCGTGCAATAAAATCATGTACCCAGTTGGCAGCCAGCTGATAATCCTGAGGGTGTTGATAGCTGCGTACATTCGGCCCACTCAATGACACCGCAATAGCAGGATGTTTACTTAAGCGACCTTCAAAGGCTGCCCCGACTGTACCGGAATACAAGACATCATCCCCCAGATTGGCACCACTATTAATACCGCTGACCACCAGATCAAATTCAAAGTCAAACAGGCCGTTCATAGCCAGATAAACACAATCTGCCGGAGTACCATTGACAGCCCAGACATCGGGAGAAGTCTGAATCGGGCGTAAAGGTCGGTCCAGAGTCAAAGCACTGGAGTAACCACTGCGCTCACTTTCTGGCGCTACAATAACAATCCTCCCCAAAGGTTTTAGAGCCTGTGCCAATGCTTGAATACCCGGTGCAAACACACCATCATCATTTGAAACTAAAATATTCACTGAAAAATCTCGTCGCGCTAAAAAATGACTGGTTAGGACATTTAATTGTATTAGTGCTGGAATTATATATATTTACTGCTCGATATCCATCTTTAAAATATGTGGCTCAAGATGATTAAAAAATTCTCTTTATTTAGTGCTTTCGCTTTAAGCCTGGCAGTATCTGTTTCTCCTTCAGTTATGGCGAGCGAGCTGACTGTTGACGAAAACAATACCATTGTGAAAGAAGACATCGCATCGGCACAAGTCATGGCTGAGGTTTGCCCGGCTATGATTGGCCAAAATGCAAAATTAGACAGCATTATTCAGACTCTCATCCAGTCTTATCTTGCAGACTACTCAGATAAAGGCATGAGCTATCAAAAACTACAGGCAGATAGCGAATATAAATCTTTACTGGAAGAAGCCCGTCAGGGTGCCAAACAAACCAGTACTGACGAACAAAAAACCGTATGCGAAGAGATTCTGGATTACCAGGGCTAAGCTAGATAAATCTTCAAATAAGACGGTGTAAACATCGTCTTATTTTCTCTTACAGATTTCTTCATAATTCTACAGCTTCGCTACATTTTCCCACTTTTCAATTTCAAAAATAAGTTTAAGCTAGGCAAATTATTGTTCTAAATCTATTTTTTGAGTTTTTTAATGAAATATCCATTACTTCAAGCCATGACACTTTGTGCAGCTTCTGCCGCGACTCTTTTAGGCACCTCTGCATTTGCAGCCAATGAAAATATCAATGTCACACCAACCCAGCAAGTGACCAAGCAGGAACTGGCTGCGATTTATGTTCTTTCAGAAATCTGCCCGAGCATGGTTAAAGACAAGTCACAGTTCAATCAGGGCTATACCAAGCTGGTGACTGAATATATGCCAGGTCAGCGCAATCCGGTTGCAAGCTTAAACCAGATGGTTCAACAGAACGATTTCCGCAGTATTCTGACTGAAGCACAATCTGATGCCAAGAAAGCTGGCAAGAAAAAAAATCAGGTGATTTGTAATGAATTAACCACCTATAACAATTAACCTGCTTTTCTGCCGATTACTTACAATACTTTTGAAATAAGACCGGGTTTCCCATAGAAGTCCGCCTAGCTTTATCCTAAAATGCTAGGCTCTTCGTGCTTACATCAAGATATAGGAACCCACTAGAAATGACCCAAAAAACTGCCCTTGCTGCATTATTATTAGTTCCTAGTTTTAGCTTTGCAGCAACTGTCCTATCTGCACCACCAGAATTGAATAATAAATCCTACGTGCTAATGGACTATGAGACAGGGCAACTTCTCGCTTCAAAAAATGAAAATGAAAAATTAGCCCCTGCTTCAATGACCAAGATGATGACCAGCTACATCATCGAACAAAAACTATTGAGCGGTGAACTCACTGAAGATGAACAGGTTCGCATGAATGAGTCAGCATGGTGTCGCGGTAGTAGCGCGGAATCATGTATGTATGTGCCTTTAAATGGTACGGCCACTGCACTTGAAATGCTGCGCGGAATTATTATTCAATCGGGTAATGATGCATCTAAGGCCATGGCTGAACATATTGCAGGGAACGAGGGTACCTTTGCACATATGATGAATCAGGAAGCCAAACGTATTGGCATGACCAATACCAGCTTTATCAATTCAACCGGTATGCCTGCTGAAGGTCATTATTCGACTGCCAAAGATATGGCAACGCTGGCACAGCACATCATTAAAGACAGTTCCAAGTATTATCCGATTTATGCTGAAAAAGAATTTACCTTTAATGGCATCAAGCAAGGTAACCGTAATGCCCTGCTGTATACCGACCCAAGTGTAGATGGCTTAAAAACAGGTCATACCAATGAAGCAGGGTATTGCTTGACCACGTCGTCTAAACGTGGCCCTACTCGCTTGATTTCAGTTATTTTTGGTGCACCTACCATGCAGGAACGTGCAACGCAGACACGTGAATTGCTGGCTTGGGGTTATGCGAACTTCGAAACCAAAAATGTTCAACCAGCTAAACAGGTACTTGCTAAAGCCAAAGTCTGGTTTGGTAAGGAAGATGAAGTTCAAATCGGACTTGCTGAAAACTTTAATGTGACCATGCCTAAAGGTCAGGCCAATGCGATTAAAACCCAGCTGGTGGTTCAACCGAAACTGACTGCACCATTACAACCGGGGCAAGTTGTCGGTAAATATGTTGCGACTCTGGATGGTAAAGTCATTTCAGAAAAACCTCTTGTGGCTTTGAATGCAGTGGAAGAAGCGGGTTTCTTCGCGCGTATGCTCGACCATATCAAACAGTTCTTTAGCAACTTGTTCTAAGTCTAAATAGACCATTTCAGTCTTGGACTAAGACCAAAGCACTCATTCAGATGGGTGCTTTTTATTTTATACTATGCACATGATCCTTCATCATTTATCGGACAGATCGTTATGAGCCAAAATATTCGTTCTTATTTAGATATGACCCCACAGATTGATGCTTCCTGTTATGTCGATCCGATGGGAATTGTGGTCGGCGATGTGGTTTTGGCTGAAAATGTTTCGGTATGGCCTTTTGCCGTAATTCGGGGTGATGTGAATCATATTCGGATTGGTAAAAACTCAAATGTACAAGATCACTCGATGTTGCATGTCAGCCATAAGAAAGCCGATAAGCCTGAAGGTTCGCCTTTAATTATTGGTGAAGATGTCACCATTGGCCATCATGTCAAACTACATGGTTGTACCATTGGCAATCGTGTTTTGGTCGGTATTGGTACGATTATTCTGGATGATGTGATTGTTGAAGATGATGTAATGATTGGCGCGGGTTCGCTTGTTCCACCCAATAAGGTTCTAGAAAGCGGTTATTTGTATGTAGGTAGCCCGGTAAAGAAAGTACGTCCACTCACGGATAAAGAAAAAGAATTTTTACCGTATTCGGCACAAAATTATGTGAAGGTTTCGGGGAATTACAAATAAAATATAAAGTCAGATACAGAGTTTCTGTTTAAGCCGATGCTTTTATTCAATGTATCGACTTAAACAGAACAGAATTGATCAAATAGTCTGTTTAAAACTTTCTAAATGGATCAATATTTTTATTCTTGTACTCAAGAAAAGTAAGGGCTGCTGCTATAAAAAATAAACAAGCCACTCCCAAGAAAAAATTATCATGAACACTAACCCCCAAACCTACAAGCCCAACACCTATAAGTATAAGTAAACAAATTAAAAAGCGATAGAAATTTAACAGCATAAAAGTCTCGAATGAATATATTCAAAGCCGCTTATTAGGTAGCCACAAATCCCAATGTAAATCAGGAGAAAACAAATTACCTCAACATCACAAAAATTATACAATAAATATTAATTAATTAATATTTTTTATTAAAATCTCCGAAAAATAAGTATAATTTAAAAAAAATGTGTCCTAGTCGTTGTTTTTGTTTTTATATTATACTCAATAATATATTATTAAGTTTACATTCATAACGCTTAAAAAATATTCTATAATTTCATGGATTTGTTTTATGTTGAATTGTCTGAAATTATGCTTGATCAAAACAATCATTAGATACCCTAAAACAATAAAGATGTTAAGCTTTTCCTGTTTTTTACTTAAATCCGTTAAGAGCAACCTCTTTACATCTCTTGATCTTATGCGTTGATGTAGTGATTTTGAGCTAGATATTGCCCTGAAAACAGGCTTTTTATTGATAAATTTTTGCTTTAAATTCTCTGCTTTATAGTACACTTTTCAAGCTCATTCACTTTTTGATAAAAGAAAATCAAAACCTATCAATAGGACTTTTTCACATAGCAGGATTTGATTAAGCTTAAAACCTCCAATCCCGATGATTTAAACAATCAAAGAAATCCCCGCCCCTCATAGCCACACACCGCAAAATTTTATACAATAGTGCATCATTTTCCATGGTGCTGCTTTATGACCGCTTGGACTGCTCACGTCACTGTCGCGACCGTCATTGAAAAAGACGGAAAATTCCTGTTTGTAGAAGAACATACAGAAGGTGTGACACACACAGTATTTAATCAGCCAGCAGGTCATGTAGAATGCGGTGAAAGCATTGTCGAGGCTGCAATTCGCGAAACCATGGAAGAAACCGGACATACGGTTGAAGTAACCCATCTATTAGGGATGTATACCTACACCCCGCCGATGTTCCCGGATCGTACTTATTTCCGCTTCTGCTTTTTAGCCAAATCGATTGACTACGACCCAAATGCCACTTTAGATACAGACATTGTCGGTGCAGTCTGGATGAGCTTAGATGAACTGCAAGAGTCGGCTCGTGCGCGCAGCCCCTTGGTGATTAAAGCCATTCAAGATGCCCTGTCAGGTCAAAAATATCCTTTATCGCTCATTTACGAGCACCAAAACTCTCCCTTAATTTCAAATTTGGATGCCTAATCCTATGCAACAACGTGTCATCGTCGGAATGTCAGGTGGTGTAGATTCATCTGTTTCTGCTGCGCTTTTACTTCAACAAGGTTATCAGGTTGAAGGCCTTTTCATGAAAAACTGGGAAGAAGATGACGGCACAGAATATTGCACGGCGATGGATGACCTTGCCGATGCTCAGGCCGTCTGCGACAAAATCGGGATTAAACTGCATACCGCAAACTTTGCCATGGAATATTGGGATCGTGTATTCGAGCATTTTTTAGCAGAATATGCGGCTGGCCGTACCCCAAACCCAGACATTTTATGTAATAAAGAAATTAAATTCCGCGCTTTTCTAGATCATGCGGTGAACTTGGGTGCAGACTTTATTGCCACAGGTCATTACTGTCGTCGCGGTGCAACCATGACCAATTCACGCGGTGAAGAATACGCACCACTCTTACGTGGTGTTGATCAGAATAAGGATCAAACCTATTTCCTGCATGCCGTACATGGTCGTGAAATTAACAAGACATTATTCCCTGTCGGTGAAATTGAAAAGCCGCAAGTCCGCAAAATCGCTGAAGAATTAGATCTTGCTACGGCGAAGAAAAAAGACTCGACCGGGATCTGCTTTATTGGTGAGCGCCGATTTAATGACTTCTTGAAGCAATATTTACCGGCACAACCCGGAAAAATCGTGCTGGAAGACGGTAAAGAGGTTGGTGATCATCACGGCTTAATGTACTATACGCTCGGTCAACGCGGCGGCATCGGTATTGGCGGAATGAAAGGCGTCGCGGAAGGTGCCTGGTTCGTATTACATAAAGATATCGAAGGCAATCGTCTGGTGGTGGGTCAAGGCCATGAGCACCCACTGATGCAAAGCACCATGCTTTGGAGTGAAGCAATTGACTGGGTGGCCGGCGAGCAGGATATTCCTGAAACAGGTTTCCGTTGCACGGCCAAAACCCGTTACCGTCAGACTGATCAAGCCTGTACGGTGTACCAAGATTCAGAATCACCCAATGGTGTACGTGTGGAGTTTGATGAACCACAACGTGCAGTGACCCCAGGTCAAAGTGTGGTGTTTTATTCAGGTGAAGTTTGTTTAGGCGGTGGTGTGATTCATCATACCAATGCACCTAAACCTGATTTTATAAAAGGATGAATTCGGCATGACGGAGTTACCATTTCAACCAGCCACAACGTTGAATACTCGTCAAAATCGCGCTTTGGCGTTAGCGGGTGTGTTTCAGGCCACCCAGCTGACCCATATGACCGCATTGAGTGGTCAGCAAAGTATTGGTGAAAACGGTAACTTTTATTTTGAACAGTTGATTAAAGCCAGTCTCAATATTCGTCCCGGCAATAACGAAAATGCCCAGACCCTAGACTTTTTTAATCAACTGGCCGATATTTCCTTAGGCTTAAAAACATTAGAAAGCAGCATTATTCAACCCTTCAATACTTCACCAAAATCCAGAATTCCAAAACTTTCCAGCACCAAACTTCCAATGAGCTATGCCATGGCACTTCTTCAATTAGAAAAGAAGGTCTATAGCAATCCCAAATTTGTTGAAATTATTGAACAGTCCCAACAGAAAATTCTCAGACAGCTTTCCTTCTTCGATAACAATTACCTGCACCCCAGCATCATTGCCAATCTGGCTCAAACCTATGTCGATACTGCGGGATCAATCAATCCGCGCATCATGGTTCGTGGCAATGCCGAAGCCTTTAAAGATGCCGGACATACCAACCGCATCCGTGCTTCCCTCTTTACCGGTTTGCAAATGGCGCACCTGTGGCGTCAGCTTGGTGGCAGCTCCTGGGGCATGGTATTTGGCAAACGCAAGTTGCTAAAAGATATTCAGAATCTGGCGCGTTTACAGTTTCAGGTGGTTTAACTGATACTGCACGTGTTTCGTTTTACGTTTAATTCCAAAATCTAAGGAATCGATATGAACGCTTTAACTGCACTTTCTCCACTAGATGGACGTTACGCGAGCAAATGTGATGCTCTACGTCCCTTTCTTTCTGAGTTTGGTTTAATCCATGCTCGTGTGACTGTTGAAGTGCGTTGGTTACAGGCGCTTGCGAACCACCCGGAAATTACTGAAGTTCCGGCGTTTTCAGGCGAAACTAATGCAGCGCTTGATGCGATTGTAAGCAATTTCTCTGAAGATGATGCCAATCGCATCAAAGAGATCGAACGCACCACCAACCACGACGTTAAAGCGGTTGAATATTTCCTGAAAGAAAAAATTGCCAATATCGATGAATTGAAAAATGCCGGTGAATTCATTCACTTTGCATGTACTTCTGAAGATATTAACAACCTGTCACATGCCTTGATGCTGAAAAGCGGTCGTGATGTACTGGTTGCATCTATGCAGCAAATCATTGATTCAGTTGTTGCACTTTCTGAAAAGCATGCTGACCAGCCAATGTTGTCTCGTACGCATGGTCAAACTGCAAGCCCAACGACGTTGGGTAAAGAAATGGCGAACGTGGCTTACCGCCTTGCACGTCAAATCAAACAGTTCAAAAATGTTGAACTTCTAGGCAAAATCAATGGTGCAGTAGGTAACTACAATGCGCACTATTCTGCTTACCCAGACATCAACTGGCCGGCACATTCACAAGCATTTGTAGAATCTTTGGGTCTAGATTTCAACCCGTACACCACGCAAATCGAGCCACATGACTACATGGCTGAACTGTTTGATGCCCTGCGTCGTTTCAACACTATTCTGATCGATTTTAACCGTGATGTTTGGGGTTATATCTCGCTTGGTTTCTTCAAGCAAAAGCTAAAAGATGGCGAAGTCGGTTCTTCAACCATGCCGCATAAAGTAAACCCGATTGACTTCGAAAACTCTGAAGGTAACTTGGGTCTTGCCAATGCTGTACTTGCACACCTTGGGGAAAAACTGCCAATTTCTCGCTGGCAGCGTGACCTGACTGACTCTACTGTGCTGCGTAACATGGGTGTTGGTTTTGCACAAAGTTTAATTGCTTTCGAAGCATGTGCTAAAGGGATCGGCAAACTTGAACTCAATGCTGCACGTATCAATGAAGACCTGGACAATGCGCAAGAAGTATTGGCTGAACCAATTCAAACAGTAATGCGTCGTTACAACGTTGAAAAACCATACGAAAAATTAAAAGCCCTGACTCGTGGTCAGGCCATGACTCGCGACATGATGGTTGATTTCGTAAACGGTAACGAGTTAGAAGCGGTTCCAGCTGCTGATCGTGCACGTTTAGCTGAAATGACACCTGCATCTTATACAGGTAATGCTGCTGAACAGGCCAAACAAGTGGCTGAGTTGATTGCTAAAATCTAATTTAAAATAAGACCAAAAGGCGAAGCTCAGGCTTCGCCTTTTTATTTATAATGTATTTTATTCTAAAAACGATATTTCATCATAACGACATGATTGAGCAGCGACTTTCCGCCAAGCATTATGTAAGCCTGGGTATTTTAATTCTGGCGATTCTGCTTGCCAGTATTCGTCCTTTAGAAATGGAAGCTTATCTCTTGCATCAGGCCGGCACGGTTTTCATGATCAGCATGCTGCTGGTCTGTCTGTATAAAATTGGGCTGAATTTTTTAAGTTTTAATTTATATATCCTTTTCCTGTTTGTTCATGTGATTGCTGCACACTATCTGTATTCCTATGTGCCTTATAACCAGTGGATTGAGCAGATTTTTGGCTTTCATCTGAATGAAGTCATGCATTGGTCACGCAATATGTTTGACCGTTTTGTTCATCTGGCCTACGGATTACTCCTTTACCCCATTTTCTATCGCCTGTTTCACGTCTGGTTGCCGCAGCAAAAACCTGTGGTCATTTTCCTGCTGGTGATTCAGTTTGTGGTGGCCAGTAGCATGATCTATGAATGGCTGGAATGGTTGATCGCGATTGGCTTATCTCCCGAAGAAGCGGAGAACTATAATGGACAGCAAGGTGATAGCTGGGATGCGCATAAAGACATCTTGCTTGCCACATTAGGCGCGATATTTACGGGTAGTCTCATGCTCTTACAAAAAAGCCCACCGAAATGAGCTTTTAAAATCAAAATTTTATTGAATTAAGGTTTGTGATCAACTATTTCATTACATTCATATTTTTCACTTATGAAAGTGGGCAATATTGCATCCAGTCATCTTTCATTTTTTGCAATTCATTACCCGTCAACATTTCGCTGTAATAAATAAAATAGCTTGCATCAGGATATTGAATTTCATGTCTATACATCATCCCACGTAGAGAAATAGAAAATTCTTCTGGGAAATCATCCAAGTTCAATTCTTCAAACTCGTAATTAAAATAACAGTTTTGTGTTGCAAGATATGCTTCAGCTATAGCCATGTTTCTGCTCTAACAATAAAATATGCTTTATTTTATCCGATTAGCTGTAGGGATGTTTTGCATTTCAGTCGGTTCAATCCATTGAACAAACTTAGATTCTGACAAATGTGGATATTTGAACTTATCTAAATATTCAAAGCAGACCTTTTGAGCTTTCGGCATTTTCTCTAGATGCTGATCGAAGAGTAAATGGCGACTATATTGAGCACCATCAAAGCGAATAATCACACCTTCAAACTCCTTACCACCTCGAGTTTTATGCACCTGATAAGACTGCACCACACCACATGCCTTCGATGGAATAACAGGCGGATCATCTGGCTTTAACACAGCATATAGAATAAAGAGACATGTGCCCGGAATAAAACCCAGCCAAAATAAAATTTTTTTTCGATCTTCATTTTGTAACTTTGCTTCAGCGTACAATGCACATGCTATCGGACAGATCGCAATAGTCAGAAAACCTAAAACAAGAATAAGGGTGAGCATGCCAGTAAAAGACGCATTGAATTAGATCTTTTATAGCATACTAACAATAACTTAAGGCATAAAAAAGCTCACCGGAGTGAGCTTTAATACATATTCAATTTTAACTGAATTAGAGTTTAGGATCGCGCATTTGTACCAGATTTGCATTGGCTTTGCTTAAGCCTTCCATGACCTTATTCATTACGGTTGGAATCAATGAATCCGCAATTTGCGCTGCCTGTAAACCCAGCTTTTCACCCAAGGTTGGTTTCTTGCGGGTCTGGATCGAATAAACATCATGTTGCGTCAGCAAGTGCAGTAAATATTCATCTGAAGTTTGCAGTTTATCTACCAGATTTAAATCCAGTGCATCACGACCATACCAATGCTCACCGGTTGCCACTTTTTCCACATTCAGCTGCGGACGGTATTTTTCTACAAAATGTTTGAACAAGGCATGCGTTTGCTGTAACTCTTCTTCAAACTTGGCCTTCCCTTCTTCGGTGTTTTCACCAAACATGGTCACGGTACGTTTGTACTGACCTGCGGTATAGAGTTCAAAGTCGATTTTATTGTCTTTCAGCAGACGGTTAAAGTTAGGCACTTGAGCCACCACCCCAATCGAACCGACAATCGCAAATGGTGCAGACACAACTTCATTTGCGATACACGCCATCATATAACCGCCACTGGCCGCTACTTTATCGACACAGATGGTCAAGTGAAAACCGGCATCACGTAAACGTACCAGTTGAGCAGCGGCCAGACCATAGCCATGCACCATACCACCCGGGCTTTCTAAACGCACCACAACACGGTCACGGCCCGCTTTAGCCGTGGATAAAATCAGGGTAATTTCTTCACGTAAACTTTCGACCGCAGAAGCGGCCATATCGCCTTTAAAGTCCAAGACATAGATTTTTTGATTGGTTTTCTTGCGTGCACGTGCTTCTTTTGACAGCTGTTGTGACAACTGCAAAAGCTCCAGTTTAGAGCCAGTCGTTTGCGCTATTTTTTTTCGTTGTTCATTGATACGCGCATTTAAATGACTGACACGGATTTCAGCGGGCAGTTTCGGACTATGAAATAACATAAAAAATCTATTCTCTATTTAATTCGGCTTATATCCTTAGATTAGGTCAATTCTGATTTTTTCAACAGCATTTATTGATCTTGTTGCCAAGCATGTCCACGACGGATCAATAATTTATATTGATTCATAATTTCATGGATCGCGAACAAACGAAAATACCAAATAAATAAAAGTGTATAGATTACAGCTATAATCAAAGCATTCATTGGCCACCAGGTTAATATAATAAAACCTCGATGACTTGTCCCCGAAGGGGTCATCAATGAATATACCGCAATAAAAAAAATGATCGTAATAAGCACAAAGAAGTATTCACCAAAACGCGTATGCATTAATGGTTTCTTGCCCTTCTCTTGTACTTTTAGATAACGATGAAATTTAAATTGAGCATGTGCTGTAATATAAACACGCCATTTTTGTTTAACTTCAATATTATATTTTTGATGCTTTAACATATAAAAAATCACAAAGCCCAAGAAAGTATTCACGATCACAAACACGTCATAGAGCCAACGATGATAGTTGGTCATTCCCTGACTTTGTGAAGTAATGAACAAGCCTTCATAAGGGACAATCAAGGCTAATATGATACTGAACAGCACCATCACTAAATCAAAATATTGATGCATATAAGCCGTTCCAAAAAGCACATAGAACATATCTTTCATCGCGATTTGCGTCAGTTTAGCTTTTTCTTTAAATTCAAGGGTCTGTTGCATTGTCATTATAAATTTTAAAAAACTTATAGAACATAACAAAAAAAAACAGAATCCTAAGATTCTGTTTTAAAAGATTTATTTTTAAAATCGTATTAACCAAAACGCCCTGTAATATAAGCTTCAGTCAATTGATGATCTGGTTGGGTAAAGACTTTTTCGGTCGCATTCACCTCAATTAAATCACCCAGATGGAAATACGCAGTACGGTCAGATACACGCGCTGCCTGTTGCATGGAGTGGGTTACAATCGCAATGGTATATTGAGTTGAAAGCTCAGAAATCAGCTCTTCTACTTTTGCTGTTGCAATTGGATCCAGCGCAGAACATGGTTCATCCATCAGAATCACTTCAGGCGAAACTGCGATGGTACGCGCGATACATAAACGTTGCTGCTGACCACCTGACAAACCTGTTCCCGGCTGATTCAAACGGTCTTTTACTTCTTCCCACAAACCGGCTTTACGCAAACTGCCTTCGACAATTTCTTCAAGATCGTATTTATCACGTGCAAGACCATGTAATTTCGGGCCGTAAGAAACGTTGTCAAAAATAGACTTTGGAAATGGGTTGGGCTTCTGAAATACCATACCGACTTGAGCACGTAGCAAGACCACATCCAGGTTTGGATCATAAATGTCCTGATTGTCCAGCATGACTTTACCGGTCACACGACAACTGTCAATGGTGTCATTCATGCGGTTTAGGGTACGCAGAAAGGTTGACTTACCACAGCCTGATGGCCCAATAAAAGCAATCACTTCATTTTCATAAATGTTCAGGTCAATGCCTTTAATCGCTTCCGCTTCACCATAGTACACATGCACATCAGATGTACTCAGTTTCACATTTGTCGACTTTTCATCTTTTTTGCTGCTACTTTGCGTATCGAATTGGGAGACAAACGATGTTGCTGGCTTTTGTGTAGCCTCATCATTAGTGAATTGTGTCTGTTGTGGATTCACGGATTGATCCTTTTTTAAGGAGTTTTGAATAACAGTTGTGTTCATGATTCTGCCCCTATTACCAACGGACTTCAAACTTTTTACGTAACCAGATGGCCAGACTGTTCAAGCTGATCATCATGGCCAGAAGTACAATAATTGCTGCTGCGGTACGTCCTTCAAAGAAGTTACGTAACTCATTGCCCTGCCATAAGAAAATCTGCACAGGTAACGCTGTAGACTGATCAAATGGTGTGGCTGGAACGCTGGCAACGAAAGCACTCATCCCGATTAATAACAATGGTGCAGTTTCCCCTAATGCTTGCGCGACCCCGATAATGGCACCGGTTAAAATACCCGGCAAAGCCAATGGCAAGACATGATGGAAAACCGTTTGCAGTCGTGAAGCACCCAAGCCCAACGCTGCCTGACGAATCGAAGGTGGAACCGCTTTAAGCGATGCACGTGTAGTGATGATGACAGTTGGCAAAGTCATCAGACTCAGCACCAGACCACCGACCAGAGGGGCCGATAGCGGTAAATGCATCCAGCCAATAAAGATCGCGGCACCCAGCAAACCAAACACAATCGATGGCACTGCTGCCAGGTTGTTGATGTTGACTTCGACAATATCGGTAATCCAGTTTTTCGGCGCAAACTCTTCCAGATAGATCGCAGATGCCACCCCAATTGGAATCGAGATAAAGATCACGATCATCATCATGAACAGTGAGCCCATGAAAGCGCCTGCCAGACCTGACGTTGCCGGTGAACTACGCGAGTCAGGGCTGGTAAAAATATTAGTATTGAAACTGTTTTCGATTACACCTGAGGCTTTCATCTCGTCCGCCACCTGGCGTACTTCAGGACTGAGTTGTTGCTGTTCTGCTGGTAACGAACGATCAATATTACCCGCCAGCCAGACATCGACATTGGCATCTGCCAGAATTTTAACCTCTGTGCTTTGACCGACCAGACTTGGATCATTCATGACCATGTCACGTAAGCGATAAGCCTCAGAACTGGTATATAAATAACCCAGTTCATCACGCTGACTTTCCAGCTTGCTGTCTCTGGCGATCATGCCGTTGATGATCAGTGCATCCCAGTCCACCATGCCGACATCCATTTGCCAGGCAATCATACGCTCTTCAAACTGCGCCGGAGACTCTCCCGCAGCTGGCTTGGGTTTTGGACCAATCTCTACAATGGCCGGATCGAAATGAATCGGCAAACTCATGCTGCTTTGCCAGAAGGCAGGCAAACCTTTGGATAAAATACTGCCGAAGAGCAATACCACAAAGAACAGACCGGCCAATACCGCAGAGAAACCAAATAGACGGAATGTTTTTTCTTTACGATGACGTCGCCCCAAAGAGCTTTGAATGGTCTTCTTACGCTTTTCACGCAGCTCGGCAGCGACGGATGGATCAACACGCTGATCCACAGGCGTTGTATTTGAAGTACTCATTAGTCGTATTGCTCACGATATTTACGCACGATGATCAGTGCAACAATGTTCAAACCTAGGGTAATCACAAATAAGGTCAGTCCCAGGGCAAAGGCCACCAGTGCTTGCGGACTGGCAAAGTCGGTATCACCTGTTAATTGATTGACGATGGTAATGGTGACCGTAGATACGGCTTCAAGTGGATTGGCATGCAGCTGCGGACTGTTCCCCGCTGCAAGTACCACGATCATGGTTTCACCAATCGCACGGGATGCTGCCAACAGGAAAGCACCAATAATACCCGGCAAAGCTGCAGGTAAAACCACCTGACGGATCGTTTCAGATTTGGTTGCACCTAGCCCCAGAGAACCATCACGTAAGGCACGTGGCACCTGGGTAATAATGTCATCGGATAGAGAAGATACGAATGGAATAATCATGATGCCCATCACCAGACCCGCGGTCAGCGCACTGGTGGCATTAATTTCGAGTCCGACCATGGCACCCATGGCTTTAAGAAATGGACCGATGATCATCAAGGCAAAGACACCATAAACAATCGTAGGAATACCCGCCAACACTTCAATGGTCGGTTTTGCCCAAGAGCGGAAGCGCGGTGATGCATATTCTGCCAGATAGATCGCAATCATCAGACCGACCGGTACCGCGACCAAAAGTGCGATCGCACTGACCATGAGCGTACCCCACAGCAGTGGCAATAAACCGTAACTGCCCTCGGCACTGCCAGAAGTGCTAAACCCCGGGTTCCATTCGGTACCAAAGAAGAAATCCAGTGGACTGACGAAGCTGAAGAAGCGCATCGCCTCACCAAACATCGACATGACAATCCCGAGCGTGGTCAGAATTGCCACGCCCGAACACAATGCCAAGCCGATATTCATCATTTTCTCGACTTGGTTACGTGCGCGGAATTCCTGGCTAATACGTTTTTTGGCCCAGACCAGACCTGCCAGTGCAGCCGAAATCACCACTGCCAATTTGGCAAAAGTCCCAATGGTCGAAAATTTAGCTAACTGTTCTGCTGCGGCCAGTTCATAGGCTGCAGGTGTATCACTGACACCGAAACCTGAGGCAAGTGCCTGAACACGATCAACAACAACGCCCAGACTCGCCGGATCCAGATTGGCCGAAATATCCTGCGGCAAATGGTTGAGTACCACTTGCTCCAGAAAACTTGGCTCAACCATATTCCAAACAATCAAAATTAAAAACGCAGGGATACCACACCACAGTGCCACCAGTGCACCATAATATCCGGGACGCGAGTGTAAGTTTGCAGAATTGCTTCCCTTACCTGCTAAGTTACGGCTTTTACTTAATCCGATTTGATAGGCTATGGCCATAATGGCCAATAACACACCTATAAGTAGCAGATTCATGTATTCTCCACTGTTTTCTCAATTTTCATGGTTTGAAAAAACTTGTTTATCGCAAAAAGCCGATGGTAGGTTGACCCTACCACCAGCGATTTCAAAATCATCGATTATTTTACAATGACCGCTTTACCAGCCTTGAAATTTGCCAGGACTGCTGCGCGTTCTTTATCAGACATTGAAATCAGACCTGCTTTTTCCAGCTTAGAGCCCTTACCTGATACCTTCTTGTTCAGGAAGTATTCAGTGAACTGTGGTAAGCCTTTGATCGATTTCAAGTGTTCGCCTTTCACGTAGAAGAACAATGGACGTGATACCGGATAAGCACCATTCAAAATCGTTTTTTCAGAAGGTGCTACATTGTTCACAGTTGCAACACGTAAGCGGTCACGGTTCTGGTCATAGAAGCCCAGACCAAACACCCCGACTGCACTTGGAGAAGTTTTCAAACGTGCCAGTGTTTCGGTATAGTCGCCTGCAATTTCAACTACACGGCCATCTTTACGGAATGTGGTACAGGCTTTTTTCTTGGCATCTTTGTCTAGAGACTTAATTGCAGCATACGATTCACAACCTGCATCCACCATTTTCTCCTGGAACACTTCGCGCGTGCCATGATTCGAAGCAGGAATCACCAGCGTGATCGGCTCATTCGGAAGTGCTTTGTCAATTTGGTTCCAGCGTGTATACGGATTGGCGACCATTTTGCCATTTGATGGAAGTTGTGCAGCAAGTGCAGCAAAGACATGCTGTGGACGCAACTTATAAGCCGCTTTATTGGCATTTGAAGCAAATACGATACCGTCATAACCGATTTTGATTTCTAATACTTGGTTAACGCCGTTCTTTTTACATTCAGCCAGCTCGGTAGATTTGATTTGACGCGAAGAATTCGCGATATCAATGGTGTTATCACCCACGCCATTACAGAACTGCTTCAAACCGCCTGACGAACCGCCAGAACCGACAACTGGTGTTTTAAACTGTGGAAAAGTATTACCGAATTCTTCCGCCACGATACTGGCATATGGAAGTACAGTTGAAGAACCTGCAATTTGAATCGTGTCACGAGCTGCATGTGCAGTCGTTACAGCAGCTGCCCCTGTTAATGCTAATGCTAAAGCTATATTTGTAAAGCGCATTCTAGTATCTCTCTCATTTATACAATTTGGAGTACGCCACTTTTTATTCAGTTTTGTACTTCTTTCGATACCTGCATTTTGATTTTAGAATATGACAGATAAGTTACAGCTTTATTACGATTTAGTGATTTTTAATCTAGCAGTTTTTTCTTGATTAAATTTTTATGGATTTCAATGATTAAGTTCTTTTTGTCATTCACTTCAATAAAAAATTTTAGACCAATGACATGTAACAATTTTTATAAACCTGAACTCAGGATAAATCCTGCTCCCTAGCGTTACATAATTAGATGACGATTTTATAACAGCTTAAAATAAGTACATATACTCGGTATTTTTCTGATGAATCTACCTATAGAATTGATCATTCTATGACTCAAAAATAAAAAAAGGAGATCATTTCGATCTCCTTTTTTCACACCACCATCACTTATGCAATGGGTGGCGTATAAGTACCATCAGCAATTGAATCTTTGATACGATCCGCTTCTGCAAGCACCAGTGCCAGCAAGTTCTTCACGTTATCCAGCGTTGCAACCGGGCTTAAAGTCGTCATTTTCAAGGATTGAACCTGAGCGACTTTCGTCACACCAATATTCGCTTCACCACGTGCAAACAGCTCATCTGCCACGTTCTGGTTCAGTGTATCTAAAAGTTCAACCGGATAGCCCGCTGGAACCACACGGAACAGCACAGAAGCGAATTGTGGCTCAAGCAGAAGCTCCAGACCGTCAGTCACTTTAATATAATCTGCCACATCACGCGTCAAACCAACACCGTGATCGATCATCGAACCATAAAGCTCTTCACCTAATGCTTCCACCGTCATCCACAATTTCAAGGCATCAAAACGACGCGTGGTTTGTAGTGACTTCGATACCAGGTTCGGCACACCATGTTCTTCATCATAGGCAGAGTTCAAGTACTCCGCTTCATAATGCATGAAACGATAGTTTGCTTCGTCTTTCAGCAAGAACGCGCCACACGAAATGGTCTGGAAATAATGCTTATGGAAATCGAGCGTAATCGAATCAGACAGCTCGATACCATCTAACATATCGCGATGATCGTTAGACAGAATTAAAGCACCACCCCAAGCTGCATCGATGTGCATCCACGCGCCATATTGGTTGGTGATTTCACGGACTTTCTTCAGTGGATCGATTGCACCTGCATCGGTTGTACCCGCAGTTGCCACCACACATGCCACGATTTTGCCTTCGTTTTGAAGGTGCGCCATGGTTTTTTCCAGTGCGTCCATGTCCATGCGCGCATTTTCGTCCACAGGAACAGTCACCACTGACTGGAAACCCATGCCCATCATCGCCATGTTCTTTTGCACAGAGAAATGTGCATTTTCAGAACAGATGACTTTGACATTACGCATCGCATCCGCAGGAATACCATCACGCTGAACCGACCACGGCTTACCGTTTTCGTCTTTCCAGTTTTTCGCGATGCAAGCATCACGTGCCAGCAGTACGCCCATCAGGTTAGACTGTGTACCACCAGAGGTGAATACGCCTGCCTGACCTGCACCATAACCTACTTTTTGACGTAACCAGTCGATTAACTGAACTTCCATCAGTGAACCGGCCGGGCTTTGATCCCATGAGTCCATTGACTGGTTGGTTGCGTTAATCAGCACTTCCGCAATCTGACTGGTCACCATGGTTGGGCAGTGAAGATGCGCAAGTGAATGCGGATGATGTACTTTTAAGCTCTTGTTGAGGAATAACTCAACCATACGCTCTAAAGATTTCTCTACACCCAACCCCTGTTTAGAAGGATTAAACGTAATCGCGCTGCGCAGCTCGTTAATGCTGCCACCCGTGTACATTTTGTCATTTTGCAACCATGCTGCAACCGCTTTGGTCGCTTGATCCATGGCTGACTGGTAGTCAGCGATGGATGCAGCATCATTACAAAGTAAAGCTTTACGATGTTCTGCAAAATCTACCATGAATTATGCGCCTCGAACTGCAACAAGAGCTTCAGCAACTGCTTTCTTAAAGCGAGCAATCACTTCAACACATTCGTCATGCGTGATGATCAATGGGCAAAGTAAACGAATTACCGTACCGTTACGACCACCTTTCTCAAGCAATAATTTATTGTTGAAACACGCCGTCTGGATCGCTGCTGCCAATTGACCATCAGCAGGTAAAGAACCCATGTGATCTGCCTTTTGGCGCTCGTCCACAATTTCAACACCAATCATCAAACCGCGACCGCGCACGTTACCAATACATGGGAATTCGGCAGCTAATTTTTTAATCTCAGCTTGCAGGAAATCACCGCGTTCTTGGGCATTTTGCGCCAGGTTTTGTTCTTTAATGGTATTGATCGTTGCAAGACCTGTACCCATTGCCAACTGGTTACCACGGAACGTACCGGTATGACCTGCTGGCTGCCAAGCATCAAACTTACGTTTAATACCGAGTACTGCGAGCGGCAAGCTACCACCAACAGCTTTAGACATCACCACCACATCAGGTTCGATGCCCGCATGTTCAAAGGCAAACATTTTACCTGAACGTGCAAAGCCCGCTTGAACTTCATCAAGAATCAACACGATGTTGTGCTTTTCAGTCACTTCACGGATTTTCTTCAACCATTTCACAGGTGCAGTTACCACACCGCCTTCCCCTTGAATTGCTTCAAGAATCACAGCTGCCGGTTTAGTCACGCCGCTTTCTACATCTTCAATGAAGTTTTCAAAGAAATACGTTAAAGCGTCAACACCCGCTTCACCACCAAGACCCAATGGGCAACGGTATTCATGCGGATACGGCATGAATTGAACGCCTGGCATCAAACCGTTAACTGCGTTTTTCGCAGACAGGTTACCGGTCATGGCCAATGCACCATGCGTCATACCGTGATAGCCACCAGAGAAGCTGATCACCGAGCTACGACCGGTAAAGGTTTTCGCAAGTTTGATGGCTGCTTCTGTTGCATCTGCACCGGATGGGCCACAGAACTGCAAGCAGTATTCTTCTTGACCACCTGGAAGATAAGAAAGAAGTGCTTCAGTAAAAGCATCTTTTAAAGGCGTAGTTAAATCCAGTGTATGCAATGGCAAGCCGCTTGCAATTGTATCCTGGATACTTTGAATGACTGCAGGATGATTATGGCCCAATGCCAACGTCCCTGCCCCAGCTAAACAATCAAGGTACTCAGTACCTTCAACATCGGTAACCCAGCAACCTTGTGCTTTCGCTATCGCTAACGGTAATTTACGTGGATAACTACGCACATTCGATTCCATCTGACTTTGGCGAGTCAAGTAGTATTCGTTTGTGGAATTGGTGGCAGGGTTTACAGAAGTAACGCTCATATCGAATTACCATCTCTGATATGGGTGAAAGAAATAAGTCTGGTGACGTTTGGTCCTTTGACTCGGCGCTTTATAAAGAGGTTCTAGCTAGCAGTTTGTATTTAAATAACTAGGAGGCGGATGATACCGAATTTTTCAGGAAAATAAACAACTTTCAGTTGCATTTTGTCCTAATCTTTATCGAAAAAAAACATCACACCAACCTATAACCTGAATGATCATCTTACAGTGTGACAGCAGAAAGAAAAGCGGGTTCTTTTATGCTTTTTTGTAGCACAGCTAACATTCAGGCAAAAAAGCTTAAAATCCACCATTAAGCACTTAATTATTAACGATAAACATAAATCAAGTAAGAGTGTAAAATGAAAGAAAATTTAACACTCTTACCACAAATATTTCGTAAAAAGATCACAATTGAGATTTAATATTTTAACAACGGCTTAGATGGCCAATTTTAAGAAAAACAGGACAATTTCATGCGTCTCTTAGCACTTACCAGTTTTATCCTTGCATCTACCTTGGCCACAGGCGCATTTGCAGCTCCGGCTGAATCGCTGAATTACAATGTTGTGAATCTTTCAGCAGAGGCCAGTCGTGAAATCTCAAATGATGAAATGCATGCCGTGCTTTATATTGAAAAATCCAACAAACAGCCAGCTGAATTGGCTACACAAATTAACCAGCTAATGAATCAGGCCATTACCACAGCGCGCAAATATCCAACTGTGAAAATCGAGACGGGCGCACAAAGCACTTACCCTATTTATGACAATGATAACCGCAAATTGAAAGAATGGCGTGGACGTGCCCAGATTCGTCTGGAATCGAAAGATTTTAAAGCAGCGTCTCAACTGATTGCTGAATTACAACAGCACTTCCAGACCCAGTCGATTAACTTCAAAGTTTCAGACGAAAAGCGCAAAAAAGTCGAAAATGAGCTGATGATTGAAGCCTCTAAAAACTTCCAGCAACGCGCACAGGCACTGACTCAAGCCTGGAACAAACCGAGTTATCAACTGGTAAACTTAAATCTGAATACCAATAACTATTCACCACAACCTGTACCGCGTATGGCCATGATGAAAGCTGCATCGGCGGATATGGCTGTTCCAGAGCAGGAAGTTGCTGCGGGTGAATCGCAAATGACGGTGAGTGCCAATGGTGCGATTCAGTTTAAATAAGATTTCATCATATTATTCGGATTTTTAAGAACCACCCTTTTGGGTGGTTTTCTATCATTTGAATATTCTTTAATAATCAAGGCTACAAATTCATACAAACTCAGGTAGGAATTGAGGTTTGACCGGTTTAGAGTAACGGACATTTGTACCAATCCTCTCTGCTCATGTCTCTTGACCAACTGAATCTTTACCTGTTTCATATCCTAAATGTACCTGAACACGCCTCGATCTGGATGATCCAATATGCCTCCCTGATTGCGCATGATCTGGTTTATCTCTTTCTGCTGATTTTTGCTATTGCCTGGTTCCGTGGCAGTTATGAAGTAAAAACTGGCATTATCAAGGCATTTATTTTTACAGCAATTACCTTGTCGATCAGCGAGGTATTGTCCGCGATCCTGAATACCCCACGTCCGTTTGTAATAGATATTGGTCGCACCCTGATCGAACATGCACCTACAGGTTCTTTTCCCAGCAATCATATGAGTATTTTTAGTGGGATTGCCCTATCTTGTTATTTTTCATCACAACGTGATTTGGGAAGAATTCTAATCTGGACAGCTTGGCTAGTAGCTTGGTCACGTGTTTATGTCGGTGTGCATTTTCCGATGGATATGCTGGGTGCATTCCTGATTGCAATAACAGTAAATTTAGCTGGATTACCATTGTGGTGGAAATATCAGGATAAACTCATGCAGTTTATTTTAACTATTCATCAGTCACTGTTTGCGCCATTAATCCGGATGGGCTGGATTAAATAAATCGCATTAAGATGTCATAAAAAATCCCGCTCGAAAGCGGGATTTTTTATGATTGAAATTTAAATCTGAATGACTTAGTAAATCGCCATATGATTGCGGTGAATCATCTCGAGTGAACGTGCTTCACCTAGAACCTGATGCACTTTATCAGAAGCCAGACCACGTACAATATCTGCCGAACGCGAACTAAAGTTAACACGACCGACTGCAATTCGGTGACCTTGTGTATCCACACATTCCACCACATCACCGCGCTCAAAATGTCCTTCAACCGCTTTGACGCCGACAGGCAACAAGCTACGATGATTGTCTTTAATGGCCTTTACCGCACCATCATCAATCACCAAACGACCTGCCGTTTGCAGGTGTGCTGCCAACCATTGCTGATGCGCGGTCATCCGATCTTTGTCAGTCACAAACAAGGTTCCTAACAATTCACCAGACATCAGACGAGATAGCACAGCATCACTATCACCGCTTGCAATTAAGGTCGGACAACCGGACTTTGCCGCCAGTCGTGCAGCACGAACTTTGGTCAGCATGCCGCCGCGACCAAATTTACCACCACCACCGGCCATATCAAACAGGCTCTCATCCATCGCACGTACCGTATGGAATAGTTTGGCATCTGGATTCGAGCGTGGATCTGAGTCAAACATACCTTCCTGATCCGTTAAGATAATCAGAAGATCTGCATGCACCTGACCTGCCACCATGGCAGCCAGCGTGTCGTTATCACCAAAGCGGATTTCATCGGTAGAAACGGTATCATTTTCATTAATCACTGGAATCACGCGCCAGTCAATCAGGTTCTGCAAAGCATCACATGAATTGAGATAGCGGCGACGATCTGCCAGATCATCATGGGTCAACAATACCTGCGCCGTTCGAATCTGGTGTTTCTCCAGTACGCTTGACCAGGTATGAATCAGGCCCATCTGACCAATGGCAGCACAAGCCTGAAGACTGGGTAGATCGGTGGGTCGATTCTCAAGTTTCATTCGCACCATACCTTCAGCCACAGCACCGGAAGACACCAGAATAATCTCGTGTCCTGCATTGTGTAGATCTGCGATTTGTCCCGCCCAGTGCGAGATGGCATCTAAATCTAAACCTTGTCCGTTTGCTGTGAGTAAAGATGATCCGATTTTAACAACGATTCGTTTACAACCCTTGAGCTGACGCTGCCCATCTACCACTTCTATCATCTTGTCCTCAGACTCTTCTCTCAGAGATTAGCGTACGTAGTACACTTCCACATCACTATCATCATCGCCATCTTCATCATCTTCGTCGTCGCCCAGAATACCGGCAAGACGTTGCTGACGACGCATCTCACGATACGCTTCTTTTGCAGCGATGGTTTGTTCACGTGTTTCAGCTTCAAGCTGATCACGGAATGCTTTCATTTCTGCTGCATATTCTTGATCTTCAGCTTCGCGTTCACGCTGCTCTTCAATCTGATCCATCAGGTAGTAAACCACGTCTTTGGTACCTTCAGCGGTTAAGCCAGAAGTTTCAAAAACCGGGCCTTCCCACTGCAATTCTTCAAGAATATGAGTACACCATTCTTCACGTGTTTCTTCAGCCAATTGGTCGACTTTATTCAGCACCAATACGATCGGCAGTTTTGAAAGTGTTGGGGAGAAATTTTCTAACTCTTTCAAAATTGCTTTGGCATTATGCGCCGGATCTGAACCATCAATCGGTTGTACATCAACGATGTGTAACAAGATACGGGTACGTGCCAGATGCTTCAGGAAGCGAATCCCTAGACCTGCACCTTCAGATGCGCCTTCAATCAGACCCGGAATATCGGCCATCACGAATGAACGGTGACTGTCGGCATCGACCACACCCAGGTTTGGCACCATGGTGGTAAATGGATAATCTGCCACTTTTGGTTTTGCCGCCGATACTGCACGAATGAAGGTTGATTTACCCGCATTTGGCATACCCAGCAAGCCCACATCTGCCAGAACTTTAAGCTCCAGACGGATTTCACGGAATTCGCCTTTTTGACCATGCGTACACTTACGTGGTGAACGGTTGGTCGATGATTTAAAGTGAGTATTTCCTAGACCACCGTCACCGCCTGCTGCCACTTTCACGCGTTGACCATCTTCGATCAAGTCACCAATAATGTCGCCAGACTCGACGTCTACAATTGTTGTTCCAACTGGAACTTTTAATACGGTGTCTTCACCGCCACGACCAGCACAGTTCGCCCCACGGCCATTTTTTGCTCGTTCTGCACGGAATTTACGTGTATAACGATAATCAACTAGCGTACTGGTGTTGTCGTCAGCCTGTATATAAATACTGCCACCACGACCACCATCACCACCATCTGGACCACCAAATGGCACGAATTTTTCACGGCGAAAACTGGCTACGCCATTGCCACCGTCGCCAGCCTCTACGGTAATGACTGCTTCATCAACAAAGCGCATATTGCCAATCCTCTAAAAACTTTAAAACCCCATATTCTGCCATATTTTAAAGAATTTCTCGACTATATTTATATGCTATTCCATGAAGATCGCTTATTTAATCCTGTCATGTTATTGAGCAGCCATTAATTTTTGATAAGTTTCAAAACTAAGCTCTATGCTTTTGTTTTAATATACTTTTTAATGATCACTTGATTGTTTTTAATTATTTCTGCTTTGTCGTGCAACTACCTATAGTGCAGGCAATGTTAAAAGAGTTGGGCCTATGAGCAATTCAGAAAGGAAATCTGTCAGTCCATTGTCATCACAATTTGTATTATTGATGGCAATGGCATGTGGCTTATGTGCAGGCTCTGCCTATTTTAACCAGCCTCTGATCTATTCAATCGAGAAAAGTCTGGGCATTAGTACCAGTCAGGCCGGTTTTTCCGTGGTGATTGCACAGATTGGTTATGTTCTCGGCTTAATGCTTTTGGTTCCTTTGGGAGACTTTCTGAATAAACGCAAACTGATCGTTAGCTTAATGGTCTTTGCAGCCATTTCGCAGATATTGCTTTCATTCAGTACAACTTTATCAATGCTGTATCTGTTTACCTTGTGTGCCACCTTTGGCGCAATCTCGGCGCAGGTCTTAATTCCTTTTGCATCGACCATTAGCCCACCTGAATCCAGCGCTGCTACAGTGGGTAAGCTGATGAGTGGGTTGGTGATGGGAATTATTCTATCACGTACCTTTGCCGGCTTTGTTTCCACTTACTGGTCTTGGGAAGGTGTGTATTTATCCAGCGGTGTGATCACCTTGCTCTTTGCAGCACTCATGTGGAAAAAACTACCCGATACTCAAGCTCAGGCAGGCTTAACTATTGGTGACATTTACCGCTCTTTGTTTAGCCTTGCAGGTCAGAATCCACATTTAATCCGGCGTGCCTGTGCGGGTGCCTTGGGTTTTGGAATTTTATCGATGATCTTTACCTCGATGACTTTTGTATTAGGCAATGCACCTTATTATTTCACCGATTTCGAAATTGGGTTATTTGGCTTACTGGGCGTGATCGGGATTTATTCATCAAGCTGGTCAGGCAAAACCGTAGGACAAGGTAGAGAAAATCTGGTCGCCAAGCTATGCATTGTCCTGATGTTCGGCTCTACACTGCCCTTATATTTTGCCCAGCACAATATTGTAATCTATGCGATTGGTGTGCTGATGGCCTACTTTGGTCTGACAGCCTTCCATGTTTTGAATCAGAATCTGGTTTATCGGATTGATCTTAAATCGCGTTCACGTATTAATGCAGTCTATATGACGATTTACTTTAGTGGTGCCGCTTTAGGTTCGCTTGGTGCAGTCTATGCCTGGGAGCAGTTTGAATGGATCGGTTGCGTGATCCTTGGCTTTATTTTCTCGATTGGAATTTTACTGATTGATCGCTTGGATTTTAAGAAAATGCAAAATGCTTGATTCACAAAGGAATAAATCGATCGGTTTATTCCTTTTGGTAAAGTACATACTTCATTAACTCTGTTCTAAGATTAGAATTTTGTTCTCGATGAATACTACCTAATTGAGGTGTAATATTCGCGATATGTTCCAAATTTTCACTACCAACCAGTGCGTTATATCTTACATAGTTAAGCAAACATTGATTTTGAAATCTCCTAATTTGGTCTTTTAATTCTCCATCAGATATTGCTTTACCTAAAAATTTAAAAGCATCTTCTTGCTCATTAAATATAGATATAAATTTTTTATTCAATATTTTTATACTTTCATTTCGATCAGGTTTATAAATTAAATAATTACATATTTGATTACTAAGATGCTCAAGCTCAACAAGTTGAATAACTAGTCCTTTACAATAATTAGCAATTACTTCTACCCCTTTCTGCTCTCGCCAACTGGTATAGGTCATTAATATTGCAAGCGGTGCAAAGATCGTTGCTGACCAAAGCAAGAGATTGGTCGCTAAAGCAATATCAACATCTAAAAGTTTGAAGATTGCATAAATCGCAATGCATAAAACTAAAATGATTGCATACACTGCCAGTAAAGTAGCCAACAGATTTTCTGACTTTTTCATCTCTTGCTACCCCAAAAGCAATTTAGCTTCTATTTGGCAACACGTTGTTTATTTTCTAAAATTTCTGGTAAACCACGTTCAATCCAGTGAATCATTTGCATCACTTTATCTGCAGCTTGTGAACCGGTAATGGTCAACTGATATTCCACTTTTGGTGGCACAACCGGATAAACCGTTCTGAGCACAAAACCATCTTGTTCCAGCACTTTTAAAGTCTGGGAGAGCATCTTTTCACTCACCCCTTCAATCCGTTGTTTCAGTTCACTAAAACGATGCACACCTTCACTCAGGCAACGCAACACCAAGACCGACCATTTATTGGCAAGATGTTCCAATATTTCACGTGATGGACATTCAGTTGATAAAACCTGCCCTAGTAACGGACTAATTGCATAATTTGTCATAAATCTATCTCGGGATTTTATTACTTACTGATTTTAATATACTTACTCTTTGTAAGCTAACAGATTAATATTTCGTCAGCAAGCTGATTTACATTTCGTGATTGAATCGAATCCACCCGACTTCAATAAAAAATAAGTATAAAAAAAGAGCCTCCATAGAGACTCTTTTTTAAACTACATCAACAAATTATGCATTTGTTTCTGCAGGAACTTTAGGATAGCTTACGCCGCCCATTTGTTCAGCAATACGTAATACCTGGCAGCTATAACCCACTTCGTTATCGTACCAAACATAAGCAGTTAAACGGTTGCCTGAAGTGATTGTTGCTTGCGCGTCAAATACACCTGCAGTGCGTGAACCAATAAAGTCAGAAGAGACCACTTCAGTCGAGTTGGTATAACCGATTTGACCTTGAAGGATCGAACCGATTGAAATCTGACGAATATATTCGTTTACTTCATCACGATCAACGTCTTGACCTAAAGTCAGGTTAAGAATTGCAAGTGATACGTTTGGCGTAGGAACACGTACAGAATTACCTGTCAATTTACCTTGAAGTGCTGGCAGCGCTTTAGCAACTGCTTTCGCTGCGCCAGTTTCAGTAATAACCATGTTCAATGTTGCAGCACGGCCACGACGGTCCGCTTTATGGTAGTTATCGATCAAGTTCTGGTCGTTTGTGAACGAGTGAACTGTTTCAACATGACCATTTAACACGGTGTATTTATCATGCAATACTTTCAGTGTTGGAGTAATTGCGTTAGTCGTACAGCTTGCAGCAGAGATGATGCTATCTTCAGCAAGGATGTCCGCCTGGTTCACACCGTAAACCACATTCTTCATGTCACCTTTACCAGGTGCAGTCAAAATAACACGAGCAGCGCCCGGGCATTTCAGGTGTTGAGCAAGACCTTCAGCATCACGCCATTTACCAGTGTTGTCGATTACAAGTGCATTGTTAATACCATATGCTGTGTAATCCACTTCAGAAGGATTAGACGCATAGATCACTTTAATGAAGTTACCGTTTGCAATAATTGCTTCGTTTTCTTCATCTACAGAAATCGTGCCTGCAAATGGGCCATGAATCGAGTCACGACGCAGTAGAGATGCACGTTTTTCCAAATCACCATCAGATGATTTACGAACCACGATTGCTTTCAGGCTAAGACCGCGACCCAGACCTGATTGACCAATCATCAAACGTGCCAGGATACGACCGATACGACCGAAACCATAAAGAACTACGTCTTTATGTTCTACAGCAGCAGCATTACCTTCTAGAGATTTAACAGCGTCTGCAACAAATGCATCGATGTCGCCGCCTTTTTCTTTAAATTCAACAGCAAGTTTACCTAGATCAACTTCAGCAGAACCGATGTTCTCAACTTTCGCCAATGCTTCAAGAATTGGGAATGTATTTACAACCGAAAGTTCAACATCGAGTACGCGAGTACGGCGGTGTGCTTTCAAGATCTGAATCACAGAACGGTTAATTAAAGAGCGACCATAAACTGTAGCTACAATATTTTTTTCACGATATAACTGACCAACAAGGGCAATCATGCGTTCCGCAAGTTCTTCACGGTTTTTCCAGCGACCTTGGTGCTCTGCATGTAGGGCAACGATAGTGTCTTTGCTCACAGATACGTCCTCTAATTAATTGTAAATCTAGGCATAAATTTCAAAACCCGATAATTGTAATGGAATTGGAGGCAACTTTGAATCAAAAGCTCACCGAGACGAGTGGTTTTTAACGTATATTCACTATAAATCTGGGAAATAGTTGCAATTAGCTAAATGATTTTGCATTCAAAAATTTTAAAAGCATGCGTTTTCCCGTACGGAGCAGAAATTTGTTAAATGTTGTTTATTCATTCGATCTCTTTTTAATTTTAAGAGTCTAGTCGATCCTGATAGTTTGCCAGATTTTTTTTAAGCGCTAATTGCTGTTTACGCTGCTTAAATAGATGCAGAATTCCTTCAATCACCAGCACCAATACGGCAAGCCAAATTGGAATATAAGTCAGCCACTCGCCAGCTTCCACACGCTCCCCCAAAGCCATCGAGGCAAAGGCCAACAGCACAGGTTCCAGATAACTCAACAATCCAAAGATCACAAAGGGTAAATATCGGCTGGCGAGAATATAGCTACCGAGTCCCAGTGCGCTCAAAAAACCCAATACCAATACTGCCCAGATTAAATGAGAATGATTTAACATGAGCTGCATCGAGTCGCTATAAATAAAACCCAGATAAAATGCAGCGGGCAAAATCAGAAATAGATCCCACCAGAAGCCCCCCAGATGATCCGTAGCAAATTTACGCCGCATGAAGAAATACAAAGGATAGGCCAAAGCCACATAGACCGTTTCCCATGCAATTGAACCAATTCGCCAGATCTCATGCCCCACACCCAATACCGCCAAAGCGACAGCGACCATCTGGAATGATGACAATTTTTCTTTATAGAGCATACAGCCGACCAGCACCATCACCAGAGGCAACAAAAAATAGCCGAGTGAGACTTCTAGGCCACGACCATTGATAGGGCCCCACAAGAACAGCCATAATTGTGTGGTACATAACAGGGAGCTGATCAGCAGCCAGATCAACAAGGCAGGTTGCTGCAAAACCCGCTTAAAGATACTGCTGATATGTTGCAGATCACCCGACCACCACATAAAGGCAGTTAAAAACGGAATCGTGGCCAGCATGCGCCAGGCAAAGGTCTGTTCACTATCTAAAGGCTGCAAGAAAGGCGTAAATACATAGAGCACCCCGAAAACCACCGAGGCCAATACAGATAACGCAATGCCTTTATACATAGTCAAACTCTACTTTCATTCGCCGGCATTATAACGATTAGTACACTAGAAAGCTTGATGCTTCATCTATTTAAAGTGAAATCACTACCCTACTTTGAAATATATTTTTGCTCATAAAAATAAAAAACCATGCCTAAGCATGGTTTCGATTAAGAAGATATTTCTATCTTTGCGTTTGTTTGGTATGAATCACATCACTCAGGTCATAACCCACAGACTGTGCATATTGCAAATATTCGTTTACAACATTTTTATCTAATTGCGGATTACGTGACAGTATCCACATGTATTTACGTTTAGGCTCACCGACCAGAACGGTTTGATAATTCTCATCCAGTTTTAAGACCCAATAATCGCCACGCCCGACCGGAATCCAGCGAATAAATTCGGGCAGGAAACTGACTTTTAATTTGGTATTTTGCGGTGGATCTTGCACAAATGCCTCACCCAAGGATTGGGTGGGCTGACCATCTTTTTTCATACAGCGGTTATCGACCACAATATTGCCATTTTCATTTAAGGTATAGGTTGCAGTGACATCACGATCGCATTTATTTTGAAAAGACAAAGGCTTGCGCGCCACTTCATACCAAGTCCCCAAATAACGGTCCAGTTCTACTTTTTCAACAGTGGCTAATGGCTCATTTTGCGCATAGGCCATCGTCGCCGCGCCCAAACCAAGAAGAACCGCACTACCCACAGCAATTTTTGCCAGCTTCAATCCATTACCTGAAGAATTTTGAGTTGTCATAAAAATACCTATTATATGTTCACAAAATATTTATTTAAAAATTTTCTGTTCTTACAATAGCCTTATCCAAGCACTTGATTTGTTACATTATGTTTGGTTTATGATTGACTTTAGGTCATCGAAATAAAACTTCATGTAAAAAAAATCAATCAAACATCTGGGCTTTTAAGCGCAAAATTTCATCACGCAGACGTGCAGCCTGCTCAAACTGTAACTCTTTAGAGGCTTTCAGCATTTCCTTTTCAAGCTTGTTAATATGCTTCGCAAACATTTTCGGGTCTGCCATGATATGTCGTTCATCTGCACTGATCGCGCGCGCCTGATCAGAAGCTTTCAATTCAATTGAATCATCATCCAATATTTCACCGGTATCAATTTCCTTGATTACCTGACGGACTGCGCTACGCGGAGTAATACCATGCTCTTCATTAAACTGAATCTGCTTGGCGCGACGTCGATCTGTCTCATCAATGGCTTTTTGCATTGAGTCAGTTATTCGATCTGCATACAAAATCGCCCTCCCTTTCAGGTTACGCGCAGCACGCCCGATAGTCTGAATGAGAGAACGCTCAGAACGCAGGAAACCTTCTTTATCGGCATCCAGAATCGCAACCAGCGACACTTCCGGCATGTCCAGACCTTCACGCAGCAGATTAATTCCGACCAGTACATCGTGTACACCAGTACGCAGTTCATGAATAATCTTGACGCGCTCAACAGTATCGATATCCGAGTGTAAATAAGCGACCTTAATCCCGTACTCTTTCAAATAAGAGGTCAGGTCTTCGGCCATGCGCTTGGTCAAGGTGGTGACCAATACCCGCTCGTTGATATCTTTGCGCAGATTAATTTCTGAAAGTACATCATCGACTTGCGTCAGTACCGGACGAATTTCAATTTCAGGATCGATCAGACCGGTCGGACGTACCACCTGCTCGACAATCTGCTGCGATTTTTCCAGTTCATAGCGAGCTGGCGTGGCGCTGACATAAACGGTGGTCGGAACAATGCGTTCCCATTCTTCAAATTTCATCGGGCGGTTATCTAGCGCGCTTGGCAAACGGAAGCCGTAATTCACCAGATTTTCCTTACGCGAACGGTCGCCCTTGTACATCGCGCCGATCTGCGGCACAGTCACATGCGATTCATCAATAATCAGCAAGGCATCATCGGGAATATAATCGAACAAGGTGGGTGGCGCCTCACCTGAAGGACGTCCAGACAAATGACGCGAGTAGTTTTCGATGCCATTGGTATAGCCCAACTGCTGCATCATTTCCAGATCATAACGGGTACGCTGTTCAATCCGCTGCGCTTCCAGCAATTTGTCATTTTCACGAAAGAACACCAGTCGTTCTTTGAGTTCTTCCCGAATGGTTTCAATCGCGCGGGATAAATTGTCTTTGGGCGTGACATAGTGACTTTTGGGATAAATCGTCACCCGCGGGACTTTGCGAACCATTTTCCCAGTCAAGGGATCAAACCAGCGAATGGAGTCAACTTCATCATCAAACAGTTCAATCCGGATGGCATCCTGATCCGATTCTGCCGGGAAAATATCGATAATTTCGCCACGAATACGATAAGTACCGCGCAGGAATTCCAGTTCATTGCGCGAATACTGCATTTCGACCAGACGGCGAATAATGTCATCACGACCAATGCGATCGCCTTCCACCACATGCAGCAACATGCTCATGTAGGCATTCGGATCACCCAAACCATAAATTGCAGAAACTGATGCGACAATAATTGCATCACGACGTTCTAATAATGATCGGGTCGCGGAAAGACGCATCTGGTCAATATGGTCATTAATTGCGGCATCTTTCTCGATAAAAGTATCTGAAGATGGCACATAAGCTTCCGGCTGATAATAATCATAATAACTGACAAAATACTCGACGGCGTTATTCGGGAAAAATGCTTTAAATTCGCCATAAAGCTGTGCAGCCAGCGTTTTGTTATGTGCCATGACAATAGTCGGACGCTGGGTCTGTGCAATCACATTGGCCATGGTATAAGTCTTACCCGACCCGGTAACGCCCAGTAAAAGCTGATCATGAAAGCCCTGTTCAATACCCTTGACCAGCTTTTCAATGGCCTGTGGCTGATCACCTGCGGGTTGATAACTGGTTACTAATTCAAAGGGTTGCTTATCAGTCACAGCTACATGTCTCAACTCGAATGCGGATCAGGAATTTTAGCAGATTTCAGACTTTCCGGAGCAGATTCCATAGCCAAAATACCGAAATCCAACAGATGATGACAGTCGAGAAATATGTTGAGAATTCTCATATTTAGTCAGTCTTTCAACATTCAGGCCATCCCTGCTTTTTACTTGACCCCAACCCCGATCAAAGGCAACATGAAGATCAGGATGGCCTCGAATAGACAATTATGACTTACCACTATCACGATGAAAGTATTGTTAAATCCCTTCCGGAAAATACCGTGTTTGTTTTTGGCAGCAATCTGGCGGGACAGCATGGTGCAGGTGCAGCAAGAACAGCGCTTGAGCATTTTGGTGCAGTGATGGGCGTCGGTCGTGGCTGGTCGGGTCAAAGCTATGCGATTCCCACCATGAACGAGCATTTGCAGCAAATGCCGTTGTCACAAATCCAGCACTATATTGATGACTTCAAGATTTACACCAAAAACCATTCTAAAAATAAATATTTTATTACGTCTTTAGGATGCGGGATCGCAGGTTATAAAGTCGAAGAAATTGCACCGATGTTTAAAGGCATTTCACGCAATGTCATTTTCCCGCAATCTTTCCGCCCTTTTGTGGAAAAGCCTCTACCCAAATTAAGCGCAAACTTCCTACATACGATTTTTCGCGATTCAGTCATTTTAAATCCTGCGACTGATGAGCTGATTGAAGAATTGCCATTGACCGAAAATGAAAAAAGTCTGGCGAGGATTATTTTAAATACCCAGATCTATCCGACCGACAGCAATGGGCGGGAACGGGTCTTCGAAATTGAAGATATCCTGCATAATCTAAATACCAAACTGGTCGATTTTCAGAGTCATTCGGAAGGTGCCATGCTGTTTGGGGGTGTAATTTTAGCGCTACTTGAGCTGTATAATATTAATGAAAAAGACTTTATTGATGTCTGGCAAGAACAGCGAGAAATTGCCCCACCAAAACCGGAAAATAAAGCACGTAAAAGCATTCGCTAATAACTTATCTCTCTAAAAGCCAATTTCTGAATTGGCTTTTTTTATGGACATAAGATATGCAAGATCAATAGATCAACTAATTATTTTATTCTGCTTAGCGATGAGCTTTTTGAGATGCTGCATGTATTCGATCAAGATCATGCAAATGAGAAATGAGAAATGAGAAATGAGAAATGAGAAAAATCTGGCCAGGGTTTTATCTGCTCGAGAAATAAGGAAATAGATGAAATATTAATTGCTGAATATCTAAAAATTTACACAAAAAAAGCCATGACTCATCATAGCTTTTTGAGTTCGACCAATTAACGTTTACCCATTGAACGACGCGTACCGCGTGGCGGCATCCAGGTACGGTCAGCATAACGCTGCGGTCTTGGTCTTAAATCTTCCAGAACTTCTTCCGCAGCATTTTGCTCCGCTTGTTTGATCGGGAAAGGTAAATTAACCAGAGGCTTTTTTTTGGGAGGTGTTTGGGTGCTCATATGATTCACTCAATAATATATGCGCCTATTGTACAAAAAAACTCAAGCAACTGGGTAGCAGGATCTTGGATAAATTCTGTTAGTGCTATTTGGAGCTCAAGCACGGAAAGCAAAAAATCAATTCATTCCTAAACGACTTGCTGCAAAAATCGGCCTCATTCAGGAACAAAAACCTATATTGAGGACTTAAAAAATCAAAATTTTGCTGAGATAAAAACCAGATTTTTCTCTACTTAAACTAACTGTCTACATTTTAAAAGACTTATTTTACAGATGTTTCTTTGTTAACAGCTCAAACCTTGAATACAAAAAACACACAAAAGCTACCAATCTTAACCGATGGTTAACCTTTGATCTATTGTTCTATAACTGAATTTTTTAATGAAGTTCACATAATTAGTGAACTAGAAAAACGAATAAATACACTGGACATGGAGTTCCAAATCAATGAAAACAATGCTGGCATGTATGGCAGGCCTTGTCACTTTACCTATGGTCGCCCACGCAGATTCGCCTTATTTTAGTCTACAGGATGGAGATGGCTTTAAACGCTTTTCTGTGTCTGTGGGTGCACTACATGTGATGCCACAAGGTAAGGCCCAAGCTTTTGCAGTCAATACTGCGGTCAAAAATGGTGAAGTAAGTGATGTCGGGGCAGTCAAGTCAAGTACTGTACGCGACAATATTCGTGAAGGTTATAAAATCCCGCCTTTACTCGATTTAGCTTTAAACCTACCCGAAATCTCGGCTCCCCTCAGTGGGCAAGCCACCATTCAAGGTTTAGAGCAATGGAATAATCCAGGGACTGGTCTGGAAGCCGATGATGTCACGACTTTAGGCATCATGACCAATTACTATTTTACTGATCATATTTCCTTTGAAGTGAAAGCTGGTATTCCACCCAAAGTGGATTTACAAGGCAGTGGTAAAATCTATGCCCCATTTTCGGCCATCGCAACCCCCCTGGGGGGTGCCTTAGGCAACCTTGAATTGGCCAATGATCTTCTGATTACAGACTTGGAAGCCTATGGCCCTGCTGCCTCGGCCCGTGCCTGGACACCTGCCGTTGAATTCCAGTATCACTTTGGTAAAACCGGAGTGAATAAATTTCGTCCTTATGTCGGCTTAGGTGTGATGTATGCCTATTTTAATGAACTGGAAATCAACTCGCGTACCGAGCAGGACCTGATTGCTGCTGGACATATGATTGCCAATATTAAACAAGGCAATGCTGGTGCTTCCCTTGAAGGTAAGCTAAGTGAAGCCGATCCTAAAGTAAAACTTGAAGCCTCAGATGTCTTTGCCCCTGTCGCTACGGTTGGCTTCAGTTATGACTTTAATGATACCTGGTTTGCGGTCGGCTCAGTCTCCTACGCACATCTGAAAAATGATACAACCATTACCGTCACTGATAGTACGTTGGGTGAACTGATTCGTTCCAAGGCAGATATTGAGATTAATCCGATTCTGGCCTATGCCGGTATTGGCATGCGTTTCTAAGTTCAATATCAGGTTTCAGAAAAACGGCTTCGGCCGTTTTTTTAGGCTTAAAATATTGATAAAAAAAATTTATCTTTCGATCAATTTTTATTTTATCGCCTCCTTTACCTGAATCGAATACTATAAGCGCTGACTTTATCTGCCTGCCTGCCCTATGTCCGATACTCCATTTTCCAAAGCGCTTATTTTTATGCTGATTGGCTCCGCTATCATTCTGGCATTGTCATTGGGCGTACGTCATGCATTTGGTCTTTATCTGGTGCCGATGAGTGATGAATTTGGTTGGGGACATAATGTTTTTAGCTTGGCGATTGCCATGCAAAACCTGATCTGGGGAGCAGTACAACCCATTACTGGAGCCTTCGCAGATAAATATGGCAGCAAGATTGTCGTTGCCTTAGGTGGGGCACTCTATGCCGTGGGCTTGCTACTCATGGCGGTCAGTTCTACTGGACTGCTGTTAAATCTGAGTGTGGGCCTGATTTTAGGTCTGGCCCTGTCTGCAACATCTTTTCCGGTTTTACTGTCTGCTGTAGGACGTGCTGCACCACCAGAAAAACGCAGTCTGGCGATGGGTATTGCCAGTGCGGCCGGATCTTTTGGCCAGTTTATCATGCTGCCTTCGACCCTGTTGCTGTTACAGAATGTCGGTTGGTCAGGAGCATTGGTGGTCAGTGCGATTTTGATTGCCCTGATTGTACCACTGGCCTGGATGCTGAAAGCACCAATGTATATTCATCCAAATGCAGCATCTACACCCAATAAAGTGTCCCTCAGTTTTAAACAGATTCTGCTGGTGGTGAAAAATCATAAACCCTTCTGGTTTCTGTCTATGGGCTTTTTTGTCTGCGGTTTCCAGGTGGTATTTATTGGCATTCACCTGCCGGGTTATCTGATTGATCACGGTTTTAATGCCACCACAGGGACTATTTTTCTGGCATTGGTGGGTCTATTTAATGTGGTCGGCACCTATACTGCAGGCTGGCTCGGGGGTAAATATTCCAAACCGCATTTGTTGATGGGTCTCTATGGCTTACGCGGGATCGCAATTACTGCCTTTCTCATGCTGCCACTGAGCACATGGACAGTCTATGCCTTTGGTGTCATTATGGGATTACTCTGGCTATCGACCGTTCCGCTCACCAACGGCATTGTGGCGAATATGTTCGGGGTGAAATACCTGACCATGCTCAGCGGTATCGTGTTTTTTACCCATCAGGTCGGCTCGTTTTTCGGTGGTTATCTTGGTGGAGTCAATCATGACTTGAGTGGTAATTATAATGCTGTCTGGATGCTGTCGATTGCCTTAAGCATTTTTGGCGTATTGGTACATTTCTGGGTCAATGAGGAGCAAATTGTGCATGACTGATTCTATGCTCATACTCAAAATCTCGATTGCTGTGGCGCTCTTGCTTTTATTTGCTCTGTCGGTGGCATTATGGATCCAGACACCGCAGCTGTTTGAATACTTTAATCAGGCCTTTTGTGCGCATTAAACTGCTGAAATTTACTCAGCTAAATAAACACAATTCACAGCACAATACCTTAAATGATTCATAATCAATAGAATAATAAAAATACAAGGTTATTTATAAACTTTCGATCATTATTTTTTAATTTTGTTTCAATCGGCAATTTTCTTAGATGCTCATGAACAAGAAAATTCCGAGACTTTACATTCCAGTCGTCCTTTTCCAGCCGATCAGCACCATTTACTCAAACGGATCAGTCTTGCCGGTAGTCGCCTGTATTAATGAGAAACATCATAATAAAAAAAGGACGATCCAGCCTTCCAGAATAATTAGATCAGCGAGGTATACACTTTCACCATTGAGGAACTAACCACCTCAATGGTGTTTTATTTTTGGGATATTGCCAGTTCTGCTCGAGTGAATTTTATTTTTCAAGCTTGATGAATATAAGATTCTTTCGTATATCCTTTTACATAACCAAGTTATTCTTTACTTTTTCTCACCTAATTAACCTAGTGTGTTTTCCTTTTTCTGCTTAGCGTATTCAGTCATGAATATGTTTATCGCCTTAAGGAGAAAAAGATGAATACCAGTCATTTGTCAGATTGTGTTCAAACCTGTATGAGCTGCTCCCTCACCTGTACTGCTTGTGCAGCTGCCTGCTTAAAAGAAGAACATGTAGAAATGATGCGTGAATGCATCCAGCGTTGTCTGGATTGTGCCGATATTTGTCAGCTCTGCGCGCGTATGGAGCAGAAGCAATCGCCTTTTATGCAGGAAATCTGCGAGCTGTGTGCCAAGGCTTGTGATTATTGCGCAGAGGAATGCAGTCAGCACCAACATGAACATTGTCAGCAATGTGCAGAAGCCTGTCGCCGTTGTGCAGAAGAATGCCGAAAAATGGCTGCTTAAAAACCAAGTTAATCAACTTTATCTTCATCCGAATTGAATTGGTCAATGCTTCATCTTCTAGCTGATTTAAAGCATTTAAAACAAAAAACCCGCAAGCCTTCACTTACGGGTTTTTTAAATCCAAGGCAAACATCTCGCTTAGAATAAACGATTCATACCATTGAGTGTCGCTACACGGTAGGCTTCCGCCATGGTCGGATAGTTAAACGTGGTTTCCACAAAATACTTGATCGTATTGTTTGGACTGTTCATCACCGCCTGACCAATGTGGATAATTTCAGATGCATTATTACCGAAGCAATGTACACCCAAAACTTCCAGCGTTTCACGATGGAACAAAATCTTTAATTCGCCCATAGTGTCACCGGTAATTTGCGCACGCGCCAAATGACGGAACGAGGCCTGACCGACTTCATACGGAATTTTTTCTTCAGTCAACTGCTGCTCAGTTTTACCAATCGAAGAAATCTCGGGAATGGTATAAATTCCGGTTGGAATATCAGTAACGGGGGCAACGTCTGGCTCACCGCTCATATTGGCACCCGCGCAACGACCTTGGTCATAAGCAGCAGATGCAAGCGACGGCCAACCGATTACATCACCGGCAGCATAAATATTTTCAACTTCAGTCTGGTATTGATCATTTACCGTCAACTGACCACGGCTGTTTGGTTTCAGGCCAACATTTTCCAGCCCTAAACCATCGGTATTACCTGAACGGCCGTTACACCACAAAATTGCATCGGCTTTAATTTTTTTGCCGCTTTGCGTGTGCATCACCACATGATCATCAAATGTTTCTAAAAAGTCGATCTGTTCATTGTGACGAATCAGCACACCTTGTTCACGCAAATGATAAGACAGCGCATCGGAAATTTCATCATCCAGATAACTTAACAGTTTGTGCTGGGTATTGATCAAATCAACTTTATGCCCAAGACCAATGAAAATCGATGCATATTCACAGCCAATTACACCTGCGCCATAAATGATGATTTTCTGGATAGAAAAGTCCAGATCCAGAATTTTATCTGAATCAAATACCCGTGGATGATTAAAATCAAGAATTTCTGGGCGATACGGACGTGAACCGCTGGCAATGACCAGTTGCTTAAACATCAAGGTTTCTTTAATGCCGTCTGGACTAAATACAAAAATAGTATTTTGATCCTGAACATAGGCTCGACCATGATAGATATCGATCTTGTTACGGTCATAGAACCGTGAATGTGTATCTACTTGTTGTTGAATCACTTTATGCGCATGACGCAATACTTGCTTCATGGTGAACTGTTTCCAGTCCCCAACTTTCTGAAACAGTGGATCACGTTGATAACGGATAATACTGGATACCGTTTGACGCAATGCTTTACTTGGAATAGTACCTACATGGGTACAGTTACCACCTAGCTGTTCACGCATCTCAACGATTGCAACACGCTTACCAGATTTGGCAAGTTTCATTGCCGCGCCTTCGCCCGCAGGGCCCGAACCTAGAACTACCGCATCATATTTAACGAAAGTCCCACTAACGACCTCTTTTTTACGTGGCATTCAACGCTCCTCAAAATTAAAAAATTCACTTTAATCTACCTGCTTATTATGACGTAAATCCTGTTGATTTTGTGTATTTAACTCACATATATTGGTTGATGAGAACATTTTTTAAATGAATACCCCTTTTTGCCCTATTTATAGCTAAGTTCGTTATAATAAACGCGCTATCTTTGATCATCTCCCCCTTCAAAAACAGTGGAAAAGTTGAATATGTCTGAAAACCGTAAACCTGAACAGGGTGTCAAACTTCGTGGCGCAGAGAAAGTCGCTCGTATTCCTGTAAAAGTGATCCCTACGGTTGAAACACCACGTAAGCCGGACTGGATTCGCGTAAAGATGGCAGCGCCGGAAGAAGTACAACGGATTAAAACAACGCTTCGCGAGCAAAAACTACATACTGTCTGTGAAGAGGCAGCCTGTCCAAACCTGCCTGAATGTTTTGGTGGCGGTACCGCAACCTTTATGATTATGGGTGATATCTGTACCCGTCGCTGTCCATTTTGCGATGTAGCACATGGTCGACCAAATGCATTGGATGCAGATGAACCGCGCCACATGGCCGAAACCATTGCTAATCTTGGGTTGAAATATGCCGTGATTACCTCTGTAGACCGTGATGACTTACTCGATGGTGGTGCGCAGCATTTTGTCGATTGTATTAAAGAAGCACGTGCTTTAAGTCCAAAAACTTTACTTGAAATTCTGGTACCGGACTTCCGTGGCCGTATGGATATTGCACTGCGCATCATGACCGAATGTCCACCCGATGTGTTTAATCATAATATTGAAACAGTGCCGCGTTTATATAAGGCGATGCGTCCAGGTTCTGATTATCAGCACTCTTTAAACCTGTTAAAAATGTTTAAAGAATATTGCCCGGATATTCCAACCAAATGTGGCCTGATGGTCGGTATTGGTGAGACTGAAGAAGAAGTGCTTGCCTTACTTGACGATTTGCATGCACACGGCGTGGACTATGTGACGATTGGTCAGTATCTACAGCCTTCTAAAGAACATGCAGCGATTGATCGCTTTGTGACCCCTGAAGAATTCGAACGTTATACCGAACATGGCCAAAAACTGGGCTTCCGCAATATCTGGGCAGCACCCATGGTTCGTTCAAGCTACTTTGCCGATCGTCAATACTACGGCGAACCGGTTCCAGCAGTGCGTCGTAAAACTGACCCTGCCAAGAAAATTGCTGTTCAGGCCATTGAAGCTTAGTCCTGTTTAAACCAATGAAATAAAAGCCCTCTCAAGTAGAGTAATGCCAGTCAGTTAAGCAATTGACTGGCATTTTCTTTTTTAAATTCAGTATTATATTTGATAGATAGCAAAGTCATCCGCAACTATTTGAGGCATCAGGTGTATTGCACCGCAAGATTAAAAAAATGATGGTTTCCATGACAAATTGACGAGTCGATAGTGGCTGACGAGTTTTGCAGTGAGGGATCACAAGATGCCTTCCTTGCGAAGTTTCGCTTCTCATTTGGGCAAAACCAAAGTAACAAATGTTTTACAAATATTTGATTTAAAAAGTTAAGACTCCATCGTGAACGACTAAAAAGTTAAAGAGTCTATTTCTAAATTCTTTAACTGATCAGCATTACTCTCCAGTAGAGGGCTTTTTAATATCCATTATTAAAATTTTACTGAGCGTTAAACCCCATTTTTTATTTGAGATAAAGATTAAGTCATTACTTATCTTCACATTTCTTTGCGCGTTCTCACTTGAAGATTGATTATTTTTCCAACAACCTCAAAATAGATGCAAGACTTAAACATATCGTTGCCATACTTAAAAAGATCATTCTCACAAATCCAATGCTAAACCTGTCTGATTCTCGAACGACTAAAAATGAATGAACGGTGGTGAAATATCCGAGAAATCCAGACAAAGCCGGTGTTGTATAAATCTGGAGAAATATAACAATGTCATTTATTTTCGCTGTGCTACTGCTATTACTGAGTTTATGGGCAGTTTTCTATTTTCAGCTCTCGCGTAGTGCGGGTGCAATCGTGCTGATGGTCGTGTCAGTGGTCTGTGCCTTTCTTAGTCCGTGGTCACTGATTCTTGGTATCCCACTCATCCTGATCAGCCTCGTGGTGATAATCGACCCTCTGCGCATGTCGTTTATTTCCAGACCGGCCTATAAAGCACTGGCCAATGCCATGCCGAGCATCAGTCCGACAGAGCGTGAAGCACTGGACTCCGGAACCAGCTGGTGGGAAAAAGAACTGTTTATGGGTGCGCCGAACTGGGAAACCTTTAATAGCTATCCTTATCCAAAACTCTCGCTAGAAGAACAGGCTTTTCTGGACAATGAAGTTGAAACCTTGTGCAGCATGCTGGATGAATGGGAAATTCACGAGCAGAAAGCGCTGCCTGATCATGTCTGGCAATATATTAAGGAGCATGGTTTTTTGGGCCTGATTATTCCCAAAGAATATGGTGGTCGCGCATTTAGTTCTTTTGCTCAAAGCCGGGTGATGAGCAAGATTTCCTCTCGCTCCCTCACCACGGCCGTGAGTTGCATGGTACCGAACTCTCTCGGCCCGGGTGAACTATTGCTGCATTATGGTACTGAGGAACAGAAAAACCGTTACCTGCCGGGCCTGGCGCGAGGTGAAGAAATTCCCTGTTTCGGCCTGACCAGTCCGGAAGCGGGCTCTGATGCAGGCGCTATTCCCGATACTGGCGTGGTCTGCTACGGCCAGTTTGAAGGTCAGGAAGTCCTAGGCTTGCGAATGAATTTTTCCAAACGCTGGATTACGCTGGCACCCATTGCAACAGTGGTAGGTCTGGCCTTTAAAATGTATGACCCGGATCATCTTTTGGGCGAACAGACTGAATATGGTATTACCTGTGCCCTGCTGCCTGCCAGTCACGAAGGGGTCCAAGTAGGTCCTCGTCATAATCCCGGCCCACCATTCATGAATGGTACAGTTGAAGGTAAAGATGTATTTATTCCTCTGGACTGGATTATTGGTGGCGTAAAAAATGCCGGTAAGGGCTGGCGCATGCTGATGGAATGTCTGGCTGTGGGTCGTGGCATTTCCCTACCGGCACTGTCTACTTCTGCGGCAGAAATGACTTATTTAAATGTCGGGGCTTTTTCCCGAATCCGTCAACAATTTAAAATTTCAGTCGGCAAGTTTGAAGGTGTTCAGGAAGCCAATAGTGAAATTGCCAGTGATACCTATATGCTGGAAGCTTTCCGTTATCTGGTGACTTGTGGCCTTAATCAGGGCGGCAAGCCTGCTGTAATGACAGCGATTGCCAAATACTATGCCACAGAGGGAATGCGTAAGGTGGTGAATCACGGGATGGATGTGGTCGGTGGCCGCGCCATTCAGATGGGGCCACGTAATTTTCTGGCACCTTATTATCAGGCGATTCCAGTCTCCATTACCGTTGAAGGTGCAAATATTCTCAGTCGTTCCCTGATGATTTTCGGTCAGGGTTCAATGCGTTGCCATCCTTATCTCTATGAAGAATTACAACTCTTACAGGCTGAAGACCCGGCAGCCGCACTCAAGCCTTTTGATCATTTATTGTTTAAACATCTGGGATATACCTTTAACCGTACCGCCCGTTCCTTTGCCTACGCATTTACGGGTGGTTCAAGTACAGCACCTCAAAGTGCGGTTGAGTTTACCCGACCTTATTACAAGGTCATTAACCGGCTGAGCGCCAACTTTGCCTTAACTGCAGACATGTGTCTGGGTTTACTGGCAGGCGATATCAAACGCAAAGAAATGCTGTCCGGACGTCTCGCCGATATTCATGCTCACCTGTTTATTGCCTCCTCTATTCTGAAGTATTTTGAGCATAGCAAAAAGACTGAAGCTGAACGTTTGCATGCACAGCTTGCAATAGAAAAGTCACTCTATACAGCGCAGGAAGCATTTTATGATCTGTTTGCTAACTTCCCGGCCGGTGCAGCAGCAGGCATGATCAAACTGTTATGTTTCCCATTTGGCCGTCCCGTACACAAACCCTCAGACCAGCTTAAACAGCAGGTTGCAAATAGCATGATGGAAGATAACGCATTCCGTCAGGTATTGAAGAAGCATGTCTATTATAATACCCATAAAACTGATGTCACTGGACGCATGGAATCGACTTTCGCTTTACTACTGGATATTGAACAGCTTTGGGATCGCTTTAAAAAAGCTGAAAACAAAGGTCAGTTTAAAGGTCTAAGCTTTGCCGAGCATGTGACAGATGCACAGCAACATGGCTTTATTAATGATGAAGAAGCAGAAAAGCTGCTTCACTATAATGCACGTCGTTATGACAGCATGCTCACAGATGTCTTTGATCTGCATTTACAGGAAGTATTGGAGCTGGAGAACCCCCATATTCGTAAAGCAGATGCGACAGGAACCGATACTTCTGTTCAAACCGATCCTTCACACTCAACTTCGCCTTAAATCAAACTTTGACCAAAGGTGTCATAAATTCCAAAGTGGGATGTAGTTGAATATTTCACTTTAGAACCTTTCCAAGTGGCTTTTTAGCCACTTTTTTACGACTATGGCACGATGGTATTTCGCATAAAAAGCACTAAGCTAGAGCTATAAGAAAATTGAGGGTAAACCATGTCACAACAAGATTATGAAAATGGCCTGAAAGTGCGTACTGATGTCATGGGCGAAAGCTTTGTCAAACGTGCACAGGAAAATACCGTGCCTTTTACCCAGCCTCTACAAGACTGGATTAATGAACATGCCTGGGGTTCAACCTGGCAACGTGAAGGTGTATTGCCACGTAAATATCGTTCTTTAATTACCATTGCTTTCCTTACGGCTCAAAAAAGCCCCACTGAACTAAAAGGCCATGTTCGGGGCGCTCTTAACAACGGTGCGACGGTTGAGGAAATTCAGGAAGTGTTACTCCATAGCCTGCCATATTGCGGTGCACCAGCAACTCAGGAAGCATTTCGGGCGGCACTTGAAGTGATCCAGGAATATCAGGTGAATCAGGAATAATTTGGTTGCAGATGAAATTGAGCCGTTTTAGAAATAAGCTCACAATTTAATTTTGCAGATGATTCATAAGTTACTTAGGCTAAATAAAGCTCAGCTGATTTTAGTTGCTTACCCTGATCTCAGCCTATCCGTCAAATGAATATGTACCGAGAAGTTGTAGATTCTCGGTACATTACAATAATGATTCTAAAATAAAACTGATGGATTTTTTAGAGTTGAGCACCTACTTATAAAAACTCGCGTCTTTGATCACATACAGCCCGATCACTCATAAGATCAAATCAGACAGATCCAGTAAAATAGTGGCTCAAAATAAGCCTTAGTTCAATGAAGATTCACACTAGAGCCAGTACACATTAAAGCTATAATAAAACTCCAGCACTTCAAAACGTACGTTATAGCCCAGTTCAGTCAACTCGGCTGATAAAGCCCGAATATCTTCCAAAGGCAAATGTTTGGGAAATACAGTAATGACTGCGGTATTGCCCTGTTTCGCATTTTCTTCAATTAACTTGGCTAGACGCGGCTTATAGACCTCAATATTCAAATTGGCCACATCTGATAAAACCTTGGCCTGATCCGCCGTCATAAAAGTCATTTTTTATTTTCTCTTTTGATGTAATTTCATCAAGTTAAATGATTTAAACCAAAAGCCGTATTTCATTTTTGTATCAGGTAACTAAAAAATAACAGGCAAAAAAAATCCCTCTGCAGAGGGATTTTTTAAATAGAAACTTACTGACCGGGCAGTGGAATATATTGGGAAGAACTGTTTTGTGCTTTACGCTCAGTCACTACTACATCCAGCATCATGGTTTTTCCAGCACGCTCTACTTCAATCTGAATGGTACTATTCGGCTTTTGCAGGGCAACAAAATTAATCAAATGCGAAGCTGAACTAATCTCTTCCTCATTCACTTTCATAATTTTGTCGCCACGCTGGATGCCCGCTTTCGCTGCCGGTCCATCTGCCAGCACTTCTGCGACAGTCACCCCTTTCTCTTTAGGTTGCAGTACATCATCACGTTCTGTCGGTAATAAACTGATTCCTAACCAGCCACGAACGACACGGCCATCTTTCAGAATAGCATTCATCACCTGCTGGCAGATTTTGGCTGGAATGGCGAAACCAATCCCCAGTGAACCACCAGTTTGCGAGAAAATTGCCGTATTCACCCCAATCAGGTTACCTGCGACATCGATCAAGGCTCCGCCTGAATTTCCCGGGTTAATTGCAGCGTCGGTTTGCACAAAGTCTTCATAGGTATTAATGCCCAGATCTGAACGCCCTGTTGCTGAAATAATCCCTTGCGTTACGGTTTGACCCACACCAAATGGGTTACCAATGGCCAAAACGACGTCACCGACTTCATTGCCACTCAATTTAAAAGGCAACACGGGTAATTGATCCAGTTCAATTTTAATCACTGCCAGATCGGTATCTGGATCCATTCCCACAACTTTTGCTTCAGCACGTCGTCCATCCTGCAATGCCACCACAATCTGGTCTGCCTGTGCAATCACATGATTATTGGTCAGGATATAACCATCAGGACGTACAATCACCCCGGAACCTAAACTGTTCTCATTCGGACTTTGTCCATACTGGTCAGGCAACTGATCGCCAAAAAACTCACGAAAGACCGGATCGGTCAGCAAAGGATGAGCCTGCTGTTTGACTTTTTGAGTGGTAAAGATATTGACTACAGCCGGCGCTGCCACTCTTACCGCAGCACTATAGGAGACCACGCCTCCTGAGCGCGACGTATCAATCAACGGCTCTACTTTTTCAGCAGGCATCTTGACACCATCTGGTGCAACCGGTGCTTTTGGTTTTTGTAGTTGTTGCCACCCCAAAAAACCGATAATGACCAAAATCAGTAACACCCAGGGTAACCATGTAAAGGTGCGGCGCACGTTGTTATCCTCTAAAATATTTTAATTCGTTGATGACTAAGTAATTTGTGTTCTATTGTAATGCGAAATACATAACTAAACACAAAAAATTCCACAGAGTTTTGTGCAGCTTTAGTTACAATTAAATATAAAGATAAATATTGGCAAGTTTTTAAACGAACAGGAATTTTATGGCGAATTTAAACGATATTATTCAGTGGTGTGAACAGACTTTGGCAGCACGTGAATTTAAGGACTATGCACCGAATGGCTTGCAGATTGAAGGTAAATCTGAGGTCAATAAAATCCTGTGTGCCGTGAGTGCTTCGCAAAGTGCGATCGAAGCGGCAATTGAGCAAGGCGCAGATTTACTGCTGGTTCATCATGGCTATTTCTGGAAAGGTGAAGCCTATCCGATCACTGGTATGCGCGGTAAACGGATTAGAGCCTTAATTCAAAATGATATCTCTCTAGTTGGCTATCATCTGCCTTTAGACAGTCATCCAACTTTAGGCAATAATGCGGCGATTGCAGATTTATTAGAACTGGAAAATATCGAACAGTTGGATCTGAGTGAACGCCATCCGATTGGCAATATTGGCTATTTAAAACAACCGATGAGCCCTGAATATTTTAAAAACCATGTTTCAGAAAAACTTGGCTTTGATGCAATTCATCTTCCTGCGGACAAAACTCAAATCCATAAAGTCGGTTTCTGTACCGGTGGTGCGCAGGATTATATTCATAAAGCAGCGCTACAAGAGTGTGATGCTTACATTTCTGGTGAAGTGAGCGAACGCACCTTCTATGAAGCTCAGGAACTGAATGTACATTATTATGCCTGTGGCCATCATGCCACTGAAAAATATGGTGTACAGCGCCTGGCCAAAGCGATTTCAGAACAGTTTAATATTGAGTATGCTTATTACGAATTAGACAATCCGATTTAATTCTCGCTGACAGCATTTTCCACGAGCTTTATTTATATATTTTCAGGATTTATTGTGTATTGTTATTTATACGCAATGCCCATTTTGTCCGATTATCTATTACAATAAAGCCACTTATTGTTAAAACCCAGCTAAATGCAAGGAATTGAGAACATGACAACCATTACTTTACCAGCATTACCTTATGGCTACGAAGATCTTGCTCCACACATCAGCAAAGAAACTTTAGAATACCATCACGACAAACACCACAATACTTATGTGGTTAACCTGAACAACCTGATCGCTGGTACTGAGCTTGAAGGCAAAACTCTAGAAGAAATCATTACAGCAACTGCTGGTGATGCGTCTAAAGCAGGTGTTTTCAATAACGCTGCCCAAGTTTGGAACCACACGTTCTACTGGAACTGTATGGCTAAAAACGGTGGCGGTAAAGCAACGGGCACTTTGGCTGCAAAAATTGATGAAGCTTTCGGTTCTTACGAAAAATTTGCTGAAGAATTTGCTGCTGCTGCAACCACTCAGTTCGGTTCAGGTTGGGCTTGGTTAGTGGCTGACCAAGTAAACGGTCAACTGTCAATCATGAAAACTTCAAATGCTGATACGCCAATGGCGCATGGTAAAGTTGCAGTATTGACGATTGACGTTTGGGAACATGCTTATTACATCGACTTCCGTAATGCACGTCCTAAATACATCTCTACTTTCCTGGAAAGCCTAGTAAACTGGGATTATGCAAATGCGAAATATGCAGGTCAGCCTGCAGGTGTTGAGAAATAATTCTTTATTTCTTTGCTAAAAAATCACCCATTTCGGGTGATTTTTTTATTTTTAAGCCCCAAATGAATATTTATAAAGCAAACAATTCATTTCTTTACATTAATTGATTGACGACCTTGGGTTTCCTGCCTAAAATGCCGATCAGATTCTCCAATAGCTCAGTCGGTAGAGCGACGGACTGTTAATCCGCAGGTCCCTGGTTCGAGCCCAGGTTGGAGAGCCATCTATTCTTCCATAGCTCAGTCGGTAGAGCGACGGACTGTTAATCCGCAGGTCCCTGGTTCGAACCCAGGTGGAAGAGCCAAAATTCTAAAAAACCCACTCATTGCGAAGTGGGTTTTTTTATATCTGCTTTTTTAAATTGAGATCGGTAGTGATATCTGTATATACAATTAGCTACCTTATATTCTCTGAGCCAGATCACTTATAAAAATTAAGGCTGATAACAATCTGACTGCTCCGACTGTTTACATAAACATAACAGTTTGAACTCCAAGCCTTTTCGACTATTTTTAAAACACTTGATTCAATTTCTTCGGCTTTTTTCTAAAAGTGCCTTGACCCCTTTTTAAATCTCTCTATAATCGCTGTCAGATTCTCCAATAGCTCAGTCGGTAGAGCGACGGACTGTTAATCCGCAGGTCCCTGGTTCGAGCCCAGGTTGGAGAGCCAATCTATTCTCCCATAGCTCAGTCGGTAGAGCGACGGACTGTTAATCCGCAGGTCCCTGGTTCGAGCCCAGGTGGGAGAGCCAAGATTCTGAAAAAACCCACTCATTGCGAAGTGGGTTTTTTTATTCGTCCCTATTTGTGATCTGTGTTTAATTTGAGTCAGTTTATATTTTTTGTGATTGGCTGCCTGGCAACTTTTGCGTTAGTTTGCCTGCTCTTCCCGCATCTGTTCACCCGTCAAAAAAAATTCTATCCGAAGCGTGTGATTACTGCTTTTGAAAGCAGGATGTTTATACGCCTAAAAGAAGCCTTTCCTCATCATCATATTCTGGCTCAGGTTGCCTTTAGCGCCTTGATTACCCATGACCAGATGAACATGCGTAATCAGTTCAATCGTAAAGTTACAGATTTTGTGGTGCTTGATCGTGACTATAATGTACTGACCATTATTGAACTGGATGATCCCAGCCACATTGGCAAAGAGCAGGAAGATGCTGAACGGGATGCCATGCTGATTGCAGCAGGCTATACCGTGATTCGATACACTCAGATTCCAAGCATCAGACAACTGCAAAGAGATTTGAGATAGTTTAAGGTAAGGTTACTGCGCTTTCGGATGCAGCTTGGGTTGAATTTGCATCTTGCTCTGCTTTGAGCTTTTCCGCAGCTTCTCGCGCTTCGATGCGCGCAATCATTTCTGCCTGCTGCTGTTTATATTTTTCCTGATTTTTAGCATCACTATTTACCGCAAGAAAAGCCATACTCACCAAAAATATCGGTATACATAATACCAGCGCACCTAAAATTACCAGCTTTTTAACACTGCGGGGCTGCGGCTGCTCAGACATAACAAACCTACTTTAATTTCGTCATTTAATTGCACTGCTCAATATAACAAAATAAAGTCATAGCTCAAGGCCGAAAAACATTTAAATCCACGCCGACCTCAAGCCAACATGGATTTATTATTCTTGTTTTAATTAAGACACTGGGGTATTCATGACCGCTTCTACCGTATTGAGTAATGCTGGAATATTTTCAGTGACCACTGTGGCATGCGTTGCATTCAGTATTGGAATTAACTCTACATCAGTTCCATCTGCCAGCATATCTTTATATAATATCTCGGTAATAGTATAAGGTACGGTGGTATCTGCTGTGCCTTGAAAAATATAAACTGGGCGATCAAGTCTAGTTTGTGCAGGCTGATTATCGATCAGATAATCCATAATATCAGGATCACTCAGAAAGTTTCTCTGCAACGCTTGGTATTGCGAGAAATTCACACCACTTTGTAATGTCGTTTGAATATCTGCACCAAAACGTTGTGCAAGCTCAGGGGAACATAAACTTTCAGCCTGCCTGGCCAGATCAACCTTGGCATTGACAAAGGCCTGATTGTAATTAAAGCTGGTTTTTTCTGCCTTAATTCCTGAACTGACGATGGCTGCATACGTATACAAAGTCGCAGCAATTGGAACTGCTTGTGCCACATTCCCTGACTCAGCCAGATCTTGAGCAAATAAAAGTCCCTCTTCTAAGGTATCGTTAAGATAGGAAGCCGGGGCAATCGCCACTGCTCCACGATAGGTATTATTTGGTAAAGCCTTATAAAACTCTGCAGCAGCCAAGGCAGCATGACCACCCTGAGACCAACCAATCACTCCCCAATCTTTAGCCAGCAGTCCACCATACTGTTTTTGGGCTTCACTAATCGCTGACAATATTGACTTGGCAGCACTCTCCAGATGTAAATATGGATGAGGCACATTGTCATTACCCAAACCCTCATAATCCGGTGCAATCACGGCATAACCACGTTCTACTAATCCCATAACCAAGGCCTTTTCAGGCCCATCCAGAGCAAGGCGTGAAGGAGCACATTTATCTGCTGCACCTGTAGTACCATGCGCCCAGACGACGATCGGCCAACCACCTACAGGTGGAGTACCTTTCGGGGTAAATACCAATGTGGTCGCACGAATTTCTCGACCTTGTACACCTTCCATTCTATAAGTAAAAATATCATGACGTTCGACCACTGTTTTTACTTGCTCATCGACTGCATAAGTTCGAACCGGATTAAACCCTATAAAATTGTCGTCATCATCATCGTTACACGCAGATAAAAATAGTACCGAGGAACACAGCACACCTAACATCAATTTCTTATAACTGTTCTGCATATTTCTATCCTTTTATTGTTATTCCCTATCTCTTAATCGAGATCACTCAAAATTAATCATAAAAAAAGCATACTTTATAGGATGCTTTTGTTGTTATCCGACATACGGTAATTATCTTAGAGCAAACAATATTCCCACAAAAATAATGAGGCCAATCCAACGGTTATGACGGAATGCCCAAAAACATAGCTGTGGATTTTTATCGCGAGTTTTAAACCATTGGTAAATAAAATCAGCAGCAACCAGCAAAAGTGCTAACAAGCCAAATGGAATCAATAAATTTTCCAGCCAAAATGCAGCACCTATCAATAAAATACTGCTCGCCTGCAAGGTGCTAATGATTGGAATATCATAGCGACCAAACAGAATTGCGGTTGATTTCACCCCTATCTTTAAATCATATTCACGGTCTGCAATCGCATATTGAGTATCGTAGGCCACAGTCCAGGCCAGATTACCAAAATACAATAACCAGCAGGTCAGATCAGGTGTTTGCCCAACAGCGGTATAGGCCATGGGTATCGCCCAAGAAAATGCTGCACCCAAAAATACCTGAGGCAAATGGGTATAACGTTTCATAAAAGGATAAATAAACGCTAACAGCAAAGCCCCAAATGACCAGTAAAAAGTTTCGATCGGCAAGAAAAATAGCAGACAGGCGCTGGCAGCCACCAAAACCAGAAATACCATCACCGCTTCTTTGGCGCTGATGACTCCGGTCGCTAGTGGTCGGTTTTTAGTACGCTCCACATACGCATCGACTTTACGGTCAGCAAAATCATTGATGGCACAACCCGCCGCCCGCATAAAAATCACACCCAAAATCATGGGAATTAAAATTTCAATGCGTGGCATCCCCTGAGCAGCAATCCATAACGCCCACAAGGTTGGCCAAAAGACCAGTTCAGTACCAATCGGTTTATCAAAACGACAAAGATAATAATAGGCGCCAAGACGCTCACGCCAGGTTATTGCTTGTGCAGTTGCCATATAAAGTCAAGCCCTTGAATTTTGTATAAAGTGTTCAAATGCCGGTAAAAATGTTTCTTGTACGATAAATTTACAGCCGTGCCAAGTATAGCAGCTCTGACGCGTCCAACCCTCTTCTAAAAGAATGACCCGACGCTGGCAAAGTGGATTCGTCCGTTGAAACAGGAACCAGCCAATTGGCTTAGTCCCAATATGCTGAAAGATTCGGGCTTTTTTTTGCAGGCTTAAAATTGGAAAAATACTCTTTGCTTTCACCCAGGGCGACTGTTCTGAACCATAGAGATAGCTTTCCCGCACCCAGGAAGTATGCTGATGTGACATCTGCATCCATTTGGCATTGGCGAAGCTTAAACGCTGAAAATGCTCTTGAATAGGCTCAACATGAAATTGTCCCTGCGCCAAACCGGTCAATTGCTGTGTCAGAGAACCTGATGCATACAGCCATGGTTTTAGCTCAGCAGACATAGTAGGCATCAAGGCATGCTGATTTTTAGAAAAATACGTCATGTTTAATAGTTATCTGCTTTAGCAATCACTTCAAATTTGCCTTGGGGTGTTTTAATTAAAATTAAGCCTTCAGCGCTTAAATAAAACTCTTTTGGGTAGTCAAATGTAAGTGCCAATTCAGGATTTTTCAGTTCAACAAACTGTGCTTGTTTATAACCTTCAATGGTACGCCCTACTTCCAAATACGTAACTTCAGAAAAATTTAACTTAAAACCTTGCGCATGGTCTTTAGGATCATTCCAAGGAAAAAATCCGGTATGTTTTTTACGTGGTTTAGCCATAACAATCTAATTCAACATTCTTTGCTTTATATTAACCCAGTATAGAAAAAACCCGCGACATGCGCGGGTTTTTTACAGTGAAATTCTTGAAAGAATTACAGGCTGTAGTACATCTCGAATTCAACTGGGTGAGTGGTGGTGTTTAAACGACGCACTTCTTCAGTTTTAAGTTCGATATAGGCATCAAGCATGTCTTTCGTGAACACGCCACCTTTCAGCAGGTAATCATGATCTGCTTCAAGTGCTTCAAGCGCCATATCCAGGCTATGCGCCACTGTCGGGATTTTCGCTTCTTCTTCAGGAGGAAGATCGTACAGGTTTTTGTCAGCCGCTTCACCTGGGTGAATCTTGTTTTGGATACCGTCGATACCTGCCATCAACAATGCTGCGAAACCGAGGTAGGGGTTCATCATCGGATCTGGGAAGCGAGCTTCAATACGCTTGCCTTTCGGGCTTGACACGTAAGGAATACGGATAGATGCAGAACGGTTACGCGCTGAGTAAGCCAGCATAATCGGTGCTTCAAAATGCGGAACCAGACGCTTGTACGAGTTTGTAGAAGGGTTGGTTAATGCATTCAATGAACGCGCATGTTTGATAATACCGCCAATGAAGTACAATGCCATTTCTGAAAGGCCTGCATATTCATCACCAGCAAACAGGTTCTTGCCATCTTTAGAGATCGACATGTGAACGTGCATACCAGAACCGTTATCGCCAACCATTGGTTTAGGCATAAAGGTTGCTGTTTTCGCATATTGATGCGCAACGTTCCAAACCGCATATTTAAACTGTTGAACTTCGTCCGCTTTACGAACCATGGTGTTGAAGCTTACACCAATTTCCAACTGGCAAGATGCAACTTCATGATGATGTACTTCTACACGACCTGGGCCCATGATGTCTTCAATTTTGGCACACATATCTGCACGCATATCATGTGAAGAATCAACTGGAGGAACCGGGAAGTAACCGCCTTTTACGCGTGGACGGTGACCAGAGTTACCACCTTCGTAGTCATTGTTGGTTGACCAGGCAGCTTCTTCAGCGATCAATGTATGGCGCGCGCCAGACATATCGATTTCCCATTTTACTTCGTCAAATACGAAGAATTCTGGTTCTGGGCCAAAGAATGCTGTATCACCAATACCTGTTGATTTTAGGTATTCTTCAGCACGGCGAGCAATCGACCGTGGATCACGGTCATAACCCTGACCTGTAGAAGGCTCAATCACATCACAAGTCACAACAACTGTAGGCTCGGCAAAGAACGGGTCGATGAAACCGGTTTCTGCATCTGGGCGTAAAATCATGTCAGATGCTTCGATGCCCTTCCAACCAGCAATTGAAGAACCGTCGAACATTTTACCGTCTTCAAAAGTATCTTCGTCGATTGTATCTGCTGGGTAAGTCACATGTTGCTCTTTACCTTTAGTATCCGTAAAACGGAAATCGACCCATTTCGCGCCACTTTCTTGGATGAGTTGAAGGACTTTGTTCGCCATGCTCATTTTGCTCCGATGAATTTTTGTTGCACTCGTTACGTGCGTGTTAGTAGTTGGTAGTCATTAAGCAATTACCGTACCAACTATTCAAAGTATAGATAAAATCTTGAAATCTATATAAGAAATCATGAAGTGACAAAAATACTTTGCGACTATTATACTAGTTGAGAAACTAAATGCACTATATTCAGGCATTCTTCATTTATTTTATTTCGGCTTTATTTTTTAGCGCACCTAAATAGTGCAATCACCTATAGAAGTGTATTAAAAACATAGTTTTTTATATAAAATTTGCTACTTTTTCGTGTATTTGTTTAAAAAAACACCCATATGTTGCTAAAAATTGACTCTTTTCTCATGGTCTGAGGCAAACAGAAATCTGCAACATGCAGTTGCTCAGTGAATATTTTGATGCATTTTCTTTAAATATACTTTCTATACCATAGTCTATATAAATTTCTATTATTCAAGTGATGCTTTTTTCAACAGATTTTAGATCAATATTGCTGATTATTTTTAACTTATCAATTTTTCCCTAAAAAATATAAATTCTAAAGTTTCCTTAAGTAAGTCTATTACTTTAAATCATGATTAAAATTTTATTCCAGTTGATACAGATGCTTTTAAAGCAAATAAATTGAGCAAAATTGTTGCGCCGAATACGGCTATTTTTTGCTATGATGAATAGTGCTTTATTTTCACACAATGAAATCAATGATTTAGTCGTGTCACACCTGTGCTTGCAATAAGCGCAAATAAAGTACGATCTGGACAACTTTAGCACAGTTAAGTGCATTAATTTCAATAGGTTAAGCTCATGCTTTTAATGGTCGACAACTATGACTCCTTTACTTACAACATCGTTCAATATTTTGGCGAACTGAATCAAGAAGTAAAAGTAGTCCGTAATGATGCCGTGACATTGGAAGATATAGAGCGATGGCAACCCAAGTATTTAGTGATTGGCCCCGGCCCATGCTCGCCGAGTGAAGCAGGCATTTCGATTCCTGCGATTCAGCATTTTGCTGGAAAAATTCCGTTATTGGGCGTTTGTCTCGGCCATCAGAGTATTGGTCAGGCATTTGGTGGCAACATCATACGTGCCAAACGTGTCATGCACGGCCGTCTGTCGGATATGTACCACAGCGATACCGGGATTTTCAGTAATCTTCCGTCGCCATTTCCTGCAACGCGCTATCACTCCCTGGTGATTGATCAAGCCACCTTGCCTGAATGTCTGGAAGTGACCTGCTGGACCAATGAAGCCGATGGTTCTATGGAAGAAATTATGGGGGTAAAACATAAGACATTGCCGGTCGAAGGCGTGCAGTTCCATCCTGAATCGATCCTGAGCCAGCATGGCCATCAAATCTTTAAAAACTTTCTCGAAATTTATGCCTAAGAACATCTTATGAATATTCAACAAGCTTTAAACAATATTACCAAAAACATTCACCTGACTCAGGATCAAATGCAAGACGTGATGCGTGCCATCATGTCAGGTGAAACCACTGATGCCCAGATTGGTGCCCTGCTGATGGGTTTGCGCCTTAAAGGCGAAAGCATTGATGAAATTACCGCAGCCGCACGGGTCATGCGTGAACTGGCTACCAAAATTGATGTCAGCGATATTCCCTATTTAGTCGATATTGTCGGTACAGGCGGTGATGGTCAAAACCTGTTTAACGTCTCTACCGCGTCTGCATTTGTGATCGCAGCAGCAGGCGCAACCATTGCTAAACATGGCAACCGTGGCGTTTCAACCAAATCAGGCTCGTCAGATTTACTGGAACAGGCTGGGATTAATCTTGACCTGAATATGCAGCAAACCGAGCGTTGTATCCGTGATGTGGGGGTCGGATTTCTGTTCGCACCGAATCATCATACAGCCATGAAATATGCAATCGGCCCGCGTAAAGAATTGGGTATTCGCAGCATTTTCAATTTACTTGGCCCGCTGACCAATCCGGCCGGCGTCAATCGCTTAGTCATTGGCGTGTTTTCCAATGAACTGTGTCGTCCGATTGCAGAAGTGATGAAACAGCTCGGTGCTGAACATGTGATGGTGGTGCATTCTCGCGACGGGCTGGATGAGATCAGTCTTGCATCTGCAACGTATGTGGCTGAGCTAAAAAATGGCGAAGTGACTGAATGGGAAATTACCCCTGAATTGGTTAATATCGAATCTCAAACCTTGACTGGTTTAATTGTAGAAGATTCTGCACAGAGTCTGGCATTAATCAAGGATGCATTGGGCAAGAAAAAATCAGAGATCGGTGATAAAGCGGCCAATATGATTGCCCTGAATGCCGGTGCAGGTATTTATGTTTCCGGTTTGACCAGCAGCTATAAACATGGTGTTGCATTGGCACATGACATTATTTATGGCGGCCAGGCTCTGGAGAAAATGAGTGTGCTGTCTGAATTTACCAAAACCATTAAACAATACGAAGCTTAATTCGGTCAGGAATTTTGATCATGGTGGATATCGCAAATACAATTTTAGGCAAGATTGTTGACCGTAAAACGGAAGAATTTGCTCTACGTTTAAAGCAGAAAAGCTATAAAGATCTGGAAGAGCTGGCTCAAGTTGCATCAGCTGTGCGTGGTTTTGCCCAGTCTTTAATGTCAAAACGTCCGGGTGTAATTGCTGAAATCAAGAAAGCCTCACCATCTAAGGGGATTATTCGTGAGAATTTTAATCCTGCAGAAATTGCAGCACAGTATCAAGATGCGGGTGCCGCATGTTTATCTGTCCTGACCGATGTGGACTTTTTTCAGGGTGCAGATGAAAATATTCAGATTGCCCGTTCGCATTGTGACCTGCCGGCGCTGCGCAAAGATTTCCTGATCGATCCTTATGGAGTCATTGAAGCACGTGCCTTAGATGCAGATTGTATTTTACTGATTGTGGCATGTCTGTCAGATCAGCAACTGGAAGAAATGTCGAAGACTGCTTTTGAGCATAATTTAGATGTTTTAGTTGAAGTACATGATGAAGCTGAACTGGAACGTGCGCTGAAACTTTCAGATCGCTGCTTGCTGGGTGTGAATAACCGTAATTTAAAAACCTTCGATGTCGATTTAGATACCTCGATTCGTTTAAAGAACTTACTCGATCCCTCTCGCCTGTTAGTCACTGAAAGTGGTATTGCTACCCCTGCCGATGTGGCGATGATGCAACAGCATGATATTCATGCCTTTCTGGTCGGTGAAAGTTTTATGAAACAGCCTCGACCTGATCATGCATTCCGTAACCTGTTTGGTGAGCCTGAATCGGTTTAACTATTGACTAGTTTAATACTTAGACCAAGCCCAATCTCAGGATTGGGCTTTTTTATTTTCAGGATTGATAAGAAAAGAAATAGCATCATGTGAATTCATAAATACCGAGACATGCCATGCAAGCAATTCATTTCTCCTTTATCTATTTTCAGACTATAATTCTGTTAAATTCCGCATCTTCCTTGTTTTTACATTATGAGTAAACACGATTCTTCATTATCTAAAGATCAGTACAACCTGCTGAAATCTTTTAAGAAGCAAATTACACAGCCGCATAGCCCTGCGGTTGTTGCTGCACCCGTTGAAAAGACTGTCGAGCAAGAAGCTTTAGAAGAACTGGAATTATTCCGCAAACAAATGCAGGGCGTGCAAAAAATTGAATCGGGAAATACCGTTCAATTGGACAAACCGCGCAAGAAAAAACCGGATGCACAAGTCCTGGCAAAGCGTGCAGCGGCGACTGGCCCGATGGAAACAGATGCCATGGCATTATCGGACACGCAGGCCATGCTCAATCCTGTCGGGAGTCAGGCCAACTTGAGCTATCGCATTGCCACCTTGCAGCATAAAGTGTTTGAAGACTTAAAAGCCGGCAATTTACGCTGGTTTGAAGCTGTGGATCTGCATGGCTGTACCGTGGAAGAAGCGCGTCAGGCGGTGCTACAAATTATCCAGATCGCCAAAGATGAAAACCAGAACGTGATTAAGATCGTACACGGTAAAGGCCCGGAAGCGATTTTAAAAACCTATGTGAATGGTTGGCTGCGTCAGCATCGCGATGTTTTGGCCTTTGTCAGTGCCCCTGAAAAACAAGGCGGTACTGGTGCAGTTCTGGTTCTGCTAAAACGTGCAGAAAAGAATCCAAAGTTTAAACAGTAACCGGTTTTCGCCTCAAAACAAGGCATTGTAAAAGTTTTCTGCTACAATGCCGTCCTTGTTCATTCTCAGTTTAAGTGAATACGTCATATGACTATGCAGCAATCCTACGCAAACATTCTTACTGCCGTTGGCGAAGATCTCAATCGCCCTGGTCTCAAAGATACGCCTGTGCGTGCTGCCAAAGCATTTTCATATTTAACCTCGGGTTATAGTCAGACACTTGAAGAAGTCACCAACAAAGCGGTCTTTCCTTCCGACAACCGTGAAATGGTGCTGGTCAAAAACATCGAATTCTATTCCTTATGTGAACATCATTTATTACCATTTTATGGCCGTGTCCATATCGCCTATTTACCAGAAGGTCATGTCTTGGGCCTGTCCAAATTTGCCCGTATTACTGAAATGTTTGCGCGTCGTTTGCAAATCCAGGAAAACTTGACCCAGCAAATTGCAGAAGCAGTGGCGGAAATCACCAAAGCACGTGGTGTCGCCGTGATGATTGATTCTGCACATATGTGCATGATGATGCGTGGTGTGGGCAAACAGGAATCGACCACACGTACAGTCTCTTTTATTGGTGATTTTAAAACTGATAAAGAAACCCGCCGTGAGTTTTTAAGTGCAGTGCCAGAAAGCTACTAAGCCTTAAAAGCCAATTATTTAAAGCCTCGATCATTCGGGGTTTTTTTAATTTCTTATAAACTGCTCTGGTCAGAGAATATCGATATCACAGCTGCTGTTGACCAAATTTGCATTCGTTATACTTGCAGCTAAACAATTGCTGCTTATCTTTGCAACAAGCCTACATTTAGATACATGATAAAGTTTTAATCCAGTTAGTCCTCGCTTAAAGTAAATTGACGTTGATATACAGCAAACAGCTTTATATCTTTCTGCTTGATTTTTAATGACAAGGAAAATGACCATGGCGAATAGCAAAAACAATCAGGACAAAGACAGCAAGAAATCTGCAAAAACTGCTAAAAAGACGCAAGATGAAAAACTGAAGAAGTCGAACAAAAGCAGTGACAAGGACAGCGATCGCAAAGTCAGCAAAAAAGCTGAAAGTACTAAATCTAAAGCAGCATCTTCTAAAAAAGAGAATGCCAGTAAAGATGAAAAAGTAAAGGCGAAGAAAAGTGCGAGTTCTAAAGGCAGCGATAAAGCCAAAGACCTGAAAACATCTTCAGCGAAAAAACCGGCTAAAGCGAAAAGCAGCAATAAGAGCAAAGATGAAGACAGCAAGACGAAAAAATCTTCTTCAAAAAAATCAGCACCGGCCAAAAAGCAGTCAAGCACTTCGTCCAAGAGCAAGTCTGATAAAGCCAAAACCTCGAGGACCAGTTCGAAAAAGTCAAAGTAAAATCCAAGCCCCATGACTGGGGCTTTTCTTGATCCTGATCTCGGGTGAGTAGATCAGTAGAATTATTTTATATTTTTTAGTGTGTTCTTTATTGAGTGATACCGACCCTTCTAAATATAAGGCAAAGATATGAGTCCAGCAGCCAAAAATCCGCCGCCAAAACGTCAGTCACGGGTGGTGTCGAATAGTTTTGATTATTCTCTGGACTTCGAAAAGATTAATTTTCGCAAACGGCCCGAGTTGTACCGAATTGGCCGAGGAGAACAAGGCGTATTATTGGTGGAGCCTTATAAATCTGAAATTCTGCCGCACTGGCGCTTTGCGGATGAAGAAAAAGCCCAAGCCAGCAGTGACAAAATTTATCAGCTATTCCTAGCTTATTTAAAACAAGATGATTTTATCGGTGCGGACATGGCACGCAAGTTTTTACAGATGGGTTATACCCGTGCCCGCCGTTACGCCAACCATAAAGGTGGTAAAAAATATGATGGGCCAGTTCCGGAAGATAAGAAAGGCTTAAGCGGCGCACATGGCCGTTCAGAATTGCCACGCAGCCACGAAGATCCGGTCAAAGCAGCGGCCGCCAACATTTTTAAACAAAAATGGAATGATGCGAAAAACCATCCAGACTATATTCAGCAAAAGCGAAAATTTCAGGAATTTATCCAGCAACATACGGCAGAGGAATAAAACTTTTAAGCTAGCTGGATCATTGCTGCCCTACCGGATTTGAGGGCGACTGTGCCATATAGACCCGGTTACGACCGGTATTTTTCGCCATATACAGTGCGGCATCCGCAGCATCCAAAAATCGCTGATAATCCGGATGCCCGTCATAGAGCGTACATCCAATACTGATCGTGATTTTAAACTGTTGTCCTTGCGCGGTTTTAATCATGCCATTTTCAACATATTTACGAATACTTTCGGCAATACTTAAGGCACGTTGTTTATCTGTATCGACCAGCAACAATAAGAATTCTTCCCCACCGACCCGGAAGGCATAATCACTGCCCTGACTGTATTTTTGCAGCGCTTCGGCAATAAATTTAAGTGCCAGATCACCTGCGGCATGTCCAAATTTATCATTGATACTTTTAAAGAAATCGGCATCCATCGCAAGTAAAGACAAAGGTGTATGATTTTTACGGGAAAAAGTGATTTCACGGGAAATCACCGTATTTAAATAACGGCGATTTAACAACTGGGTCAATGAATCATTGCCTGATTCAATATATTCCGCAACCTGAAATAACTGATCGACCAGCAGTTGAATTTCACGGTTTAAGTCACGGATTTGTTGAATCAGTCCCAAGACATTATTTTTATCCGTACAATCCATGATGGTCTGATTAATTGCATCAATCTGATAAATCCGCTCAATGATTAAATCGACCTGGTCCGAACCGGTAAAAGCATAAGAGGCTTTATGGATAAACCATAAACCGAACTCGGATTTGGACAACATCGGATGCTTTAAATTGTCAGGGCTCGAAAAGACCTTAAACATCAGTTCATTTTCCCAGTCCAGCAATGAGCTGCGCTGTTTGTCTTTTTGTACCGCTACATCCTGCATGGCTGAAAAAACACGGTAACTGTGTTTGATTTCCTGATTCATGGCTGTTTTGGCTTCATAAGAACGGCACATGATTTCTGTGGCAAAGCCCATGATTTGCACAATATAACTGCAGGCGGTCAACATGCTGTTTTGAGAAGATGCTTGCAACAGTTCAAAAACCTTGCGTTCAATTTCGCGAACACCACGCATGATTAACCAGGAAGGTATACCGACCCGGGCATGTACATGTCCAACCATCGCCTGCTTTTGTACGGCTTGCACATAACTCTTGTTGATCGGTACGCTAAAACTTTCTGACAGCCATTGAATCAGGGTATTACGCAAACGCTGCTGAACCATCTGGTCGGTCAGGAACTGGGCCGATTCTTTTTCTAAGAGCATATTCTTATAGAATTCTTCGACCAGAATAACCGAATGTTCCTGAACAAAATGAAATGCATGCAATAGATCATCTGCTGAATAATTCTGACAGATCTGCTTCCATTGTTCGGCCAGCATTGCCATGCATTCATTATTCATACGACCCATTCCCCAAAACACTGCAATTTGCACTAACATTATGTGACAAATATAACAAAATTCGGGTACATTAACTAAAATATCGACAAGATTATTCCAATTATACTGATCGATGATTCACAGGAAAAGTTTCGTAAACTAGCCCTTAAAATATGTAAGCCGTTTAAAAATAACGGATCAGGCCCAAACTCCATTGATCCCAGTCTTTCGCCTGTTGTTGCTGATATTCCCAAGACAATCGAACTGCATTCTGTGCAGTAAAGGCATATTGCAATTGGGTATTTAGCTTCAGATGCCAGTGATGCGAATCTTCCCAATAAGGCAGTTCCACTTGCACCAGACTGTTGATCTGATCAGTCCAGATATTTTGACAGCCCAAAGTTGGCCCTGCTCCTACGCGCCAGCCCTGATCGAGTGCCTTTCCCGCCTGAAGGTGAGTTTGCATTTGTGCATAGCACAAATGTTCGCGGCTCGCATTTGCCCAACTATAGCCCGCTTGGGTCTTAAAACCGGCGATGCCATGCTGTTGCTCTTCGCTAAACTGGCCATGACGGTCTAAGGCTTCCTGTGTCCAGCCCAGATTAAAACCCCAAGATAAGGGCGTATTAAATGGATTAATCGGGTTATAGGAATTGACGGCCAGTAAATCCAGATGTTCCAGTTTGAGTTCACTATTACGATATTGTAATGCCCCATCCAGAAACAGCAGTTGTGTGCCGGTACGCAAACCACCCTGTGGATCGATTAAATCATGATAGGCATACCGATGCCCAAGCTGAACAAAGGATTCACCCTGAACCTGTCCGGCCTCAAAACTGATATTTCGTGCATGATGACTTTGTACTGGATCTGTTTTCGGACGCTCAGGTGCTTGACGCTGTTTCTCGATAGCCAGCTGACTTCTTAAGCCCAATAACTTGCGAAAACGTGGCTGGGCAAAGGACTCATCTACTTTCTGTCTGAGAAAATCCAGATATAGATGATCATAGGCCATTTCCAGCACTTTGGCCTGATCCTCTGCCGGATAAGTTTGCAACATTGAAGGCATGGTACCTGTTTCTGCATAAGCCAGCTGATGAGCCTTTTTTGCCAAAGCTTTGCCATGCTGTCTAGATTGAGCCAGCAACTGTGTTTCCAGGGCAGGACGATAAACTTTCTGTTTGATCAAGCCCTGCTGTTCTACCACTTTCAAGGTTTCGATCGGAATGGCAGTCGAATTAAACTGTTTTTGTAGATTCAACTCAGGACGCACCAGATCGAATAGCCCCAGCAGGCGATAAGCACAATTATCATTGATAAAATAATAAGGGAAACTCACCTTTTGCATTTCCCAAAGATGCTGCACCAGAAACCGGGTCTCTTGCGGCGTTAAATTTAATTCATATTCCCATAAATCCCGGCTTTCAAAGTCGCCATATTCTTTGACCTTGCGATAATATGGCATCAGGGAATATTCACCCGGATATTGTCCGGTCAGCCCTTTCCAGGCAAATGACCAATTGTCATTGCTATCGACGGTTGCGGCATAGTTGACGGCATAGGAAATCAGGTTGAGCTGCTGTTGATCTTTGGGATCTAGACGCAACAAGGTATGCCCGAACATCGAACTGGGATTACCCATAAAATCTGTGGCATAAATCAGCGTGGCCTGATAGGGCTTGACCTCAGCAATCCATTGATCAAAATCCGGACAACTCACTTCAGGCAATTGCTGTTCGGAAATATCCAGCTGCTGCATTAACCAGCTGCTTCGGGCCGGAAACTTACAACGGATGGACTGATTCGGTTCTGCACTGCCAAATAAGGCCTGAATATTATGCTGTATTTCTTTTTTGAGATCAGTCTTTCCCTGCTCTGTCAGAAAATAGCCTGAATAATCGACCTCGCTGTGGCCTTTAGAATTGGCATACATCAAACGCTGCCAGGTGGTGCTCTGATCCAGACGTTTGCTTTTGGCCTGATCGAGATAATGCTGGATATCCGGATTAATTTCGTTTGCAAAACTTAAGGGACTGAAGACCAGACCCAACATGAAGAACGCATATTTCATTCAGTTAACTTATTCTCGTCAATTTCTTTGAGTCATAAGAAAAACCCTGCCAGAGCAGCAGGGTTTTCAAAGTGCGGATCAGATATAAGATTTCAATACTTCATCTTTGGCCATCACTGTTTGTAATGAACTCAGAACTTGAAGGGTATTCTGGTTTTGTTCGGAATAGATTTCAGAAAAATTCTGCTTGGAAATGTTAAAAAAATGGCCTTTGTCTTCAGATTTTATATTCAGAAGTTCAGCCAGAACATTCAGGCTTTCACCTTCACCCACTGCCATATCACGCGCCAGTGCTTCAGCATTTTCATTGGTAAAAGTCACCACTTGAGCGGTGACTGTGCCACCCTGGCTACAACCTAAAGTACCAAACGTGATCCCGAGCCATTGATTCGTGAAAAGAACGTTGGTGGTACCTGCTAAAAGTTTAGGAATAATACCAGTCTGACCGGCCCACACCTGACTTCCGATACCACAGCCGACATCTCGGTCAGCCATTGCCATACTTGAACCAGTCGCTAATACTGCCGCCAGCATAATTTTTTTCAACATACTTATTCTCCAGTTATTCTCATGCAATCTTTGTTATTACTCTCATTATGTAATTTGACTTACACACTCAGCAGAGTAGCGATAAGTCAGGTTTGGCGCAATCGAAAAAATGCATGCTTTACATAAACATAACCTGAATAATTCCATTACTCTTTCAGCGTCCAGTCGCCATGTAAATTGCGCTGCCCTAAAATCTTCAGTACCAAGACCAGACTCAGCAATAACAACAAATACCAGGACCCGAGTTTGCCCCAGCCCACCATATGCCATTGTTCAATCTGACTTGGATAGAGCCAGATCTGATAAAAGGTACTGATGTTCTCGGCAATCCAGATGATAAAGGCCAGCAGCAGCAAGATCGGTAACATTGGCAACTGAAAAGCGTGCTGATTCAACTGAAAACGAATTTTAGTTTTCCAGAACATCAGCACGCTCCAGACAAATAAAAGCATGCGATAGTCAGGAATAAAAAACTTGCTCATAAAGTTGATATAAGACAACACCGCCAGCAGCAACATATGGCGAAAGCCTGGCAACTTTTCAAATGAGACCTGATATAAACGCAAGGAACGCGCAAAAAAACTGCCGACCGCAGAATACATAAAACCGGCAAATAAAGGCACGGTCATAATTTTAAAGATTGCCGGTTGTGGATAATACCAGGAGGCAATCGCAGGATGGGTCAGAAAGATTTCCATCACCATGGCCATGAGATGAAACAGCGCAATCACTTTGGCTTCGGCCCAGGATTCCAGTTTGGTATAAAGCAGCAGCACCTGAATGAGCAGGGCAAAAAATAACAGATAGTCATAACGGTAAAAACCGTAAAACAGATCACTGCCCATGGCAGCAGTGAGTGCAAACGCCAGCAGGAGTAGAATCCCAAATAAGGCAGCCGAAGCTGCCTTATAGGTAAATTCAAACCCTGATTTGAATAGATCGATCAAGGTTTAAATCCTAAAGATATTTAGCACTATACTCATGTACGGTATCAATAAAGGCTTTTGGATTGGCTGGATCGACCCACTGGGTAATGCCGTGGCCGAGGTTTGCTACATAACCGGTTTTTTCACCATTGGCATAAGCATCATCCAGCATGGCTTTGGTCGCCTTAATAATAGTTTCCGATGAACCATATAAGGTCGCAGGGTCGAGGTTACCCTGAAGCGCAGCACGACCCGCAACGGTTTGACGTGCTACATCCAGTGGTGTGGTCCAGTCCAGACCAAAGGCATCTGCGCCTGTAGCGATCATCGGTTCCAACCACTGACCGCCACCTTTGGTAAACAGAATTACTGGAATCTTGCGGCCATCTTTTTCACGGTGCAAGCCAGTAACAATCTTCTTCATATAGTTGAGCGAGAATTCAATATATTCACGATGTGCCAGTGCGCCGCCCCAACTATCAAAAATCTGTACCGCTTGTGCACCTGCATCAATCTGCGCATTCAGATAATCAATCACGGCATCGGCTAGACGTTCCAGCAAAGCATGCAGCACTTCAGGCTGTGCATACATCATATTTTTGGTGAAGCGGAAATCTTTGCTTGAACCGCCTTCTACCATATAAGTCGCCAAGGTCCACGGACTGCCAGAGAAACCGATCAGAGGAACCTGGCCACCCAAGGCTGAACGAATGGTCGACACTGCATTCATCACATAATCCAGATCCGATTTTGCATTAAAGGCTGGCAGATTTGCGACATCCTGCTCGGTACGGACTGTTTTATGAAATTTAGGCCCTTCACCCACTTCAAAATACAATCCTAAACCTAAAGCATCAGGCACTGTCAAAATGTCAGAGAACAAAATCGCGGCGTCCAGATCATAACGGCGTAAAGGCTGTAAGGTCACTTCACAGGCCAGTTCAGTATTTTTGCAAAGAGAAAGGAAATCTCCTGCCTGAGCACGCGTTGCGCGATATTCTGGTAAATAACGGCCCGCCTGACGCATCATCCATACCGGAGTGGCATCTACAGGTTCACGCAACAAGGCGCGCAGAAAACGATCATTTTTTAAGGTCGTCATTTACTTTCCTATCTATCTTTGATATTCGCCATATCATAACAAAAAGGTTGTATTTTTAATAACTTCTGCTGACTTTAAAAACCGATCAGCTTAAGCGGCCAAATGTGATGTTTTACACAAAACAACTACTGCATCTCCACATTTTTTCTGTAATACTTATAGTGTTTTTTCACATTTTTAAAGAAATAATTTTAAGGTTGATTTACATGTTCGTTCGCACAATGCTCGCTGTGAGTTTAGGTTGCATTTTCGCAGGTACTGTTTTTGCTGCGTCTACTGCTGAACAACCATTGAACCCGCAAGTTGTTACCGATGTTTCAGTCCAGGATCCTATTGATCCACTCGCGACTGAAGCTTCAGCCGCCCAAGCACCGGCTGAAGCCAAAATTACGGCGCAAGAACAACAAGACTTAAATCAGGCCTCTGAAGCACTGAATGAGCTACAAGATACCGAAGATCAATCTGCCGACATTGGTGCAGCACCAAATACCAAGGCCCCGACGAACTCTGCTGCGACCAAAGCTTCGTGGACTTTAGACGGCTTAAACAATGCCCAGTGGTATGAAAACATTGGTGCAGGTCAATTTCCGGTCTACGCACGTGCACATGTCATGCTCAACAATGCTCACGCTTCACCGGGTGCGATTGATGGTACCAGCGGCAAGAACACACTGAAAGCAATTGCGTCTTTCCAGCAAATGAATGGCATCAAGCCAAATGGCGTACTGACGCAGGAAACCTGGGACAAACTGGTGGCACGTCAGGGTTCCAAGCCGACCTTTGTAGAATACACCATCACTGAAAAAGATCTGGCCGGGCCATTTGCCAAATCGATTCCTTCAGATTATGCGCTACAGGCGAAAATGAAAGGTTTGTACTACACCAGCGCATCTGAAATGCTCAGTGAAAAGTTCCATATGGATGAAAACTTCCTGAAGAAGTTGAATCCAGGTGCTAATTTTAACAAAGTCGGCCAAAAGATTCTGGTGACCAATGTTCGTAATGAGCTACCAGAAGGTATTCACTTGATTGTTGCACATAAAGGTGCCAAACAACTGTACTTATTTAACAGTAAAAATCAAATGATCGGCTCATTCCCTGCCAGTATCGGCAATACCAGTACGCCTTCACCAACGGGCACTTATAAAATCACCGGCGTTGCACCAAATCCTTGGTATAGCTACTCGCCAAGTAACTTTGTTCAAGGTAAAAACACCAAACCACTGTCTCTACCACCAGGTCCAAACGGCCCGGTCGGTAATGTCTGGATTGGTCTCAACAAAAAATCATTTGGTATTCACGGCACACCGAATCCGTCCATGATTTCTAAATCCTATTCACACGGTTGTATCCGTCTGACCAACTGGGATGCCAATGATCTTGGCCGTAAAGTCAAATCTGGCGTAACTGTTCGTTTCTTAGAATAATGATCCGTAAAATGCTTTGAATAAAATGGCCCGCTTTTCAGTGGGCTTTTTTATGACTTGATTTTAAGCTGATATATCGTTGCAAAAATGCAATGATATGTCGCCTATTTGAGATTTTTTTGAGCTTAAAACAACAGTATGATGATCTCAAGTTGAAAATAAGATCGAGATGAAATCATGAAGGCTTTTCTACATCCTAGCGAAAATCGTGGTCATGTAAAAATGGGCTGGCTGGAGTCTAAGCACAGCTTCTCATTTGGTAACTGGTATGATCCCAAGTATATGGGGATCAGTGCCTTACGTGTTATTAATGATGATTTAATCGATGGGCATCAGGGTTTTGGAACCCATCCCCATGACAATATGGAAATCCTGACCTGCGTACTGAAAGGCACCATTACTCATCAGGACAGCATGGGCAATCATGGCGGTATTGCTGCCGGTGAATGGCAGCTCATGAGTGCCGGAACAGGTATTCGCCATAGTGAAATGAATCAGGGTGATGAACAGGTACATTTACTGCAAATCTGGATTATTCCCAATGAACAGGATGCCAAACCGAATTATCAGCAAATTCGCCTGGATCCGCATGAGCAGCCCAACCAGTGGCATTTGATTTGTGGACCGAATGGCAATGCGCCGATGCATATTCGTCAGAATGCTGAAGTCAAAACTGCGGTAATTCAGCAAGGTCAAAGTTTGCAAGTGCAGGCCACCCAGCAGATCAATTATATTCATGTAGTTTCTGGCACTGTGCAGATTGCAGAACATAGAGTTGAGGCGGGTGGTGCAATTGCTTTTCTGGATGACTCAGCGATTCAAGCCATCGATGATGCGCAAGTGATCTGGTTTGATTTACCAGAAGTGCCTCACTAAGTTTTAAGGCTCTCACCCATCATGGCTATTAATCACTTTGATGAATAGCCATTTTTTATGAATCGAGAATAAAAGCAGACAGAAGCTTTATCAGAAGATAATTTTTTAAAAACAGCTATAAAAATCACACCAATTCACATCAGTTTTTTACTTAAAATTCTGGCATTTCAGGCGAAGATGAAGCTGATTCATTTCTATTGAATGAACGCATCGCGAATGGCTGATCTGGTCATGGTCTTATATGGGATTCAACGTCTATCCAGCTTTGTATTGATTTTAAATAAACCAAAGAGCAACGCTTATGAACCAGATTTTAGAAATTCAGAATCACCAGCAACATGCTCTGCATTTTTTACTAGCGTTTTTAAAACAACAAAACTATCAGTTCACAGCCATTACCCCGTTGTCGCATCAACGGATTTTAGATCGTAAAAGAAACGAGAAAAATCAGGAAATAACCCTGCAGGATATATTTGGCTGGAATCTGGAATTTAGCAAAACCGATCTTGATCCGGTTCTTTTTTCCTTGCTGGCAAAACAGCAACTTCTACAGGTTCAGGATGAGCAATACACCAGTCTGGTCAGAGTCGCTTCACTGGAAGGTGAACTCTTTATTCACTCTTCCTTTCCGACCACACAACAGGATGCTGTTTTTTTTGGCCCCGATACTTATCGCTTTGTCTATCATCTCAAGCAATATCTAGCCACCGAACCTCGCCCTTTCAAACGGGCTGCTGAAATATGCTGTGGCACCTCTGCTGCTGCCATCAGTATCGCCAAATACTTTCCGGATCATGAGGAAATCTTTGTAGCAGATCTAAACCCCAAAGCCTTGCTCTATAGTCAGCTCAACATTGATTTTTCGGGTTTTGCTTCAATCTCTCCAGTGCAAAGCAATTTATTTTCCAATCTTGAAGGTCAGTTTGACCTAATTTTTGCCAATCCACCTTATTTAATTGATCCTGAGCAACGGCAATATCGACACGGAGGTAATGAGCTCGATGGCAATGAATTATCTTTTAAAATTATAAAACAAGGCCTGCAAAGGCTAAATTCAGGCGGCCGTTTATTTTTATATACCGGCGCTACCATCACACGAAATGGCAATCGATTTTTACAGTATCTGCAAGACCTGATGCAGCAGCATCAAAATATTCACTGGTCTTATGAGGAAATTGATCCGGATATTTTTGGTGAAGAATTAGAGCAACCTGCTTATCAGCATGTGGAAAGAATTGCTCTGGCTCTGATTAAGATTGAAGTATGCGATTGAAGAATATCTGTTTATAAATTATCGACTTTTTAAATATCGAACCTCTTTAAGATCCGTTTATTTTAAATCATTCTGTAAAATTCATCAGCAATAAAAAAACCCCAATCTTTCGATTGGGGTTTTTAAAATTTGGCGGAAGCGGTGAGATTCGAACTCACGGAGGACTCACACCCTCGTCGGTTTTCAAGACCGGTGCATTAAACCGCTCTGCCACGCTTCCATGGGCGCAATAATACGGCGCTTTTATGTAACTGACAAGTGAAAGTTACAGTGAATCTGATTAACTGCATATAGTTTCATCAAATCCCTACAATTTGGCGGCCAATTCGGCTCCTTCACGAATGGCACGCTTGGCATCCAGCTCGGCAGCCAGTTTAGCCCCACCAATAATATGATATTGTGCCAAGGTATTTTCCCCGGCAAGTGGTATCAAATCTTTTACCGACTCCTGTCCTGCACACACCACAATACTATCCACACGCAATAATTGAGCGTGGCCATCCACCTCAATCCATAAGCCTTCATCGGTAACAGATTTATATTGCACACCACGCAACATGCGCACCGCATGTTTTTTTAATTGGGCACGATGTACCCAGCCTGAAGTCTTGCCTAGGCCTGCGCCAAGCGGTGTCTTTTTACGTTGTAATAAATAAATTTCACGAATAGGTGCTTCAATTTCTGCACCTTGCATGCCGCCTTCACTGACATAATTTGGATTCGGGTCTACACCCCATTCACGTTTCCATTCATTCACAGGTTGCGGCTGTACCTGATGCGGCGGCTTTAACAAAAACTCGGACACATCAAAACCAATACCGCCTGCACCAATGACCGCAACACGATCTCCGACTGGCGCACCGCGTAGTACTTCTGCATAAGACAAGACTTGCGGTGCCTGACTGCCTTCGATCTTAAGCGCTCGCGGCACGACACCAGTCGCGACAATGACTTCATCAAAACCTTCACGTTCCAGCTGTTCACGGTTCACTTGGGTATTTAATCGCACATCAACGCCGGTTTTTTCCAATTGGACTTTAAAATAACGAATCGTTTCGTGAAACTCTTCTTTCCCCGGAATGACTTTAGCCAGATTAAACTGTCCACCCACTTCATGACTGGCCTCAAACAGCGTCACATCATGCCCGCGACTGGCTGCGACTGTGGCAGCAGACAGCCCTGCAACGCCACCACCGACCACTGCAATACTTTTGGCTTTTTTGGTTTTGACATAGACCAGTTCGGTTTCATAGCCGGCACGTGGATTGACCAGACAGGTTGCGCGCTGGTTTTTAAAGGTATGATCCAGACAGGCCTGATTACAGGCAATACAGGTATTGATTTCATCAACACGATTGGTCGCGGTTTTATTGACCCAGAAGGCATCTGCCAAGAATGGACGTGCCATCTGCACCATGTCTGCCTGGCCGGAAGCCAGAATTTCTTCAGCAGTATCTGGCATATTGATCCGGTTCGATGCAATGACCGGCACCGCCACGTGCTTTTTCACTTCAGCGGTATAATCGACAAAAGCTGCACGCGGTACAGAAGTCACAATGGTGGGAATACGTGCTTCATGCCAGCCAATACCGGTATTGAGTAAAGTAATCCCCGCCTTTTCCAAAGCTTTAGCCACGGTAATCACATCTTGCATGGTATTGCCATCATGTACCAGATCCAGAAGCGACAAGCGGAAACAGATAATAAATTTTTCGCCAATTTCCTCACGAATCGCTTTGACAATTTCTACGGCAAAACGCATCCGGTTTTCGATCGGGCCACCCCAACGGTCAGCACGCTGATTGACATGCCGGCTTAAAAACTGATTCAGCAAATAGCCTTCAGAACCCATGATTTCTACGCCATCATAGCCGGCTTTTTTGGCAATACTGGCCGTTTTCACATAATCCTGAATGGTATTCAGAATCTGTTTATCTGACATTTCACGTGGTTTAAAGGGAGAAATCGGCGACTTGATCGGGCTGGCCGAGACCACAAAAGGCTGATAGCCATAACGTCCGGCATGCAGAATCTGCAACAGAATTTTGGCACCATGCTTATGCACTGCATGCGTCACCAAACGATGCGGCGCAATGTCCCCCAAAGTATTCATGGTACCGCCCGCCGGTAACAACCAGCCTTGACGGTTGGGCGATATTCCACCCGTAATCAGCAGACCTACGCCACCCTTTGCACGCTCACCAAAATACGCAGCCAGTTTGGGATAATTATAAAAACGATCTTCTAGGCCAGTATGCATCGACCCCATCACCACCCGGTTCTTAATGGTGGTAAAACCCAAATGCAGTGGCTTTAAAATGTTGGCATAGCGCGTCGTAGTCATAACAAATCCCTGATTATATTTGGCTGAGCAAGTCATTCCCTTACTTTAACTGATTTTCAGTGGCTTTTTATGACCCGGAGTTCAGCATTTTCAGGCACAAATATCAATCTTTAGAAGAGGATCACTTTCTATTTGGCGGATTAATCCTGCCATTGTCGCGCGCTAGATTTCCATAATGCAATCACGCCCAATACTGTACCAATCGGAAAACTCAGGAGCATCAGGATGGCCATAATTCTGGATAAAGTCCGTCCTGAACCATTGCCCTGTTTGACCTTGATACTGGCCTGTATATTAAAAAATACCAGGCCGCCTAAAAGCAGCAGCACCATACCTAAACTCAGCGTAGAAATACTGGCTTGCTGATATTCCAGATATAAAAATACCAGTGTACTAAAACCAATCAGACCGGCATAAATCCCATGCAACAGTGCCAGCGTTTCATTCTTGGTTTTAGGATTTAAATTAGGTAAGGGTGGGATATGAGTCGCCATGCATTTATTCCTGTTTTATCTGAGTTTTTAACTTTATTCGGCTGAATATAGCGAATTTTTACTTTTTTAGCAGGATTCTGCTCAAAATCGTGCAATTTATGATTATTTAAGCCTATTGAATATAGATTTTAAAACGAGTTTTTCTTTTCTAAAGCAAACCTAAATAAATTAATGATACAATTGAGACAATATGTATTTTTTCAGGCCACCAATTCTGGCGTGCCTATTTCATATCATTAGGATGAACAATGTCTGATAATGCAACTATCTTGCAGAATGTCCCAGTAGGTAAAAAAGTTGGTATTGCCTTCTCTGGTGGTCTAGATACTTCTGCTGCTCTTTTGTGGATGAAACAAAAAGGCGCTGAACCTTATGCTTACACAGCGAACTTGGGTCAACCAGACGAAGACGATTACGATGCGATTCCAAAAAAAGCTGAAGCTTATGGCGCAGTAAAAGCACGCTTAATCGACTGCCGTTTACAGCTTGCATTAGAAGGCATTGCTGCAATTCAATGTGGCGCGTTCCACATTTCAACTGGCGGTGTTCCTTACTTTAATACGACTCCTCTTGGTCGTGCTGTTACAGGTACCATGCTTGTCACTGCCATGAAAGAAGATGACGTCAATATTTGGGGTGACGGTTCTACTTACAAAGGTAACGACATTGAACGTTTTTACCGTTATGGTTTGTTGACCAACCCTGCGCTTAAAATTTACAAGCCTTGGCTAGACCAAACCTTTATCGATGAGCTTGGCGGCCGTGCAGAAATGTCGCAGTTCCTGATCGACAACGGTTTTGACTATAAAATGTCAAAAGAAAAAGCCTACTCAACAGATTCAAACATGTTGGGTGCGACCCATGAAGCCAAAGATCTTGAATACCTGAATGCGGGCATCAAAATCGTGGATCCAATCATGGGCGTTGCCTTCTGGAAAGATGACGTAGAAGTTAAAGCTGAAGAAGTATCGATTACTTTTGAAGAAGGTTTCCCTGTTGCGATCAACGGTCAACGTATCGAAGATCCAGTTGAATTCATTCTTGAAGCAAACCGTATCGGTGGCCGTCATGGTCTAGGTATGTCGGATCAAATCGAAAACCGTATTATCGAAGCAAAATCTCGCGGTATTTATGAAGCTCCGGGTATGGCGCTGCTTCATATTGCTTACGAGCGTCTTGTGACCGGTATTCATAACGAAGATACCATCGAACAATACCGCATCAACGGTTTACGTTTAGGCCGTTTGTTGTACCAAGGCCGCTGGTTCGATTCTCAAGCGCTGATGTTGCGTGAAACTTCACAGCGTTGGGTGGCTAAAGCCGTGACCGGTACTGTGACTTTAGAACTGCGTCGTGGTAATGATTACACCATCATGAACACTGAATCTCCTAATCTCACTTATGAAGCTGAGCGCTTGACCATGGAGAAAGGTGATTCTATGTTCTCTCCAATGGATCGTATTGGTCAGTTGACCATGCGTAATCTGGACATTACCGATACCCGCGCAAAACTTGGCATCTATACAGAAACTGGTTTGCTTGCAGTGGGTACAGCATCTGCAGTGCCACAACTGAAAGACAAAAACTAAGTTTTGTTTTTGTTAAAAAACCGCTCTTGATGAGCGGTTTTTTTATGGATAGTTGTTCTTGATGTTTAAAGCATCGAGCCATTGGCGGTATCTGAGTTGACGGAACGAAGTGATTGATAATAAATCTGATTGCGCCCAAGCTGCTTGGCACGATACAACGCCTGATCTGCAATTCCCAATAATATATCTTTATCAGTATATGTTTCACCACGATAGACGGTAATGCCTAAACTGATGGTAATATGTTTCGCAACCAAAGATTTTTCATGGGGAATTTCCAGACGGTCAATCGCCTTGAAAATATTTGAAGCTACGGCATAAGCACCATGTGCATCTGTTTCTGGCAATAACACAACAAACTCTTCCCCGCCATAACGCGCCACAAAGTCCATATGACGGATCGCATTCTTGATGGTTCTGGCAATGGTTGAAATAACATCATCGCCTTTCTGATGCCCATAAAAATCATTATAGTTTTTAAAAAAGTCCACATCGATAAACAGAATCGCCAAGGCAGTGTCTTCACGACGGGCCCGTTCAAAATACACTTCAAGCGTTTCATCGAAGGTTCTCCGATTGGAAATCTTGGTCAGTTCATCATACTGGCTTAAATGTAATAATTCAGTGGTATGAATACGCTGGATCTGCTCACTGATTCTGGCCCGGATACTATATAAAAAAATCACACGCTCACGCGCGAAAATCATATGACTAATTACATAACCCAGTAAGCAACTCCCAATCAGAATTCGCCCAAAAACCAGCGGATTAAAGTCTATAGCCATGATTGATAATACAATAATGGTCGTTGCTGCAGCGACCAGTCCGGTGACCAGCATCTGTACAGGCTTAATACCGGTCAGGATATAACCCAGAATATAAATAATGGTGACGATTGCCATCGACTGGTGTTGTAACGCTGGGGTTTTAACCAACATCGTGATACAGGAAATCGACACCAGCATCCAGAATACCAGCAGCATTGAAGCTTGCGGAAAAAAGCGCTTGATCTTGGGTAAACAGGAAAACATATAAAAGAGAATTAATGACATACCGCCATTCAGTAGCCCGAACATAGACAGCACAAAATCATGCACGAAATATTCTTTACTGATAATCCAGTAATCTGTGGGGATCATCACCACCAGAAAAATAAAATAAGCCAATACCCCACCCCAAACATATTTTTCGACATGTTTGCGGGCACGTTCCAGATTTTTTGTCCAGAATTCCTGTTCCAGATGTTGAGGGAAGACCGGGCCTACACGCTGACTTTGGCGTGTAATTAATTCTTCTATGTTTTCCTTGTCATCTTGTAATTTCGCTAAACTGTACTTGTATTCCATTGCAAGTATTTATGTAATTTTTTTAGTAATTTTAAAATAACATACTTTTTCAAATTAATTTATAGATATCCCTTATTTTGTAGCGCTTTCTCGTTACCATTTTTGCTATAGATGGATTATCATTTGTTTTATTTGTTCGACTGAATTTGCCTTGAATACGATTACGATTCTCCAGCCAGATGATTGGCACGTTCACCTGCGTGATGGTTTAGCACTTCAACGTACTGTTCCCGATTTAGCCAGACAGTTTTCTCGCGCAATCTGTATGCCGAATCTGGTACCACCCGTTAAAACCGTTGAAGAGGCCAATGCCTATCGTGAACGCATCATGGCGCACGTACCTGAAGGGATAAATTTCGACCCGCGTATGGTGCTGTATTTCACAGACAACACCCCGGCAAGTGAAGTTAAAAAGATCAAAGAATCTGCGCATGTCAATGCCATCAAGCTCTATCCTGCGGGTGCAACCACCAATTCTGATAGTGGTGTCAGCGACATGAGCAAAGTGTATGGCGTAATTGAGCAGCTTGAAGAGCATCAGGTGCCTTTATTGCTGCACGGTGAAGTGACACATAATCATGTCGATATTTTTGACCGTGAAAAGCGCTTCCTGGACGAAGTCCTCGCACCCTTGCTCAGACAATTTCCCAAGCTGAAACTGGTGTTAGAACACATTACTACCAGCGAAGCAGCAAACTTTGTGCTTGAGCAAGACCGTAATGTCGCTGCAACCATTACGCCGCAACATTTATTGTTCAACCGCAATGACATGCTGGTGGGTGGCATCAAGCCGCATTTCTACTGCTTGCCAATATTAAAACGTCAAACCCATCAGCAAACCTTGCTGGAAGTGGCGACTAGTGGCAATCCTAAATTTTTCCTAGGCACCGACAGCGCACCACATTCAAAAAATGCAAAAGAAAATGCGTGTGGCTGTGCAGGATGTTATAGTGCGCCGACTGCCATTGAGCTGTATGCTCAGGCATTTGATCAGGTGGGTAAAATTGAACGTCTGGAAGGTTTTGCCAGCCACTTTGGTGCAGACTTCTATGGCCTGCCACGTAATACCAGCACCATTACACTGGTTAAAGAAGATCAAGTAATCCCTGAAAGTTTAGACTATTTGGATGGTGAACAGATTATTCCGCTCTATGCGGGTAAAACCATTCAATGGAGAAAAGTGTGACAAATGAAACCCTCCCAATCATTGGTCAACGTTTTCGTGGATTCTTACCTGTAGTTGTCGATGTCGAGACGGCAGGTTTTAATGCACAGACTGATGCATTGCTGGAAATTGCGGCCATTCCGATTGTTTATAATGAGGATGGCCAGTTTGTGCCGGGTCAAGCTTACCATGCACATATCAATCCTTTTGAAGGGGCCAACCTCGATCGCAGGTCACTGGAATTCATCGGCATTGATCCGTCAAATCCGATGCGAATTGCCATGGCTGAAGATGAAAAAACCGCATTAAAGCGTATTTTCAAATCGGTCAATGACGTGCGCCGTCAGCAAAACTGTACCCATGCGGTTTTGGTGGGTCACAATGCACATTTCGATTTAGGTTTTGTTCAGGCAGCAATTGCCCGTACCGGCACCAAAAACCAGAACCCGTTCCATAGTTTTTCTGTGTTTGACACGGTGACCTTGAGTGCGGTGATGTTTGGTCAGACCGTACTGGCGAAATCCTGTATTCAGGCCGGGATCGATTTTGATGGCAAAGAAGCTCACTCTGCGTTATATGACACACAGAAGACGGCTGAACTGTTTTGCTATATTTTAAACAAACTCGCGCCTCACCTGCTTGACACTCTGGTGGCGGATCAATAAGATACCGCCATCTTCTAAACGTTCCTATCGTCTAGAGGCCTAGGACATCGCCCTTTCACGGCGGTAACCGGGGTTCGAATCCCCGTAGGGACGCCATATATTTTCCTCCCTTTTCATATTTTTATTTTTCAGCGACTTAAGCTGCTTAAATCTTACACATTTAAAGCCCAATTAATGCAAATAATTCTCATTACTATTGATTATAGCAATCAAGTTAATGATAATCGCTTTCATTATCTTTCAAAGATTTAACCTTCTCATGCGTTTTGCCTACTCTTCACTTTCACTCGCTATATTGGCAGCTTTATCAACCTCTAGTTTTGCAGAAGAATCAAATTATCAAGAATCCATCCCTAATGAAGCTACGGTTAAGTTCAACACGATTATTATTGAAGCTCAGCAAGGAAATGAAGTTGGGAAAACGATTTATAGCAAAGAAGACTTAGAAAAGACGCCGAATAGCTCAAAGAATATAACTGATTTTTTAAAGGTGAATCCGAATGTGCAGTTTAGCCAATCACAGTTAGCAGCAGGCTCACAAGGTGAACTTAAACCCTCTGAAATTTCTATCAATGGTGCTCAAACCTTCCAAAATAATTTTATTGTGAATGGCGTATCCAATAACCTATTAATTAACCCTGCTGATGGTCCAAGTAACTACAATACATTTAGCACTGGCTCTCAAGCGATGGCTGTCAATACAGACTTACTGTGTGATTTGGAAGTACTCGACAGCAATGTTTCTGCTGAATATGGTCAGTTTACCGGTGGCGTGGTCAATGCAAAGACCTGTGCACCACAAACTGAAATTAGAAAAATTCATGGTACTGTCACATATGATTACACAGAAAGTGACTGGGCTCGCTTTAATGCTGTTAGCCCATTAGAAGAAGAGCTCTTTGAAGAGCCGACTGAAGCCTATCAAAAGGAATATACCAAACAAGGTTTAAGTGCCAATATTTATGGCAAGCTTTCAGAGCAATGGGGGTTTAATAGTTATGCATCAAAACGTAAATCTATTATTCCTGTAATGAGTGGTTTTGATGACCCGAAAAAAATCGATCAAGAACGCAGTAATACCAACATTGGTTCAACCTTCTTCTATAACCCAAGCGAGACAGTGAAAGCTAAATTTGGATTTGATTATGCTTTACTTGACAGCTTGAATTACGCTGAAAGCCGTCGCAACTCAGCCAGTACGCTTGACACAGAAACGACAACAATGTTTTCAGAGTTAGAACACCACATAGGATCTGTAACATTAACGCATAAACTCAACTTCCAAAGTGCTGATAATGTCCGAAACTCAGAAAACAACTATGGTTTTATTTGGCATTATGCTGAAGGCAGTAAAGATTGGACCGACTCAAAAACCGTATCTGAAGGTACGCTTTTTGGTCAGCTAGAACAAAATCAAACTGCGCTCAACTACGACTTAAAAGCAGCCTTTGATCCATTCAAAATTGGTACGACTCAGCATAAGATTACAGCGGGTACAGGATACACTCATGCAGAAGTGGATTGGAAACGTGCCTCTGATGTATATATGTCAAATGTTTCAGCTGTCAATATGAAAAATTTAGCTAACAATACCTGTTTAGCTGATGATGCTTTATGCGATGCGACACCCACGATTCAAGGTTGGACAGGACAATATGTCGCTGCAGGTTCATTGTATAAAGCTGGACAATTCTCTGCTCAACAAGACCGCTTCAATGCTTTCCTTGAAGACAACATTCAATGGAACGATCAATTATCGACCCGAGTAGGTGTCCGTGCCGACTACGACTCTTTAAGCGGTAATTTCAATATTTCTCCACGTAGTTCCGTGTCTTATAAGCCCTTTGCGAATGACAAACTGCAATTTTTAGCAGGCTGGAATCGTTACTATGGTCAGCAAACATTAGGCACCGAACTCAACGATGGTATTGGTGAGTTGATGTATAAATTCTCACGTGAGAATCCGCAGGCGGACTGGGTCACATCTGCAACGAACTCAGCAAATGCCACACGTCGCTCTGACCTAGACACACCATTTAGTGATGAAACTGTTTTGGGTATCAACACCCAATTACATTCTTGGGATTTAGGTCTTAAGTGGGTGAATCGCAAATACCAAGATGAAATTTCACGTACCCACACCGATATCCCAAAAGATGGTTTCAACTTCTCTTATGAATATAGCAATGATGGTCATGGTGAAGCCGACATCTACACACTCACATTAAAAAATCGTGAAGCTTTGAAATTCGCTAGTACACAGCATTTCATTGCTTTTGGTTTTGACTATAGCGATGTATTCCGCAGTTATACCGATTATACCGACAAATTCATAACCGCAGATCAAGATGAACTCGTGTCCTATAACGGTAAAATTATGCATTGGTCAGAGCGTCCTGCACAAAACTTCAACCAACCATGGACTGCCCGTGTAAATTGGGATATTGCTTTCGATCACGCACCAGTAAAACTTTCAAACTTCTTTAGCTATAAAGACAGTTACGACGATATGATCACAGTGACCAGTAAAGATGACAAAGTAGAATATGAAGGTAATCTTCTTGATACTTATATTGCTTCTGAAATTAAACCTAAATTTATCTGGGATATGCGTACAACTTATGATTGGAAACTTTCAAAAGATTTACATGCAATCTTTGGTTTAACTATTAACAATGTAACTAACCGCACCAACACGTATACCACCAAATCAACAATCGCAAGCAAACCAAGAGTTATGACTGAAATCGGCCGCCAGTTTATCGCCGATGTCACTTTCAAATTCTAAGTTTTATAGAGAGCACTCCGGTGCTCTTTTTAATTTGCTTAGGCTATAATTAATGCAATTTCGTACTTTGTCTATGTGCCATGTTAAAAAAGATCTTACTGGTTTTACTGATTTTAGCTCCTTCACTGCTTTATCTTTATATCGTGAACCGTGAAGAGAAAGTAGAAACACCTGTCGAGCAGACTGCTCCTGCGCATAACTCGACAGAATACCAAACACCCGATCATTAAAATCTGGCTGTTTTAAACTCCTGCCAGCCGCGGGAGTTTCATTTTCCGCCTAAATGACGAGCAAATAAGCCCAATCATTCGACTTATTTAAGCCCTCAATAAAATTAATGCATTACTCCTGTTTAATGTTTGAACTTTTAGCGCTTTTTTATATAAAAGCCTTTTGACAAAAACCAATTGAGTCCTTAATATACGCATCACCTCGCAACGTCCCTATCGTCTAGAGGCCTAGGACATCGCCCTTTCACGGCGGTAACCGGGGTTCGAATCCCCGTAGGGACGCCATCTATTGATCGCATACGATCAAGCCTTATTCAAAATCATTATTAATACATTGCAGATTTGTAGTTTTTCACTACAATAACTCGCTTCATTCTTCTGATTTTTTTCAACTCCTATGCACTCATCTCCGAATGATGCTACGCATCAGGGCAATTCTGCGCCTTTAAAACGCGCTATGAGTACTCGACATCTGGTCATGATTTCGCTTGGTGGCGCAATCGGAACAGGCCTATTTTTAGGGTCGGGTGAAGTCATTGCACAAACGGGGCCTGTAGGTGCCATTATTGCTTATCTCCTGGGCGGCATTATCGCTTACATGGTTATGCTCTGTCTGGGCGAACTTGCTGTTCATATGCCAGAATCTGGTTCATTTGGTGCTTATGCCAAACGTTATATTGGACCGGGTACAGGCTATACCATCACTTGGTTATACTGGCTGACCTGGTCTGTCACTCTGGGAACCGAATTTACTGCAGCCGCCTTGCTGATGCAGGAATGGTTCCCGGATATTTCCATGTGGTTATGGACCATTATTTTTGGTGTCTTTGTATTTAGCTTAAATATGATTTCGACCAAATGGTTTGCCGAATCCGAATTCTGGTTGGCACTGGTGAAAGTAGTCACTGTTGTTGCCTTTATTGTTTTGGGCTTACTGGCCATCTTTGGTGTTTTGGGCTATCAGGGCTACGAAGCTGCGCCTCTATTTACCAACCTGACGGCCCAGGGCTGGTTCCCTGAAGGTCTATTCCCGATTTTTGCGACCATGCTGATCGTGAACTTTGCCTTTTCGGGTACAGAGCTGATTGGTGTTGCGGCGGGTGAAACTGAAGATCCTGCGAAAAATGTCCCTAAAGCCATTAATACTGCAATTTTCCGCTTATTAATTTTCTTTGTGGGGACGATTATCGTGGTGACGGCCTTACTCCCACATCAGGAAGCTGGCTTGGCCGCTGAAGGTGTCAGTAGCAGTCCATTCGTAACGGTATTCCAGCACATCGGTATTCCTTATGCTGAAGACATCATCCGCTTTGTGATTATCACTGCGTTACTTTCTGCTGCCAACTCGGGCTTATTTGCCGCTTCTCGTATGATGTGGTCATTGTCCTACAGCAAACAGTTACCTGCCGTATTCTCAAGACTCAATGCTCGCGGTGTACCGTATATTGCAGTCATGGTGACCATGCTCGGTGCATTGCCAGGCCTGCTGTCTGAACAGTTTGCGCCAGAAACCATCTTTACCAACCTACTGGGCATTGCGGCGTTTACCATGGTGGTGGTCTGGATGAGTATTTGTTTAAGTCAGTTCAACTTCCGCCGGCAGTGGTATAAACAGGGTCGCACGGTCAAAGAACTGGGCTTTGCAGCACCATTGTTTCCGATTGTGCCGATTTTAGGCTTCGTGTTCTGTTTTATTACCTGTGTCAGTATGGTCTTTGATCCATCAATGCGCATCAGCTTCTTTGGCTGTCTGCTGTTTATTGCAGCCTGCTATGCCAGTTATTATACGTTCTACCATAACAAGTCTTAAGCATCAGCTTTAAAAGAGCGACTTCGGTCGCTCTTTTTTGTCTATACTAATTGTATATTGGGCAGCTTCAATGGTGCGTCGATGAAAATTGTATTTATTCACGGCATGAACAAGCAACAGTATACGGCGCCTTCATTACGCCAACATTGGCTGCATCTTCTCAAAAGAGGCCTCAGAAATAACCCGCAACAGCAAGCCCGTTTTAGCTATTTAAAACGGCATATCCGTATCCCTTTTTATGGTGATTTACTCTCTCGACATCATTTGCATAATCTACTTAATGCCGCAGCAATGGCCGCATTTCCCTTTTCTACATCCGGCACAGCGGCAAGCCGTACCACCAACCAATCAGTGCAAATATCAAGTTTGTGATGTGCCCCAGTTAAATCCAGATAAGACACTCAACTTTGATCAAAAGCTGAATTTTATTACAGCATTAAGCAAAGATATTGCCTTGCGGGATTTTGCGGTACTCATTAATTATTTCCCCAGTTTACACGCCAGTTTTTTGCATAAGTTCCTGCTGGAAACCTATCTTTATTTGGCCAATCCGACTTTTATGCAGGAAGTTCATCGGCGCATTCATCATCAACTGCATAGCAGCAAACCACAGATTCTGGTGGCACATTCGCTGGGCAGCGTGATCGCCTATAATTATTTGCTTCAACATCCAGAACTGAATATCCAGCGTTTTATTACCCTCGGATCACCACTGGCATTTCGTGTCATTCAGGCGCATCTTCCGCAACCAATGATAAGACCTGCTGCAATTTCAGGCGATTGGATAAATTTCTATTCACATGATGATTTTCTCACCGCATTTCCACTCTCAGCAGCTTCATTTAATTTTCAGCCTGCCATTATCAATCAGGAAATTCGTACCTTTGTACAACGTCCACATGATATTGCGGGCTATTTACAGCATCCCCAAGTGTTAGCTGCCATGCTGGAATTGCTTAAAAATTCAGCTTAATTTAAATCATTTTCCATTATTTCAACAATATTGTTTTAAATTTACGCACTCAATCCAGAAAATAAAAATTTTTATAGAAATGCGTTTGACACCCCCCTATTTTCACCCTATTATACGCCCACCTCTGAAACGTCCCTATCGTCTAGAGGCCTAGGACATCGCCCTTTCACGGCGGTAACCGGGGTTCGAATCCCCGTAGGGACGCCAATTTTCAGAAGTACATTTTATTAAGTCCCTATCGTCTAGAGGCCTAGGACATCGCCCTTTCACGGCGGTAACCGGGGTTCGAATCCCCGTAGGGACGCCATTACTTCAAGTTAAAAGTAAAGGTTTTAAAATTTATCTTCTGTACTGTCCCTATCGTCTAGAGGCCTAGGACATCGCCCTTTCACGGCGGTAACCGGGGTTCGAATCCCCGTAGGGACGCCATATTCGAGATGGCAACATCTCAACAAAAAAGCCCGGGCATTGCGACTTGGGCTTTTTTGCATTCTGAATATTTAAATATAATTTTTTACCACTCATTAAAATATGCTCTTCGTTACATAGGCTGCCATGTAATTCATATTTTACAATTTGCATTCTTTTAACATTTCTATTCATATAAATATCCGTTCATTTTCATTTAAAGCAATACACCAATAAATTAGAACAAAAATTCAACATCTAGACGTCAAGTCGCACGTTAAGGTAACTGAAGAGATATCTGCAAGGATCAGATTATGTTCGTCAGCACAGAGTTAAGTTTGCCTTTATCGCCAAATAATAATCATAATTATCAATTTAAAAGCTTTAAGGATTGGGTCGACTTTTTTCAAGATACTGAAATCTCGACGAATACCAAAACCGAACAAGCTGAATCTTATTTGAGTGATCTGATTAAAAAACTGAATATAGAAACACTTGAATGGCTGGATCAACCGGCACAAGTTGAACAGCATCTTTTAGAACAACATCATCAAATTTGTGCCAAGTTTCAGGCTTATCTGGGACGGCGTAAACAACATCAGGCCCGGGAGTATTTCCCAACGGTTTCACATGCTTTCGAATTTCTGTCCAAGGTTGCACCGGTTAAACTGGTCGATGGTTCTTGGTTATATTCCACCGTACATAACTGCAATCAACCCAAGCTGAAAGATTTGATCTATATCTATCTGGAAGAACTGGGTCTGGGACATCCACGTGCCAATCATGTCACCATGTATCAGCACCTGTTAAGTCACTATGAGCTGAACAGTTATGCCGAACAACTGGATGCCAGTTATTATGAGCAGGCCGCGGTACAGTTAGCACTGGCTTATGCGCCGGCCAAATACTTGCCTCTGGTGATTGGTTTTAATCTCGGCTATGAACAGTTGCCGCTGCATCTACTCATTACCAATTACGAATTGGCTGAACTCGGGATTGATCCCCATTATTTCAATGTGCATATTACGATTGATAATGCCCACAATGGCCATGCACAAAAATCCCTGCAAGCCTTTATCCAGCATTATGAGAATGCGGAAGATCCGGAGACTTATCTTGATTTGATCAAGCAAGGCTATCTGCTCAATGACATCGGTAAAAGTTCTTCCCAGATTGTGAAAGAGCTGGATATTGAGCGCATGGCCTTAAAAGTATTCCAGAACAAGGCACTGATTGGCCAATATATTCATAACCAGAAATGTCAGTTTAGTGGCAAAACCATCAATGACTGGTTATCAGATCCGGCGCAAATTTTCAAGTTCCTGAACGTGCTGATTGAGAAAGGCTGGATTATTAAAGATGCTCCTGTTGAACAGAGCCGTTTCTGGAAAATGATTGATCATCCTGAAGGTAAAATGTTTGGTGTGTTTAATGCGACTGAAAAACAGATCATTAAAGACTGGATTCAGGGGGCAACTTTAGCAACTCGGCTGTCTTCACGTAGCGCAGCGCCGTCTCAGGCGAAAGTTGAACCTGCTTTAAGCCGTATGGATCAACAACGTTTAAATCAGTTAAAAAATCGCTTTATGCGCTGTGAAGGTGCGGAACAGAAAATTGACTTGCTGATTCCCTATACTTCACCGCATATGCATCATACTGAAGTGGGTTTATGGGCCACTCGTCAACTGGGACAGTTATTATTTCCTTTCCAGACCCAGGCGATGCATTATTCTTAACTATGTGATGAATAAAAAACCGGGCATTCTAATTGCCCGGTTTTTTATGCTTAGATGATAAATTTAAGCCGATTTACGCGAATTCAACTGCCCTTTAATTACGGCTTTAACATTGCCTTTGAGGTAGTTCAAAAAGACTTTTAACGGTGACAGTTTTGGATTCGGCTGTTTGCCTTTGGCAATTTCCTTAAACTGCGCGGCATACCAGATAATTTCCATAATCGCCATTTTGTCAACCAGCGGAATACCGGTTTTAATTTTCTCAACCGCATAACGTACATCTTGCCCTGCAATCAAACGATCACCCAGATCCGGCTCTACCGCAAAAGGTCGGGCAATGCCGACAAAATCACATGCACCACTGTCGAGTGCAGCATTCATGCCGTCGACGGTTCTAAAGCCACCAGTCACCATGATATGGCAATTGACTTCCTGACGGATCTTTTCGGCAAAATCGAGGAAATAGGCTTCACGGGCAATGGTTGAAGCTTTGCGTTTGTCTTCTTTTACACCAGCCATGGCAGGCGCTTCATAGCTGCCACCAGACACTTCAATGATATCAATCCCGGCTGCATCCATCGCCTTAAAGACATAGATCACATCTTCTTCACTTATACCACCGCGCTGAAAGTCAGCAGAATTCAGTTTGACTGAAATAATGAAATTTTCTGAGCTTGCAGCACGGACAGCCTGATAGGTTTCCAACAGAAAACGGGTACGGTTTTCAATACTGCCACCCCATTGATCCTGACGCTTATTGGTCAGCGGTGACAGAAACTGGCTAATCAGATAACCATGCGCACCATGCAACTGGACGCCTTCAAAACCGGCCTTTTCACAAATTTGCGCTGAAGTGGCAAAACGCTGGATAATCTCCAGAATTTCAGTTTCAGTCAGCGCACGTGGTGTGCCGAAGCTGACGGCCAATGCCGGACTAAAAGGTACGGCCGACGGCGCAACTGTTTCTTTATTTAAGCCTTTGGGACACTGACGACCCGGATGTGATAACTGCACCAACTGTACCATACCCTGCTGCTTGCCCACTTCCGCCCAGACTTTAAGCTGCTCCAGATCACGCTCGGTTTCTACCACCACCACGCCCGGCTCATTTTTGGCACGAAAGTCCACCATGACATTGCCAGTAATGGCACAGCCCAGTCCACCTTTGGCCCAGGCTTCATACAACTTGAAATGTGCCTGATTGGGCTGGCCGGCATCATTGGCCAGCGCCTCACTCATAGCGCCTTTAATAATACGGTTTTTGAAATTGGTATGACGAATTTGAATGGAATCGGCCAATTGGGTCATGATCTGTCCTGATATTACTTTTATTTTGTATTCGTTTATAACGCAAGTCAGGATAATTGACAATTCAACTTGTCAAATTTACACAATTTTCATCTGCTTATTTTTACGATGATTAAAAAGTTTCGTGATTTATTGTCTTGGATCAAAAGCATCACGCACTGCTTCGCCAATATACATCAGCAAACTCAGCACAATGGCCAGACTAAAGAAAGCTGATAAAGCCAGCCACGGCGCATTTAAATTATTTTTGGCTTGCAGCAACAGCTCTCCTAAAGAGGCTGTTTCCGGTGGTAGCCCATAGCCTAAAAAATCCAGAGCCGTCAGTGCGGTAATATTGGCAGTCAGCATAAAGGGAAGTTGTGACAGACTTGAACCGATGACATTCGGCAATATATGCCTGAACATGATTCGCCCATCTCCTGCACCCATACTTCGTGCCGCCCAGACGTATTCCAGATTGCGTGCACGCAGAAATTCAGCCCGTACCATGCCCACCAGAGTGGTCCAGCCAAACAACAGCATGATCAGAAATAGCCAGTAAATATTGGGACTAAACAGACTGACCAGCACCATGACCATAAATAGCATCGGCAAACTGCTCCAGACTTCGAGCAGTCGTTGCCCGATCAGGTCGATCCAGCCGCCATAATAGCCCTGCACAGCCCCCAGCAAAACTCCAATCGCCGCCGACAATAAAGTCAGCGCAAAACCAAATAAGAGTGAAACCCTCAAGCCATACAGAATCCGCGCCAACACATCACGACCCTGATCATCTGTTCCGAGCCAGTTTTGTGCACTTGGTGGCGAAGGCACCGGAACAGCCAGTTCCAGATTCGGGCTTTGATATGAAAATGGAATAATTGGCCAGATCGCCCAGCCTTTTTCTGCAATCAACTGTTGAACGGCAGGATCTTTATACTCGGCTTCGGTTTCAAATACCCCACCAAAAACGGTTTCCGGATAAGATTTTAAGATAGGCAAATACACTGCATGATCATATTTCACCAGCAAGGGCTTATCATTGGCAATCAGTTCTGCGCCCAAGGACATGATAAAAATAAGGCCAAACATAATAAAACAGCCAAATCCCAGCTTGTGCTGCTTAAAGCGTTGCCAGCCTAATTGCATCAAGGACGACATTAGGAGGATCCCCGACGTGAACTGAAATGAATCCGTGGGTCGATCAGTTGATACAGCAAATCGCTTAATAATCGCAATATCAGACCAAGCAAAGTAAAGATAAACAGAGTACCGAAAATCACCGGATAGTCGCGCTGGATGATCGCCTCAAAACCCAAAACACCTAAACCATCGAGATTAAATATAATCTCAATAAACAGGTTGCCGACGAAAAACACCCCAATTAATACTTCTGGCAAACCTGCGATCAACACTAACATCGCATTTCGGAACACATGCCGATACAGCACTGCGTTTTCATTTAAACCTTTGGCCCGCGCAGCCAGAACATATTGCTTACTCAACTCTTCCACAAAGGAAAATTTCACCAGATAGGTCAAACTGGCAAATCCACCCAGCACCATGGCCAACAATGGCAATGCCATATGCCAGAAATAATCCTGAATTTTCCCGAAAAATGAGAGTTCGGCAAAATTTTCAGAGCTGAGTCCCTGTAAGGGAAACCATTGCAGAAAAGAGCCACCGGCAAAAAATACAATCAGTAAAATCGCAAAAATAAAGGCTGGAATGGCATAGCTCACCGCCAGCATTAAAGAGGTGATCTGATCAAAAACACTGCCATGTTTTCTGGCTTTGCCGATGCCTAAAGGGATAGACACCAGATAGATGATTAAGGTACTCCACAGACCTAAAGACAGCGATACCGGTAGTTTTTCCCAGATCAGATCAGTCACAGCCTTGTCTTTAAAAAAACTAGTGCCCAGATCAAACTGGGCATAGCGCCTTAACATGTCCCAAAAGCGGATATGGGCAGGCTGATCAAAACCATATTGAATATTGATCTGCTCGATCATCTCAGGGGTGAGGCCTTGCTGCCCCTGATACTGTAATCCGGTATGTGTCAAGCCATTGACCTGTTGTGCCTGATAAATCGCTTGTTCCACCGGCCCACCCGGTGCCAGCTGGATCACCATAAAGTTAATCAGCAAAATGATCAGCAAGGTTGGAATCATTAGCAACAGACGCTTGAGTATATAAGTGCTCATGGCACTCCCTGATAGGCTTGGAGCTTAATGCTGTTTGAAATAATTGGCCACACGTTGAGCCTTTGCCGCATCGACCCACCAGTAGTCAATGCCCGCGGAGAGCTTAGGTTTAAGCTTGGGCTGCTGATACATGTTCCAGTAAGCATACCAGTATTCACCCGTACCATAAGTCGGAATATGATAATAACCTGCCCGCAGCAAACGGTCTAAAGCTCGGGTACTGTCAATCACCTGCTCCCGGTTCTGCGCCTGAATTACTTGCTTAATCACCGCATCAATAGCAGGATTCTGAATACCGGCATAATTATAGTTACCGACCTGCTTGGCAGCCTGACTGCTCCAGAACTGTTTTTGTTCCTGCCCCGGTGTCAGGGACTGTGGCATGCTGTCGACAATCATATCAAACTGGTAATTTCGTAGCCGTTCATAATACTGCGCGGTTTCGACCATACGAATATTCGCCTGAATCCCCAAACGTTTTAAATGACGTAAATAAGGCATCAGATGACGCTGCTGTTCCACCTGATGCAGCAAAAATTCAATCTTGACCGCTTGACCGGAAGCATTGACCAACTGCCCCTGTTGATAACGATAACCGGCTTTTAACAGCAATTGACGGGCTTTTAATAAATTCTGCCGGTTAAACCCTGAGGCATCGGATTGAGGATATTGCCAGTCCTGAAGTACAGCCTGACGCTGAACCGGATGAAGCTTCTGCAAATGAGGCTTTAAAATTTGCAGCTCTTGGGCACTCGGCCGTCCACGAGAAGCCAGCTCGCTATTGGAAAAAAAGCTGTTCAGGCGTTGATATTCACCATAGAACATGGCTTTATTCAGCCATTCAAAATCGTAAGCAAAACTTAAGGCCTGACGGAAGCGAATATCGGCAAAGGGCTGACGCCGGGTATTAAAGACCAGACTCTGGGTCGGGACCGGATTTTGATGCCGAAAACGATAACGTTTGACTTGTCCTTGCCGAACCGCAGGAAATTGATAATCCCTGATCCAGCGATTGACCTGTTTTTCCTCATGCAAAGTAAACTGGCCCGATTTAAAGGCTTCGAACTTGATTTCCGGACTACGATAATAACGATACTGGATCCGGTCAAAATTATAACGACCGCGATTCACCAATAAATTTTTGCCCCAGTATTGAGGATTGCGCTGATACGAAATACTGCGGCCGGGATCTATGCGTTCAATCACATAGGGCCCTGAACCCAGAATCGGTTTCAGCGTCAGGTCTTTAAAATCACGCCCTTGCCATTGCCGTTTAGAATAAATGGGCATCTGCGCGACAATCATGGCCATTTCCGGATTATGCCCGGATTTAAAATGCATTTTGACTTGTAAAGCTGATAATACTTCCAGCTTGTTTAAATCTGCCAGATACATTTGCAGACCGAAATTAGACTGGGTCTGATAAAGCTCAAAGCTATATTTGACATCTTCCGCAGTTACGGGCTGACCATTGCTAAAGCGCGCTTTCGGATTTAAATGGAAAATGATAAAGGTGGTTTTCTTGGGGTCAAAACTGACTTTTTCCGCCAGCAAGGGATAATACACCCCGGGCTCATCCAGTGATTTCGACAGCAAACTGTCAAAAATATAGTTGATCCCTTCAGTGACATTGCCTTTGCCATTCATGCTATTTAAATTATCAAAGCTGCCATCGGCCGCCAAAATCAGTGCACCACCTTTGGGGGCTTGCGAATTGGCATAAGGTAAGGATTGCAGATGGCTATATTTCGGTGGGCTATGTAGCGCAATATAAGGTGTGGTGATCAGGGCTGCCCAACTGGTATTCATTACCAGCGGGACAACCATGCTTAAAACAAATAAACTAAAAAATCTCACGATGAATGAATTAGTTTGGCACTTTAATCACATCCCCAATACGTAATTGTGTATTCGGTTTGAGATCATTCATTTCCGCCAGTTGATTGCTGTTCATGCCGTAACGTGAGGCCAGACCGATCAAGGTATCGCCGCGTTTGACTTTATAATCAGTCACCAGTTTTGGAATCTGGATGGTTTGACTGACACGCAATCCGGCACGTGGACTGAGATTATTTAACTCGGCCAGTTCGGTGACCGTAATTCCTAAACGGCTGGCAATCGCATTCAGGGATTCGCCTGACTTGACGGTATAAGATTCAGTTGCTCTAGAAGACACAGGCTTAGCTGCCACTTTCACGTCTTCTGCTTTTTTATCCGTCGGAATATCACCCACAATTTTTAAACGCTGACCAATACGGACGTTGCCATTGGCATTCAGGCCATTTAAATCGGCCAGATACTTGACCTGAAGATGATACTGACGCGCAATAGAACTTAAAGTTTCCCCGGATTTCACCACATGCGAATCGGATTTCACATGTTTCGATACCGTTTCCGCCACAGACTCACGCACGGGTTCAGCTGCCTCACCCGTCAGCTTTAAACGCTGACCGACGCGCAGGCCGGCATGACGAGAAATAGCATTTAGACTCGCCACCTGATCCATCGACAGATTGTATTTTGCGGCAATGCCGGTCAAGGTATCGCCCGATTGAACTGTATAAGTTTCAGGCACCTGACTGCCGGCCGGAATCTTGATGGTCTGGCCTATACGTAAACCACTATTGGCAGCAAAACCATTTAAAGCTGCCAGCTCAGACACACTGAGCTTGCTTTGACTGGCAATGCTATACAGGGTTTCACCACGTTTGACCTGATAATTTTCAGTGGCTGTCTGATCAACTTTAACATTTTCAAATGTCTGTTCAGTCTTTTGGGTCGATGCGGTCAGTGCTTCAACTTCCTGAAGTGGCACATTGATTTTCTGTCCCACCATCAAACTGCTACCCGCAGTTAAACCTGAGGTGAATGACGCCAGTTCAGCATTTGACAGTCCATAACGATCGGCAATCAGTTTCAGATATTCACCGCGCTTGACGGTATAGGATTTGGTTTGAACTTTGGCAGCTTCAGCTTTTTTAGCATCTTCTACTTTGGCTTTAGCTGCAGCCGTTTCTTTCAGCGACAGCTTCTGACCGACAAATAAACCACTGTTGGTACTTAAACCATTAAAATCAGCCAGCTGTTTGAGACTTAAACCAAACTGGCTTGCCACACTGGTTAGAGAATCATTGGCCTGAACCACATAAGATTCCGGCTTTTCTTTGGCTTTGGTTTGTTCCTGCACCGGCTTGGCATCATACAAATAAATCGTGGTGCCTACATATAGCGTAGAATTTGGATCGATCTGGTTCCATTTCGCCACATCACGCCAGTTCACCCCATTTTTTGCTGCAATCAGTGCCAGATTATCCCCCGGTAAAACCTTATAGGTACTACGCTTGCCCTTAGGCGCGACCACCACCACTTCAGAATCAGTCTTGACGTAATTTTTACCCTGGTTCAACTGGGCTTCGACCGAAGTCGCTGTGGTATTGTCAGCAACTTCTTTCGGATAAGAGAAGCCTTTGGTAAGTTCCTTGCCTTGCTGCTCAGCCACAGACAGGCTGGTTTGAATAGCCGTCAGCTTGATTTTACCATCATAAGGATCGACAATTTCTGTGCCTGCCGGCGCCAATGCTTTCAGCTCTTCAACTACCTGAGCCTGCTCTGCCGGTGTTGCAACAGGCTGCAGAACGTCATCCACAGTTTTGTTAGTTTCCTGCGCGGTGACGACCTGCTGAACTTGCTGACGCTCGGCTGCAGAAATCGGTGGTTCGACCTGAATCTGTTTCGCTGGCGCTGCCGGTGTCACTGCGACCGGAATACGTGGCGCACTTGGAATCGGCAAATCACTTTGGGCAGCAAAACTGGCCAAGGCAGATGAGCCTCTAGGCGTTGAAATCTTTTTCGTGGTCTGTGCCACTGTATTTGCCGTTGTCACCACAGGTGCAGTCGTTGCAGGCCGAGTACTGGCAAGAACGGGTGGAGTCTGTTTTGCCGGTGTAATCGTTTTCGCATTTAATACGGGAGGCGCAGCTTTGGTCGGCACCACTGGGGTGGTGTTTTTCGGCAGATTGCTGGCACTACTCGCAGATAATCCGCCGGAACCAGATAGTTTTTTCAGCTTTTCATCAACTGAAGGACTGAGGTCAGCAGGAATCAAAATACGACGCGGACTGGTAGGGTCAATATGATCACCACGATGCCCCGGGTTCAATTGATACAGCTCCGCACGGCTCAAACCGGTGATGGCTGCAATTTCATTTAAATTGGCCACGCCTACAGGCACTTCACGGAAATGCGGACGGTTGGCAATTGGTGGCAGGCTCACCCCATACTGACCTGGAGTTTTAATAATTTGTGCAACTGCCAGGAAACGTGGCACATAGCTCATGGTTTCTTGTGGCAATTTGAGTGACCAATAGTCGGTCGGCAGACCTGCTGCTTTATTGCGGTTAATCGCCTGCTGAATACGTCCCGGGCCGGCATTATAAGACGCCAGCGCCAGCTCCCAAGAACCAAACTGGTTATATAAACTGCCTAAAAACTCATAGGCTGCACGAGTCGATTCCACCACATCACGACGACCGTCGTATAAAGGGGTCTGTTTTAAACCATAAATACGGCCTGTGCTTGGAATAAACTGCCATAAACCTGCCGCTGCCGCACTACTGGTCGCTGCCGGGTCATAGGAACTTTCAATAATCGGTAATAGCGCCAGCTCGGTCGGCATACCACGGCGTTCTGCTTCTTTTACCGTGTAATATAAATAACGTGAGGCACGCGCACTTAAACGGTCCAGATAAGGCTGACGTGAAATAAACCAGCCGCGCTGCGCATCAATCCGCGGATTCCACACACTTAAATCCATCTTGAAGCCCACAGTCATGCGCTTCCAGACATCACCATGTTTCAGAACCAGTAAACGGTCGCCTTCGACTGCACGCATATCGGTTGCAGAAAGCAGATCTTCCAGTCCATCCAGACCGCTTGCATCCAGATATTGCGATCCAACTTGCTTGCTTGCTGCTGTTTGGGATGTACTTTGCGTAGATGAACAGCCCGTCAATCCCAGAGAAGCAAGTGCAGTTCCCAGTACAGAAAATTTTAAAAATGTTGGTAATGTCGGCTGCCACAAGATTGCGGTTGGTTTATACATAAAGAAATCCAAACAACTCGTATATAAATTTATTTTTTAGATCTGCCATTGTAGTGAAGCATGTTGCAGACACAAGGCAATAATTTACCGTGATTTCACGTTAAATGTTACAAGAAATTAAAAAATCCGGGACATAGAGATTGATCGACTGCATTTGCGCTATACAATAAGCCTTCCAGCGTGTTCTCTTTTGATCGGATTTTAATTTATGTCACACACTATCACACTTTATGTTGATGGCGCTTGTCGCGGCAACCCGGGTTTAGGCGGTTGGGGTGCGTACATTATTAACGGCCAGCAAGAACACAAAATCTGTGGCGGTGAAGACCATACCACCAATAACCGCATGGAATTGACAGCTGCCATCGAAGGCATTCTATTCTGTGACAAACAGGATAAGCTGGTGATCTATACCGATTCCAATTATGTCAAACAAGGCATTACCGAATGGATTCACGGCTGGAAAAAGAAAAACTGGAAAGACGTCAAAAACCCTGACCTGTGGCAAAAACTGGATGCAGTCTGTCAGGGACGAGAGATTGAATGGCACTGGATCAAGGGTCACGCCGGGCATGCCGGCAATGAAATGGCCGATCAGCTGGCCAATCAGGGCGCCGATGAAACCCTGAAAAAATCCAAGCAAAGCCCTTCAATATCTGAAGATAAAAAAAAATCTGAACCCGACTGGCTGCTAGATGATCCTTTTGGTCTGGATCTGGCCGAGAGCGAAGAAGAGCTGGACGATATGCAGGAAGAAGAAATCATTGAATTGAATGAAGTTGCCGACACCGAGCAAAGTGATCCAGCGCTTCAAGAGGTGGATGCAACCGTTGCCAATAGTTCGCAACTACATCCCCAGATTGTGATTACCCCCGCAACCTTACAATTGCATGGCCCGCGACAATTGATTCTGGATACCGAAACCACCGGTTTTTATTATCAGGATGGTGACCGGATTATTGAAGTTGGCGCGCTGGAAATGATCAACCGCAAACTGACCGGCAGCTCGATTCATATCTATATCAATCCGAAAACACCGGTCGGCGACTCGGTCAATGTCCACGGCATTACCGATGAGTTCCTGCAAGACAAACCGTTATTTGAGGAAATCTCTCAAGTATTGTTTGACTATTTGCACGGTGCCGAAATTATCGCGCATAACGCCAGCTTCGATATGAACTTCCTGGATATGGAATTCAAACGGGCAAGTTTTAAAGCCCTGTCCGAAGTTTGTGAAGTAACCGATACCCTGGCAATGGCCAAGTCCAAGCATCCGGGGCAGAAAAACTCGCTGGATGCCTTAGTGCGCCGCTACGAGATTCCAAAGCGTGACCGTACGTTCCACGGTGCCTTGCTCGATGCGGAAATCCTGTCTGATGTTTATCTGGCGATGACCGGTGGACAGGTATCTTTTGATATCGATGCTTTGTCTCATTCTGACGATCAGAACAACCGTTCAGGCATGGCCAGAGTTGAAATTGAACTGCCGGTGATTCTCCCCTCAGAACAAGAATTGCAGGAACATGAGAAATGGATCAAACAATTCGAAGAAAAACATGGAACTGCTTGCCTTTTCTCGAAATAAAATCTACATTTCCGAGCATGCTTTAGGTTAAAAACTACAGTTCTTCAGTTATAGTAAATACAAAGAGGTTCCGCAGCTTTAAGCGGGGCTCATATATAGATAATACTTCAGGAAAGGTGCAGATCCATGTCTTACCAAACCTCTATACATTTTGATCCAACAGCCTTACTGATAATAAAAAATGAGGTTGATAACTCGATCAAGTTAGTCGAATCAGCAGTAAGCACCTTGGTAGAAGATCAGACTTTACCTTTTGGCATTGATGATGCATTAAATCAGTTCGAACAATGTGCCCAAGTTCTGGCACTCATCGACATGTCCAGCCTGGCAAAAGTCGCTCATTATTCAGCAGAACTGATGCGCAAGATTATGGGGAACCCGGCACAGGTCAATACGCAGGACGTCATTGCCTTGAGTGAAGGCACCACCATGCTGAAACGCTATATCGAATTTATCTGCCTGCGTGAAGTAAAAATTCCACAGTTCCTGCTCGACACCCTGAACCGTCTGGAAATTGCGCTGGGTAAACCGCTCACCAGTGAAGGTCAGCATATTGAATCCCTGCTCGATCTGATCACGCCTGACTTTCAGTTACCACAAGCACCCGGTCTGGAAAAATCCAAATATGTTCAGCGCCTGTACAAGCTGTCCCTGAACAAGCTGCTTAAGCAGGAAGAAAGTGAACTGGATCTGCAGGCGATTAAACTGGTGGGGGCTTATCTGGCTGGGCTCGCTCAATCGCACACCAGCAAACAGTACTGGAATCTGGTTTTCGTTGCATTCAGCAATATTGATCACTTGCTGATTAATGAGCCACGTCTGCGCACTCTGGTGAGTATCGAGCGCAACATGGCACAATATTTTGGCTCGCCGGACAGCTTCAAGGCTTCACTTGCAGACCTGGCCAATGTCCTGAGTCTGTGTATTAGCCAGGAAGATGATACTGCACAACATATCCGCAGTCAGCTCAATATTGGTGAAGACCTGCTGACCGATATGCAGTTACAGGTCTTTAGTCGCCACCTGTATGGTCCAGACTTTGAAACCATGCATACCATTAGCGAACTGGTGACCACAGAAATGGCGCAGATTCGTAATGACATCGAGTTTAACTATCAGAACATGAGTCCTGAAAAAACTCAGGAATTGCAGGCACAGCTCAATAATCTGGCCAACATCTTCAAGGTATTGAACCTGAATGAAGCCTATCATGACCTGAACCGTCAAGCTACTTCACTGAGCCAGACTGAAATCCTGAAAGATCCGGGTTTTGCCCAGCAGTTGATGAATGTGATTCTGTCTGCCATGAACTCGATTGGGGTACTGGAACGTCATCACACCTCGAGCCGTTTGCAGCTGCGCGTCAACAACATGAATATTTCTCTGGACCGCCTGGATGAAGCACATGCGGCTTTACTCACTGAAACCAAGGCCCTGATCGAGCTTTCCAGCCAGATTCTGAGCAACTATCTGCAAGATCAGGACTTGGCTGCACTCGAACCTGTGCCAGTACAATTCTGTGAAATTGGCGGGGCGATGCTGTTCCTGAATGCAGAACATGTTCGTACTGCATTCACCACCACTGCAGCATTCATCAAGAACCGTATTGATCTATCAATGGCATTAACGCCGGAAGAGATTCATCGTGCTCTGGATACGCTGGCGAGTGCTGACATGATGATTGATAACTTAAAGAACAAACAGCCTGTTTTACAGGCTATGTTTAAGGTAGCATTGGACAGTAGTGAAAAACTCAAAATAGTTGCCTAATGTCCAAATTATCACTTGCTTATATTTTTCAGCAGCAGCAACTGCTGGTCGATCAACATTTTCAGCTTCCACAGGTTGAAGCCCTCGCAAGTGATTTGTTACTCCACACGGGTGATCAAGTGATTGCCCGTGACCTGCTTCCCGATGAGCCGATTCCTACAGGCTTGCAACTGGTACCCATCCGCCAGTTATTACAGTTCTGGAATACCCAGCAATTCGAACAGGCCAGCCGTGCGGTACAGCTTTTAGAATGGCGCCGGAATCACAAATTTTGTAGTCATTGCGGTACGGCCACCGAAGCACATCCGCTTGAACATGCGATGCTCTGTCCATCCTGCAATTATCGTCAGTATCCACGGGTTCAGCCTTGTGTCATTACCGTCATTACCAAAAACGAAGACGAAATTTTGCTGGCCAAAAACGCGCGCAACACCAAAAGCCAGATGTATGGCCTGATTGCCGGTTTTGTTGAGGTAGGCGAAACGCTGGAAGAGGCAGTACGTCGTGAAACGCTGGAAGAAGTCGGTTTAGAACTCAAGAATATCCAGTATCTGGCCAGCCAGCCCTGGCCGTTTCCAAGCAATCTGATGATTGCCTTCAAGGCTGAATATGCCGCGGGTGAAATCGAATTACAGCAAGAAGAAATTAGCGATGCGCGATTCTTTAAATTCGATCAGCTGCCTGAAATTCCGTTCAAGGGCAGTATTGCCCATGCCATGATTATGCATGTGACTCAAGGTACGGCTGTCGCAGACGATACCAAGACCTGGCTCTAGCTCTTATTGAGCTCAAGTTTGGCTGAACCAATAAAAAAAGAATCCAAGGGAGATAATCTCCTGGATTCTTTTTTATGCCTTACTACTGGGTTAAATCCCGCTATCAGTCTCGAGATCTAAATGCATCCTCGAGTGCCCAAAGCACCTGCGCTTTGGTCTGGAAATAGCGACTGAACAAACTAGATAATGAACCTACGATTGTAATATGGCCAAGTTTCGGAATATGAATCAAATGGCTATGATTGCCCTTTTCTCGCAATACCCGATCTAGATCCTGACTATTAAAATGGCCAACGATGTTGTCCTTTTCGGCAATAAACAGATAATGTCGGGTTGGGCTATTTTTAACAAAATAATAAGGCATGACCTGCTGATATGGCACCGTCTGATCAAAAGCATCAGCACAAATCGGATCATTTTTATAATCAAAATGATAAGGCCCCGCCAGACCAATAATCGCACGGATTAGACTGTGGTCAATGCTGGCAGATTGCGGATGATACAGTGCAGACATGACATTGAATGCCCCAGCCGAATGTCCCATCAAAACCAGGTTTTCAGCACAGATATCTAACCGGCCGGCAGACTGCTGCAAGTGGTTCAATAATAAATGCAGATCATGAATATAGGCTGGGAAAATATGTTGTGGTGCCAGATGATAATTCATCACCACCACATCATAGCCTTCTTTGGCAAAGGCCTCACCAATGAACTGATAATCCTTTTTATCCCCATGCAACCACGCGCCGCCATGTACAAAAACAATCAGGGGGCGATGGGGCAAAGGCTGCTGGCTACGGAACAGATCAAAGCGTTGCCGTGATTTTAGACCATAAGCCAGCTGAGTTTCGATCGTGTAACCCTGTTTAGGCGTTAAACGATTCAACGCATAACTGCCAAAATCATAGAGTCTAAATGCTTTATAGCGTTGCTGGACTTCCAGAATCTGATTCGACAATTGGTTTTTAAAATGACCGACCTTATGGAGCATCGGTTGGTTCAACCGTATCAGGATCTATCGCAACCGGCGTCTGTTCGATACCGGGCTGTGCATAAGCAGGTGCTGCAAAGTTCTGACTGCTCAGATTTGAAGACTGTTCAACATTATCAATCAGGGTCACAATTTTGGTGACATTGCCCACTTGCTGCAATACCTGATTCAGGTCAGCAATTTCTGCGCTGTTCAAACGTCCCATCACATACAGCACGCCATCTTCAGTATGCACATGTACTTTACTGTCCGCAACCACAGTGGCTTTCATGATCAGGCCACGGGTATTAGCTGTGACCGCAGTATCCTGCATGATGGTGCTATAGCTGATCTGGTTGCCTACAGTAATAAAATTATGTACCGCTTTGACATCGCTCATGGATTTGACATTGTCTTCTGCCAGCTGCTTGAGATGTGCATCGGGCACCTGACCGGTCAGCAAGACATTGCCATGAAAACTTTCAATATTGACCCGGGCCTGTTTGAAGCGCGAATCTAGTTTATAAAGATTAATTTTTGCAGTACGGACAATCGAGGAATCAATAAACACCTGCCCCAAGGTACGCGCCCCACTCTCAGTTCCTACAGGAGCCGTACCTGTGCCGCTAGAAATAAAACTGGCACAACCTGATAAACTTGCGACACACAGCATTGTTATTGCAATACGCTTAACCACTCAGCAAGACTCCTTCATTTTATTACGTCTTTTTCAATCTAATAATCTGTCTTTAAGCTCAGATCATGGCAACTCTGCTTGAACTTTACAATGATCTTGAGGCAAATATAAGCATCTTTAGACCTTATTTTATTCACAGATTAATAAACTCTTGATCAAAAGTAAAAGCATTTTCAATCCATTCCAGATCATAAGGGTATTGCGAAAAGTCATGCTGTAGGGTTTTTGCAAATTGCTGTTTAAAATCAAAACAAATCACGTCAAAACGATAGTAATAGTGTGCAAATTGTGGATTTTTCTGAATAAAGCACATTGCCGTCTTGAGCATCTTGCCCTGTTTTGCTTTCGACACCGACTCGATCGCTTGCGCATATCCGGTGTGTGCACGAGCTTTGACTTCAACAAAGATCAGCTCCTGTTCACGTACCAGAATCAGATCCAGTTCACCATAACGGCTGTGATAATTGGCTGTAAGCAATTGAAATCCCTGCTGCTGCATCAGTTGGGCGGCTTGCTGTTCTGCCCATGTACCTAATTGCTGTCGCATTATTCTCTTTCCCTGTTAGAGCAGCTTTACACCTGTGCCACTGTACTGAAAACATTGCGGAGTACGCTGGACACCGTGTTCAGTGATCTGAATCCGGCCGGTTCTGCCCTGAAATTCAATCGTTTGCAGCCGCGGCTGAGATAAATACTGCTGGGTGATGTGCCAGGCATCGCCGCCAAAAGCAATCAGGCGCTGATAAGACAGATTAACCGGTTCCTTGGCATAAGCTTGCAGCACATCCGGCCAATCCGCTAAGTAAAGCACTGGAACATCACAAAACTTGATCCCTTGTGGCAGCTTGTGCTGTTCGCTCATGGCATTGGCTACGGTATACATCCGTGAACGATTTAATTCAGGCATGACAGCCATCCATTCTGCATTGCCCAGAAACAATAATCCCTACTTGGGCATTAAAAATCGTGGTGGTTTATCTACGATTTTAAATTTCAGATCACTCTGGCTCAGCAAGGACATCAACAACAGTTCATGCTCCGCTTCACTGCCCGGCTGGCGTAAAATCAGCAGTTGCCGAATCCCGTCTTTGAATAAAAGTGCTTTTAAGGCAGCGGCATCATCTTTCTTGGATAGACTGAACTGCCAGACATTGGGAGAGACATCAGCCACTTCATTCAGGCTGAGGGTACGTACTTTGGGTTTGCTGTTCAGCAGTTGTTCCACGTCGCTACGTGCCAATGGCCCCACCACCATTCTGGTCTTTTTATTGACATGCTGTTTAAGTAGCTGGGAGATATTTTTCTGATTGGCATTGACCCATTTCAGCGGAATCTTGTGTCCTGAAGCGGTATAGGCACTGAGAAAACCCTGTTTGATACTCGATGCAGCTCGCGCCAAAGGCCCGGATTCGGGTAGAATGATCAACACTTCTGCTTGAACGCTGCTGATGCAGCTGACTAAACACAAGCCTAATATTTTATTTTTCATCTTCCATTTTTTATTATTCAATTTATTCCACATGGAGAAACCTATGAGTGCTCAGTTATTTGTTGTTGCGACTCCAATCGGGCACTTAGATGATATTAGTTATCGTGCAATTCAGGTGTTGAAGTCGGTGAGTCTGATTGCTGCTGAGGATACACGAACTTCGGCACAGTTGCTTAAACACTTTAATATTCAAACACCTTTGACTGCATGTCATGAACATAATGAAAGCAACAAAATTGAGCAGCTGATCCAGCGTCTGCTCAATGGCGAAGATATGGCCCTGATCAGTGATGCTGGCACGCCCCTGATTAGCGATCCTGGTTTTAAATTTGTTCGGGCTGCTCAAGCGCATAATATCCGTGTTATTCCTGTGCCCGGTGCTTGTGCTGCGATTGCGGCCTTAAGTGCGGTCGGCTTGCCGAGTGACCGTTTCAGTTTTGAAGGCTTTCTGCCATCCAGACAAAGTCAGCGCCTGCTGAATCTGGAAAAACTCAAAGATGAAACCCAGACCTTAATTTTCTATGAAGCACCGCACCGGATTCTGGAATGCGTTAAAGATATGGCGAGCATATTTGGAGCAGACCGTCCTGTTGGCTTCGCGCGTGAAATTACCAAGACTTTTGAAACCATCAAGAAAATGACTTTAGGTGAACTGGTCGAATTCATTGCTAATGATCATAATCAGCAAAAAGGTGAAATTGTTCTGGTGATTGGCGGAGCAACCGAAGAAAAAGATCTGGATCAGGAAAAGCTGGATAAATTATTGAATCGCTTATTACAGGATCTGTCAGTCAAAGCAGCTTCACAACTGGCAGCAGATTTAACCGGTATCAAAAAGAAAGTGGCTTATCAACGTGCTTTAGAACTGACATCAGCCAACGATTAATATTCTAGCTATCTATCACTTTTATTTTTGCAAAAAAACACCACAACTGATGTGGTGTTTTTTTATAAATCCAAGTCAAGGAATGACTTATTCTTTAGCTACTGACTCATCTGCCGGTACTTCAACGATACGGCCGCCACTTGCGAGAAAAGCCGCAATTTCGTCTTCAAGTGCCTGACGCTTCTTTAACTTTGCAGTCACGGTCAAAGTTTCAGCTTCTGCAAGATCGTTATCATTGACGACCTCTGTACTCTCTGTTGCGCCTTTTTCAGCTGCTTTTGCTTCATCATCGTCAACGATTGAATCTTCAACGTCGTCATCATAATCATTCATGTCTGTCATTTGCATCTCCCCCAAAATGAGCGCTCGCTTTGTATTTAAAGCCAGGTGTCGAATTAAGTGAAATTTAGCAATCTATGTGGCATTCGCCTAGTACCAAATATTAAAAAATCGTATTTTTTTTAAACAAAATCGTTACTCTTTATGGATGTTTGTTTAAAAAATTTACATTTCAACGTTAAGCTGCATAGCGTGTGTCTTTAAGTAAACTCAGACCATTGGCCTGTGCCATAAATGCATCTTTTAACATTGGCTGATTTTCTACCTGTTTCAGACCGAAATTACGTGCCCAAACCATCGGGAAAAATGAAGTCGTTTCCATCCAGCCAATCGCAGACATGCTGTGCATCATGGCATCGTTTTGTCCTTTACGGCGGTGCTCATAACGCTTCAGGCTTTGCTCATGTGCCCAAACACCACGTGACTGATCATGCAGCAATACATCACAGAGCACGGCAGCATCCAGACAGCCAATATTCACCCCTTGACCTGCCAGCGGATGAATCACATGGGCAGCATCACCAATCAAAGCCAGACCATCTTGAACATAGTGTTGGGCGGCACGTGCTTTTAATGGAAAAGTCGCACGTGGTGTCGCTTGTACGACCTCACCGAGCATATGATGACTTTCACGGGTCAATAGCTGTGTAAAGTCAGCATCTGACAACCCTGCATATTCTTCAGCATAATCATCCGGCAAAGTCCAGACGATGGATTGCCAATGTCCCTGCTCTTCTTTTTTTAAGCTGGCCATCGGTAAAAAAGCCAGAGGGCCGGTTTCCAGAAAAATCTGGCGCGCCATATGCTGATGGGGCTGTACAGTTTGAATCGCACAGCTGATCCCGGCCTGTTGGTAATCCAGCACATCAATATCAATGAAAGCTTGCTCACGGACAAAGGAGTTGGCACCATCTGCACCAATCACCAGTTTGGTTTTAAGCTGTGTGCCATCGGCCAGATGAATGATCCAGACACCGACTCCTCGTTCTACCCGGCTGACTTTAACTTCGGTACGGTAATCCTGTACATCGTCAAGCATCTTTTGCTGAATAGCCAGATTCAGGATACTCGGTTCCACCATCGAACCTAAGGCCTGTTCTACTGAGGGTATTTTTTCTGAAGGCTGGCCGAAATTAATATCACCATAGCCATTTTTATTCCAGACCTGCATACCGGTATAAGGCTGCTGACGTGCCAGTTTTTCCCATACACCGACTATTTTTAATAGGTGAATGGTTGCCTGACTCAGCGCCAAAACACGTGGATTCGCTACACCTAATGCCTTATCTGCATCTAAAATTGGGGCAGCGTCTAAAACTGTAGGCTGCACACCACCTTGCGCCAGCAGAAGTGCAGTCAGTCCACCGACCAGTCCACCGCCAATAATGACCACATCCAAGATTTCGTTATTTTGATTTAAGCTCATGCTTTTAATCCCATGGCATAATTCGCAACCAAAGGTTTAATGCCTGGAATATTTTCAAAGCAGATTAAGCCTGTGTTACGCATCAGTTTGAGGAATGGATTCTGGTTACTAAAACCGCGTACCACTGAATCACAGAATTTAATGACCCGCTGCTGATCTTTCAGGCGTGATTTTTCGTAGTCCTGTAGCATGGCTGCATTGCCTAAATCAGCACCCTGCTCAAGCTGCTCTGCCAAATAGCGATTAAGCACATAAGCATCGCGCATACACAGGTTAAAGCCCTGTCCGGCGACAGGATGGATGGTATGGGCAGCATTGCCCATCAATACCACACGGCCAACGGCCTGTTTTTCTGCCAGGACTTGAGAGAGTGGGAAGCTAAAACGGCGACCGGTTTTCTGGAATTTTCCGGCACGATCACCATAAGTGTCCTGCAAGGCATCAAGAAAATGCTGATCATTTTCATCGCCCAACCATTCACCTTCTGTGCCTTTTTTTACCGGCCAGACAACGGAACGGCGATATTCACCCGGCAATGGCAATAACGCCAAAGGGCCTAAATGACTGAAACGCTCAAAACCGACATGACCATGGGGCTTCGAGGTTTGTACTGTAGTCACGATCGCGACCTGATTATAATCGTGTTCTGAAGTACCAATGCCCAATGCTTTACGGCAGAAAGAATCACGACCGTCTGCGGCAATGACCAGTTTAGATTGTAAAGTCAGCTCAGATTCACCACGCTGCGCCTGAATATAAGCACAATCGGCATCTTGGGTCAGCGATGTGACTTGTACACCATCAATCAGTTCAATCAGCGGCTGTTGTTTCACTTGGGTCAGCAGCACACGGCCGAGCCAGGCATTTTCAATCACCTGACCGAAACTTTCGACTTTTTCCTGTTCTGCTTTTAGGCATGCCTTACCAAAGCTGCCTTGTTCGGTAATATTGACTTCCAGAATTGGTGTGGCATGTTGCTGTAGTGCATCCCAAAGGCCGAGTTCCTGATAGATCTGTACACTACGGCGCGACAAGGCACTGTTACGCGCATCAAAACTGGAATGATACGGGGCAAGATGTTCATCATCATAATCTGGATATTTGATGGCTTCCAAAAGTTTGACTGCAATATTGGTTTTCGCCAACATCAGTGCGAGGCTTAAGCCCACCATACCACCACCGACAATGATGACTTCTTGTTGCATGCTGTAATCCTTTCAATGTCGTATCTAAGTCAATAGATACTTATAATCATGATGGATTTTATATTAGCTCAAAAAAATTCTTTTTTATAATGAAATAGCGTGTCTCGCCTCTGATGTTTATTGTTTCCGGGTGGCCAACCAGCACAGAATTGCTCCAGCCGTAACCATTGCCACACCCTGCCAAAAACCAAAAGACAAAGACGTACTCAGCAATAATGCTGCAAATAAAGCAGATAACACCGGAGTAAAATAGGAAGCACCCGCCATTAATGTCATGTTTCCAGAAATAATTCCAATATTCCAGGCACCATATCCCAAACCTAAAGCTCCGGCTGCCATAATCAAAGTGACGGTATTATCATAAGTAAAATTAAGCGCTGCTCCATTCATCAGGAAATATTTGATCCAGAGCACAACCGCAGCAAGGGCAAAGAATATCGTGACCAAGTTTTTACCTTGAGAAGTTTTTACGGTCACGGAACAATATGCAGCCCACAAAACCGCTGCAGCAAAAGCTAAACCATAACTAAGAGGATTAGCTTTCAAATTGCTCCATATTTGTAAGAGATCAAAGCCGGTATCTCCGCCTAAAACCCAACAAATTCCAACCAAGGCCAATAGGCAACCAGGAAGAATTAAGAGATTGGCTTTAACGTTGTTAAAAATGATTGCAAATAATAAGGTAAAAGTCGGCCATAGATAATTAATCATCCCTACTTCAATGGCTTGCCGACTATTTTGAGCATAACCAATAGAAAGGGCAAAACATAATTCATAAGCAACAAATAAAAGACTCCCCACCATAAATAAGGCTTTGGAATAGTAGAAAGCTTGGGTAGACCGATGGTAAAAAATAAAATAATGGATGCCACACTGTAAATCAGGGCAGCACCTGCGACCGCTCCAAAACTCTCACTGACACTACGAATTAAGCCAACATTCGTACTCCAGAAGATGACCGCAGAAAGACCAATTAAAGTCGCGACATTTCGATTAAATACCGGTAGAGCGTTTAAGAGCATGGGCTATTTACTCAGAATCAAAGATATTCAGATATATGCTTTTGTAGTTTTAAAGATTAATTTTTCGACTCATTCAGATCATGCAATGAATCAGAATGATAGTAAATAATGCAGACTTAAATTTTAGATAAGAACTGTAACTTTCAGCTAAATTTATAGTTTTGTATGACTAAAATTGGCACAACATTTATTTTTTTAAATCGTCGCTTAGCTTTTAAGGAGAACTAAGATCTACAGCTTGGAGGTAAAAAAATCATTTGTTTATGGACGTTTTTTCCTCATAACTCCGCTATTTTATGGCTATCCAAACACCCAAAATGCCGTCTCTGTCAGCCAGTCATCTAGCTCAAATCACCATAATAAAAACGGAGCCTCAGCTCCGTTTTATTGATAACTATTCCATCCACTCAAGCCGAATTTTAATTATTTAAAATCAACCTTGTAGGGATGTAAGTCATATAGATTAATCGTTGGCATATTAACGCACCACTCGGCTATGCGGCTCAGTGTGATGCACTGTTTTTCCTAATTTCGTACCGGTATAGATCAGGTACAATGCCGACAAACCAACCAGTACATAAACAATTCGAGAAAGCGCAGTCATATCACCAAAGATTGCAGCAACCAAATTAAAGTCGAATGCACCAATTAAACCCCAATTGATGCCACCAATAATTGTTAAAGCGTAAGCAATCCAGTCAATCGTATTTAGTCTCGTAAGTCTTCTCCTGCTGTTCTTTAAGTTTATTTAAGGATCAGAGAAAGTATGAGAAGCAAAGCGCATTTAATATGTAGCTTTGATGCTAAAAACCGATTTTCTGTGTTGAATTCCTGTCAATTTTTAAGCTGCAAATTTTAACTGGGTGAGTTTTATTTGACTTGTTCGTGATAAATGTAATTGAAATCTTTTTTACTATCGTTGCGCAATCTCTCAAAAGATCTGGCTTCAAATCTATTAGAGCAGTCATAAAAAAAGCCGATCTAAGGATCGGCTTTTCATGTCTCTAAAATTAAGCAGCCTGTGCTTTCGCCATTAATGCTTCAATGTCTTCTACCGTTTTCACGACTTTCGCGGTTAACACCAACGGGCCATTTGCAGTGGCCACGACATCATCTTCAATCCGGATGCCAATGCCACGCCATTTTGCATCCACAGTTTCATCATCAGGTGCAATATATACACCCGGCTCAACGGTGACCACCATGCCTTCTTCATACGGACGCCATTCACCATCGACCTTATACGCGCCAACATCATGCACATCCATACCAAGCCAGTGACCCGTGCCATGCATGTAGAACTGGCGGAAAGCTTCTTTTTCTATAATGTCGTCGATATCACCTTGCATCAAGCCAAGATCAAGCAGACCTTGCACCAGGATGCGCACAGCAACATTGTGCGGTTCTTTATAGGAGTTGCCAATTTGCACGGCATTGATCGCAGCGATTTGGGCATCCAGTACCACGTTATACAAGGCTTTCTGTTCCGGACTGAATTTACCATTCACTGGAAAGGTACGGGTAATATCTGAAGCATAAAGCTGATATTCAGCCGCGGCATCAATCAACACCAAATCACCATCTTTCAGCGCTTTATCATTTTCTACGTAGTGCAGGATGCAGGCATTTTCACCGCCACCGACAATACTGTTATAGGCCGGAACACCGCCATTCTTGCCGAAAATATAATTCAGCTCGGCTTCGAGTGCATATTCCATCATGCCCGGACGTACTGCTCGCATCGCTTGAGTATGTGCATCTGCCGAAATATCTGAAGCAATTTGCATCAGTTCAATTTCATTGTCATCTTTATGCAGACGCATTTCGTCAATAATACGATCCAGCTGAATCACTTGAGCAGGTGCAGACGTACCACGCCGGCTTTCACCACTTGCAGTCGCAATCCATTTCGCTACACGTGCATCAAAATCCGCGTTGTGGCCAATGCGATAAAATAACTGGTCTTTATTTTGTAATTTTTCCAGAATTCCTTCATCTAGCAGATCAATCGGATAGGCTTCATCTGCATCATAATCCTGCATCGCCCCATCAATCCCTGCACGATAGCCATTCCAGATTTCCATTTCCCGGTTACGTTCCCGGCAGAATAAACTATAGCTATAGCCTTCTTCTTCAGTGTCAAAGGTTTCAATCACAGCCACAGCTTCAGGTTCTGAAAATCCGGTTAAATAGAAGAAACTACTGTCTGCACGGTATTTATAATCTGCATCACGGTTACGCATCGCCACCGGACTGGTCGCGATAATCGCAATACTGCGTAAACCAATTTCCCCTGCGAGAATACTGCGACGTTCCTGAAAATCAGCTTGTGTTAATTTCTTCATTACACCTTACTTCTTGTCAATTCATGCTTTTATTGAAATATTCTCTTGAAAACAGAACATATATTCTAATGAAACAGCAAAATATATGCCTGATTTCAAGCAGTGTGATGACATAGCTAACTATTTAGTTAGCTTGGACGTTTAGGCGAGAAAATTTCGACCACGCTTTGCGCCTCTGTAGCAGAAACCTGAGGCTGCACTTTTTGTGTCAATTGCTGCAAGAGTGGCGTTTCCTCAACCTCCACTTTCTTACGTCCCAAAGACAGGCTCACTGGAATCAGGCGCACAAATTCATACAATTCCTGATAGCTTTCTTCACCTTCGGCATCATCGTCTGATTCTTCAAACTCAACCGCGGCTACATCTTGTAAATGTTCAATCAGTTCTACTTCGTCCTGACGAATATGACCAGAAGCCAGACCAAAACCTAACACCACGCCTGCGCACCAGTCCGCCAATGCCTGCACACGTTCTGAGAGCACATGCTCATCATCTGGAAGCAAAGGTAAATAATCCAGTTCATCTTCAGACAATGCATGGAAAACATCTTCAGCTTCGCCAGTCAACAGTTCTAATGCTTCGGCATCCAGTTCAGGCACATCCAGTGTTTCTAAAATCTGTAACCATTCTTCACTGCTCGGTGCCTGGGTGACACAAACAATCCCGGTCAGCAAACCATGCAGTTCACTCGGGCTAGAAATTTCCTCAATTGAAGAAAAATTGCGGTGCCATTCGGTCCAACCTGAAATATCGTCTTGCATTCGTTTATCCAATCTCTATACTGCTTATATATTACCTCTGTTTGCAACACTGTGCGACCTCGATATGTTAGAAGAATTACAGCGTCTACAAGTGCAGATTGGCGTGTTAAAAACGCGACTCGCACGGCTTGAAAGTGAGAATTCCAGTTTGCGCGAAGAGCAAGACTCTTCCATGGTGCAACATCAACAGCAAATTGAACAAAAGAACAGCGTGATTGCGCAAAAACAACAAGAAAATGAACACCTGACCGAACAGCTGACAGATTCTCGTGCCCAGTTTCAACTGCTCAATAATGATGCAACTGCACTGGCAGACCGTTATGGCCGTCTGGAAAAAAGCTGTACCGATCTGAAAAACCGTTTTCAGGAAATTCTGGCTGAACGAAATGAACTGCGGGTTTTGAAGGAAAAGATGCTGATCGAACAGCGTCAAGCCCAACAGGAAATTCAGCGCCTCAATCAGGAATCTGAGCGTTTAACCCAGAAAAATGAAAATGCCAAAGCCAAAGTTGAGGCGATTATTCAACGTCTGGCAATTCTCGGCACTGCGCAGGATCATCATGCACAAGAAATCCAACAACTGGCCCATCCGACTGAAGTAACTGAGGAAGCCTCATCATGAGTGAACAAATTGCAATTGATCTCAGAGTATTGGGGCATAGTTTCCGTTTGGCCTCTACTCCTGACAAGCAGGAAGAATTAGAGCGCGCGGCACAGTTATTGAATGATAAATACGATGAATTTCGTCGTAAAGCACCACGCATGGAACCCAGCAAGCTGATTATCATGGTGGCACTTGAGCTGATGCAGGAAGTCTTGAACATGAACAGATCACTGCAACAATATGCGCATTGCGAGCGTTTGTTACAAACCATTTTAGAAGAAGTTGAGGAACTAACAGAATAATCTCATATTCTGTTTAAACTTCGGCCATTTGGCTGAACTGTTTACAGTTCATGAACAGCATAGAGTTGCCACACCGACATTATCGTTTATAATTAACTTATCTCTGAGGTGTTCGCCAGCGGGTCTATATCCCTGCCGATACTTATATCTCCGGATGCGTTCTGCATATTTAGAGTGTATGCCTGCCTTCGTGCAGGAAACCCAGCAAGTATGCGTCGCGTCCACCTTGAACTCATCGGGTTCAGGGTAACGACATGCAGCGGCATCTTCGGAGTACTTTAATTTTTTGCTTAAAATATACTTATAATTCTCTTAAAATCCTTTCTAAACTTTCTCTCAGTTTTATATTTCAGTATTTATCTCGGTCATTTCTCAAAGTTCATTTTATTCATACCATTATCTGGTAGGCCTATAAAATGCTTAACAAGAAAATCGCTTTAACTTTCTTTTAAATACACATTGAATTTTCAAGTTATTTGATCTCGATCTAAAATAAACATGGCCCAGATTGCGGCAGGAATCCAGCCTAAAATTGAAATCTGCAGCATGAGACATATTGTTGCTTCAACCGGTTTGTGAATGGTCATAAATAAGGACCAGGGGAAAATAAAGGCAATCATCAACTTCATTTTAAATACCCTCTTGTGTTCGTGTTTGCAATTTTAATATCCAGTTTTTACTGGACTCTGTGTTCGCTCTTTTTAGTATTATCAAAAAAAATATGCATGCTGTATCATTCTAAAAAACATCTCAAAAGCCTAATTCAGTTAGCTTAAATGCAGCTTAAAAATTATTTTAAATCAGCTTGGCGAACTTATATTTTCAGTTATCGTCTTGACGTTTTTATGAAAAAGACCTTGCTTTCACTCGCGCTGCCCAGCAGCTTTTCACTCGACTGAAACCCCTCATCTTTGGGCTGTTTAGGTGAAAACTGATTGCTACTTGGCAGCCGTATTCAAGGGTGATACCCGCCAAATCACGTCACCGACATCATCAGCCACTAAAATAGCGCCTGCAGAATCTACGGTTACACCAACAGGGCGCCCAAATGCTTTGCCCTGCTCGCTTAAAAATCCGGTTAAGACATCTTGAGGCTGACCGAAAGGCTGGCCATTTTGAAAGGGAACAAAAATCACTTTATAGCCACTATGCGGTTTGCGGTTCCATGAGCCATGCTGGCCAATCAGTGCACCATTTCGATAATGAGGCATTAGATCTGCTGTATAAAAACTTAAGCCCAATGATGCTGTATGATTACCCAAAGCATAGTCTGGTGGAATTGCCCGTGCCACCCGTGCAGGGTTTTGCGGCTTGACCCGTGTATCTACATGTTGGCCATAATAACTATAGGGCCAGCCATAAAAAGCACCGTCTTTAACCGAGGTGAGATAATCTGGAACCAGATCATTGCCGAGCTCATCACGCTCATTGACTACCGTCCAGAGTTTGCCACTCTGTGGTTGCCAGTCCATACCATTCGGATTACGAAGTCCGGTTGCAAAAGGTCGTGCTTGAGTATTGGCCAGGTCAAATTCCATGATCAGTGCCCGACCTTCTTCTTGATCCAAGCCATTTTCAGCTACGTTACTGTTGGAACCTACCGTAATATAGAGTTTGCTGCCCGTAGGATTGGCAATGACATTTTTGGTCCAGTGATGGTTTAAACGACCCGCCGGTAAATCCAGTACTTTGGTGCCGGTTGCAGTAATTTGAGTAGCACCTGCTTGATAAGGAAAGCGCATCAGGGCATCAGTATTGGCCACATACAACATATTGCCGACCAGTACCATGCCAAATGGAGAGTTGAGATTCTGTAAAAATACAGTTTTTTGTTCAGCGACTCCATCACCATTACTGTCACGAAGCAGACTAATGCGGTTAGCACTCGGATGCGATGAGCCGGCTCGCTGCATTACCCATTTCATGATTTTGCCTTTAATTCCTTTGCTATCATCAGGCTTGGGTGGTGCATCGGTTTCGGCCACCAGCACATCACCATTTGGCAATACATAGATCCAGCGCGGATGCTGCAACCCTTTGGCAAATGCCTGAACTTTTAAACCTGTAGCGGGAGTGGGCATTTTACCCTCAGGCCAACCTTTGGCAGGTGCAATATTGACTGTAGGCAGCAAGCTGGATTTTGGTTTGGATAACTGTGGCTGGGAACCATAACTGTCAGCAATTGGCGACTTGGATGGCATAGTACAAGCCGTCATCGCCAGCAGAAGTGCCAAGCCTGCACTAGGCAAAAAAAAGTGAACCGGCTGAATAGGCATTTTTATCTCTTGTTATTTTTTATCGTCATCGAATTACTTTAAAAAACAATTGGAGATGCCACTAGTGGCTTGATGTTTTTTCTGGTTATGAATTGGTTATCAATTTTGAAGTAGATTTGTTTTTTTGTCGTAGCAGCATGATGCACAAGAGCTAAAAGAATTCTGATCAGCCATTCGATTCAGGGATTGTTGTAGTTCATCCAAGCAAAGCTCTGTTTTAAGGTTTCAGATACTGTTCAAAAGAAAAGCCCATCTTTTGATGAGCTTCTACGTGCAGATTAGACCTGAATGATCCTAAACCTAGAGAATCTATGAATAAGAGAGTCGGATATTCGTCTGAAATACTTCAAAAAACAATTAAGGGAAGTCCTCCAAACAGCTGGGTAAGATTGTGCTACACAGCCAGATCCACTGGAATGAAAGATAAGATCCGTGGCTCTCAACCACGAAATGCCGCTTCAATCGCGGAGATATCAATTTTCTTCATGGTCATCATTGCATCAAAGGCGCGTTTGGCGGCGGCACGGTCAGAACTGGTCACTGCCTGAATAAGCACAATTGGTGTAATCTGCCAGGAAATGCCCCACTTGTCTTTACACCAGCCACACTCGCCTTCCTGACCGCCATTGCCAACAATTGCATCCAGTATCGGTCGGTTTCTTCCTGATCTTCAGTTGCCACCTGAAATGAGAATGCTTCGTTATGCTGGAATGCCGGGCCACCATTTAGTCCAATGCAGCTAATACCCAGCACCCTAAAGTCAACGGTGATGACATCGCCTTCTTTTCCAGAAGGATAGTCTCCGGGTGCAAGGTTGATCGCGCCAATTGAGGAGTCAGGAAATGTCTCGGCATAAAATCGTGCAGCAGCTTCAGCCTCGTTATCATACCAGAGGCAGATGGTGTTCTTCGCAATATTCATCATGTTTAATCTCCATTGATTTAGGTCTTACGCGCTCTGCCTAGGCACAATGTGTTACATCTATCGGGTTAATCAGAGATCTGATCCCTTCTTTATAATTCACTCAAAAACACAAAAAATCGATTTTAGATTTGTACCTTTATTAATCAAAATCTATTTCATGATCATTAAAAGAATTACTTGAAAACTCATGCTTCAAAGAAAACAAAAAAAAATATGACGTTTTAAGCAGCCAATAATTCAATGCCTTTGATTGACCAATTTTAATCAAGTTTCTAGAGATGAGATTCATTATGAAATTTACTGAACTTAACCAGGTTGCTACCTCGTCATATGAGAATCAAGATCACAATTATTTTTTACTTTTCCAGAATTCCCACTTAGACTAGAGCACACTTTTGTTAGATCCGCTTTTTGCCCTATGACCATTCAAGAATTAAGAAGATACCTGCGTAAAACACGTCGTCATCTTTCTAAATTTGAGCAAAGGCAAGCTGCACAAAAAGTTTTAAATCGCCTTATACGCAGCCCGCAATTTATTCATGCCAAGCACATCGGCATTTATCTGCATGCTTTTGGTGAGATTCATACCCACACCATTATTGAACGCTGCTTTAAACTGGGAAAACAGGTCTATCTGCCTGCGATTTGCGACATGAATCAACAGCTGGTCTGGATTCGAATCAGCCAGCATCAATATCGCAACAAGCGCTTTGCCTATCATCGGCTGGGAATGCGGGAGTCCATGACGACACGTGGTACTCATGTTTCTAAGCTGGATTTATTGATCATGCCGCTGCTGGCCTGTGATCATTCAGGGACACGAATCGGGATGGGTGGCGGTTTTTATGATCGAACCCTGGCTTCTGCGCCCGGGCGTCCATTCCGTCTGGGACTGGCGCATGACTTTCAACTGCTTAGCCAGCCCTTAAAACGGGAAAAATGGGATCAACCCTTGGATGCTCTTATTACCCCGACAGTTTTTTTAGCTTTCAAACGCTAATTTCTCAATTTCCCTGTTGTGAACTACTTTAAAATCACATAATTAGTCATTTTTCATACAATTTAATCTTAACGCCCCTTGTATTTTTTAAATTACCCATCACTATTAAAACATGGCAACACCGTTGTCACTCATTAGGAGTGCTCATGTCTGAAATTATTATGAATCAAGAAACCTTAGAGCCTCAGGTTCCAAGTGTACTACCCCTTTTGGCGCTGCGTGATGTGGTGGTTTATCCGCATATGCAAATTGCGCTGTTTGTCGGTCGTGAAAAATCGATCAATGCAGTTGATGTGGCTCGTAACAGTGACAATCTAGTATTTGTAGTTGCGCAAAAAGATTCGCTTACAGAAGAAATTGATCACGACAATTTATATCAATACGGTACTGTCGCGAAGATTGTGCAAGTTGTGAATCACGAAAATGATGAAAACTGTATCAAAGTCCTGATTGAAGGACTGCACCGTGCCAAACTGAAAACCATCATTGACGAAAATGAGTATCTGACAGCAGAACATGAACTCAGCCCAATGACCGTTACGGTGGATGAAGACACTCAAGCCGTGCGCTTGCAAGAATTACGTGCGCTTTTTGCTCAATATGCAGAAGCGAAACTTCGTAATGCGCGTGAACTGATTACCGCAGCCAACAAAATTGAAGACCTGTTACAGTTATTATTCTTCGTGGCGACCCGTGTTCCATTGAATATTGATGTCAAACAAAAATTCCTGGAACATGATGAATTCGAAGCGCATTTAACTGAGCTGATGACTTATCTATTGCAACAATCTGAAGAACAGCAGATTGAGCAAACCCTGCATGACTCTGTTAAACGTCAGATGGAAAAGAACCAGCGCGAATACTTCCTGAATGAAAAAATGAAAGTCATTCAGCGCGAGCTTTCCGACATGAACGGCGGCGCGGAAGATGATGTCGCTGAAATTGAAAAACGTCTTGCTGAAGCAGATCTGCCTGAGCATGTACGCAAGAAAGCTGAAAACGAATTCCGTAAACTGAAAGCGATGCAGCCTGCCTCAAGTGAAGCAGCAGTTGTTCGCAACTATCTGGAAGTGATTCTGGATACACCGTGGAATAAAGCCAGCAAAGTCAGCATTAACCTGAACAAAGCACAGGAAATTCTGGATGCAGACCACTATGGTCTGGACGATGTCAAAGATCGTATTGTGGAATATCTTGCGGTTCAGTCGCGTGTGAAAAAATTGCGTGGCCCAATTCTATGTTTAGTCGGTCCTCCGGGTGTTGGTAAAACCTCACTGGGTGAGTCGATTGCTAAAGCAACTGGTCGTGAATTTGTGCGTATGGCCCTTGGTGGTGTACGTGACGAAGCCGAGATTCGTGGTCATCGTCGTACCTATATCGGTGCGATGCCAGGTAAAATCGTGCAGTCATTGACTAAAGTTGGGGTGAAAAACCCGTTGTTCCTGCTCGATGAAATCGACAAGATGGCGCAAGATTACCGTGGTGATCCGGCGTCTGCGATGCTCGAAGTCCTCGATCCATCACAGAACAACAAGTTCAGTGATCACTACCTGGATCTAGATCTGGATCTGTCTGAAGTAATGTTTATCTGTACCGCAAACAGCATGAACATTCCTGAAGCCTTGCTGGATCGTATGGAAGTGATTCGTCTTCCGGGTTATACCGAAGAAGAAAAAGTCAATATTGCAGATCGTTATCTGGTACCAAAAGCCATTAAAAATAATGGCCTGCGTGCTAAAGAGTTAACTGTGCATGAAGAAGCGATTCGTGACATCGTGCGCCGTTATACCCGTGAAGCCGGTGTACGTAGCCTTGAGCGTGAAGTATCCAAAATTGCACGTAAAGTGGTCAAAGAAGCGGTGAGCAAAAAAGCCAAAAACCTTCAGATTGAAGTGACAGCAGGCAATCTTCCAGATTACTTGGGCGCACATAAATTTGACTATGGTATGGCGGAAGAAGAAGCACAAATCGGCCGTGTCAATGGTCTGGCCTGGACTTCGGTGGGTGGCGAATTGCTGACCATTGAGGTTGCAGCCGTTCCAGGTAAAGGCAAGTTCATTACCACCGGTTCTCTTGGCGATGTCATGAAAGAATCAATTACCGCTGCCATGACTGTGGTGCGTACCCGTGCAGATGAGCTTGGCATCGAAGCGTCCCGCTTTGAAGAAACCGATGTGCACGTGCATTTACCGGAAGGTGCGACACCGAAAGATGGTCCATCCGCAGGTTTGGCATTGACCACTGCATTGGTATCTGCATTTACCGGGATTCCGATTCGTCCGGATATCGCGATGACAGGTGAAACCAGTCTGGGTGGTCGTGCATTACGTATTGGCGGTTTGAAAGAGAAACTTCTTGCAGCCCATCGTGGTGGCATCAAGCTGGTCTTCATTCCACAAGAAAACGTACGTGATTTGGCGGAAATTCCTGAAAATGTAAAAGATGGTTTAGAGATTAAAGCCGTGAAATCGATTGATGAGATTTTACCGCTGGCCCTCATCTCTTTGCCAAAAGCCTTGGTGAAAGCACCGATTGTAAAAACCAAAGAAGAAGCGAAAGCAGCCCGTCATTAAGATGAGCTGATTTGCCAAAACCCTGCTCCGGCAGGGTTTTTTATTGTGTAAAGAAATTGATTAAGGTTGCAAGGCCATCTCTACCAGCCCATCAATCACATAGGTCATCTTTTTCAGATCCAGTTTATCCAAGGTGTCCAGCTCAGTATTATAATAAGGGTTACGATAATGCGCCGTATCGGTAATTAACATGGTCGAATAATTGAATTTGGCATAATTCAGATAACCAGAAAAATTCATATCCTGAGCAAAAGTTGGACTAATAAAACGTTGACATTCCAGACGGTTAAGACTTTGCATGGCAGTACAATAATCTCCGGTCATGCCAGTCGAGGCCAAATGACCAATCGCGGCAATAAAGTTCCCATGATCTGGATAAATCCATTTCAACCCCACCGGATAAGTCTGCACCAGATTTTCATCAAAATAGCCAATTGAATCCAGAATCACCACACCTTTCAGCTTCTGCTTTTTTTTCTTGAGCGACTTGGCATGAATATAGCTGCCCATATGTTCTGTCTTGAAAAAAGGCGGCTCTTCCAAGGTATAAAAAGCAAATTCGATCTCATGTTTGAGCTTGGATTTTTGCAAGGCCAATAATCTTGCGGTTTCCAGTAAACCTGCCACTCCCGAGGCATTATTGTCAGCACCATATCGATCACTAAAGACATCATAATGCGTGCCCATGACCATTTTGGTTTTGGCCTGAGCATTTAAATGGCAAATGACATTTCGATAGCTTAGGCTATTGACCACATAGACCTGAAACTGACAGGGAATGCCAAAACGCTGCATCTGTCCTTTAATCCATGCAGACACTCGGTTCAGTTCTTTAACATTCTTGTAATTTCGAAATTCATCGACACTCATGATCTGGCTGAAAAACAATTCCAGATGAGGTATCTGGGCACGTGTGTTGCTATTGGCGGCACTGAGACTTGAGCCGATTAGACCGATGACCAACAGCAGCCAAGTACAACATCCTTTTATTATGACCTTAGTCCGCATTTATTATTATCCATTCCTTTATCAAGCGGAGACTTGAACTCAGGACATTAAAGCAGCACTAAATCCTTCATTTCAATTTCAATTTGTTTCCTGACTCAACTTCGTGTTGTTTGATCGTTATAATGAAGTATCCAATTATTGATCTGTCTGTATGAAAATCCGTATCCTGACCATTGGTCAAAAAATGCCAGCATGGGTGCTGACTGGTTTTGAAGACTATTTCAAGCGTATTCAGCCCTTTGTACAGACCCAGATTATTGAACTGCCCATGGCCAAGCGCGGCAAAAATGATTCTGAAGCGGATATCCTGAAATATCGAAATATTGAGGGTGACAGCATTTTAAATGCACTCAAGCAGAACGAAATCCTGATCGCGCTAGAAGTGGGTGGACGTGAGTTCAGTACCGAAAAACTGGCTGAAACCATGAAAGGCTGGATGCTGGAAGGCAATGATGTGGTACTGGCGATTGGCGGGCCAGATGGTCATTCGGAAGCAGTACGTAAAGCTGCTGCATGGCATTGGTCCCTCTCTAAGCTCACACTCCCCCATCCCATGGTTCGGGTGATGCTGATTGAACAACTGTACCGTGCAATGACCATTAACCATAATCATCCCTACCATCGTGCAGGTTAATGACGTTGCTGAAGCGTTCTTTTTATGCAACGTTTTGTTGAATAATTCCCCCTGCTTTTTTCGTTATTTTTAATGCATTATTGAGACATCTTCTAGATGTGGTTTGACTTATGAACTTACAAACGTTGCCCGGCTTATTTATTTCTCATGGCTCTCCTATGCTGGCGCTGAATCCTGAGCAAGTGGGTCCTGCCTTGCATCGTTTAAGCGAAAACCTGCCACGCCCGGAAGCGATTATTATCATGTCAGCGCACTGGGAAAGTGAGGCACTGGAAGTCAGTAGCGGTATTCGACCAGAGACCTGGCATGATTTCCGTGGTTTTCCGCCAGAGCTGTATCAATTACGCTATCCTGCACCGGGAAATCCTGAACTGGCCGAGCAGATCTTGGGTTTGCTGGCCAATGCCGGTTTTGCCGCACATGCCAATAGTACTCGTCCACGAGATCATGGCGTATGGATGCCGCTGCTGCATATGTATCCGGATGCGGATATTCCAGTGGTTGAAATTTCCTTGCCCATGTCGATGAGTGCCGATGAAATCTATAAAATTGGTCAAAGTCTGGCACCGCTACGTGAGCAGCAAATCCTGCTGATTGGTTCAGGCAGTATCACGCATAACCTACGTGAACTGTCTTGGGATGGAACGGCGGCTGATGTACCGGTATGGGCATCAGATTTCCGCAATTTTGTCGTCCATAAACTGGCCCATAGCGATTATGATGCGATACTGGACTGGTCCAATATTCCATACATGGCGCGTAATCATCCAACACTGGAGCATTTTGCCCCGATCTTCTTTGCGATGGGAACCGGAAGCCGCTTTAGTCTGGTGCATAGCAGTTTTAGCATGGGTTCTCTCGGCATGGATGTCTACCGCTTCGATTAATCTTGATTGAAAACTCAAAATTTTAACTTTTAAATTTGGATACATTTTGCAACCAAAATCTGCGATATGTATCCATATCTTTTAGAAATGCATCCGTTATCATTTCAATTCTTTGTTCTTTATTATAAATCCATGAAATTAAACTTTATTGTACTGGCATTATTACCTTTAACTTTTGCAGCCTGTCAGTCGGGTGATATCCAGCAGGCTGGAGATCGTACAGTGGCTACCCTACAACAAAAAAGTGCAAATCAGCTTCTTTCTGCCTACCACTGGCAACTAGATCGCGGGCTGGAACGGCCAATCGTGCTCAGTTTCGATGCTCAAGGCCGCCTGAGTGCCGTGACGGGCTGTAATGGACTCAGTACAAACTGGTCAGTGAAAGATAATATTATCAGCACCAGCGAAGTCATAGGAACCGAAATGGCCTGTGATGCGGCACTGATGCAACAGGAACGCTTTGTCAGCCAGCTTTTACAAAAACGTGCAATTCCTTTTGCGCTCAATACCACGAACCTTGACCAGCCGACCTTAACGCTTTCCGGTGTTGATGGTCAAAAATATGAATTTACCGGGAAAATGACTCCGGAAACCAGATATCAGGGGCAAGCTGAAACAATTTTTCTGGAAATTTCCCCAGATACCAAATCATGTACCGGTGTGGCTCAGCAAAGCTGCTTGCAAGTCAAACAGGTTAAATATGATCAAAACGGTCTGAAGACCCAGGTCGATAAGGACTGGACATTATTCTATGACCAGATTGAAGGTTTTCAGCATTCACCAAATGAACGCCAGATTATTCGGCTAAAACGTTTTGAAATTAAGAACCCTGCGGCAGATCAATCTAAATATGCTTATATTTATGACATGGCAGTCGAGCGCGAAGCTGTGAAAGGTTCACTATAAACTGTAATTTTAGTCATAAAAAACCGATGCCTAGGCATCGGTTTTTTGTGCTTATACTAAGTTAAAACTTAGAATACGCCTTGAGCAAGCATTGCATCAGCCACTTTTACGAAGCCTGCAATGTTGGCACCGTCTACATAGTTCACAGTACCGTCTTCTTTGGTACCGAATTTTACGCAGTTACGGTGAATTTCTTTCATGATCGCATGTAAGCGCTCATCAACTTCCTCAAAGGTCCAGCCTAAACGCAATGCATTTTGCGACATTTCCAGACCAGAAGTGGCAACACCACCTGCATTTGATGCTTTACCTGGCGCATAAAGCGTTTTCGCTTCAACGAATTTCTCTACAGCAGCCAAGGTTGAAGGCATGTTTGCACCTTCAGCGACACAGATCACGCCATTTGCGAGAAGCTTTTCAGCATCCTCCGCATCCAGTTCGTTTTGAGTCGCGCATGGCAGTGCGATATCACATGGAATACCCCAAGGACGTTGTCCTTCCAGATATTCAAAACCATGTTTAGAGGCAAATTCTGAAATACGACCCCGTTTTACGTTTTTAAGTTCCATCACTTCAGCAAGCAATGCTTCAGTGAAACCGTCTTTGACGTGAACCGTACCCGCAGAGTCAGAAAGTGAAACCACTTTCGCGCCCAGATACAATGCTTTGTCAGCAGCATATTGCGCAACGTTACCAGAACCTGAAATTGCGACAACTTTGTCTTTGAAGCTTTCGCCACGAGACTTGAGCATTTCCTCAGCGAAATACACAGTACCGTAACCCGTTGCTTCCGGACGCGCCAATGAACCACCGAAGGTTAAACCTTTACCGGTGAATACACATGCAGTGTCGTTACTTAATTTTTTCATCATGCCGGCCATATAGCCCACTTCACGACCGCCCACACCAATATCACCTGCAGGGATATCTGTGTTCGCACCTAGGTGACGATATAGCTCGATCATTAAAGCTTGGCAGAAACGCATGATTTCGCCTTCTGATTTGCCTTTAGGGTCAAAATCAGAACCGCCTTTACCACCACCCATAGGAAGTGTGGTTAAAGCATTTTTAAATGTTTGCTCAAAGCCTAAGAATTTTAGGATTGAAAGATTCACGGAAGGGTGGAAACGCATACCACCTTTAAATGGACCGATCGCTGAGTTGTATTGTACGCGGAACGCACGGTTTACCTGAGTTTGACCTTGGTCATCTACCCAAGAAACTCGGAACTGGATCGCACGTTCTGGCTCAACTAGACGTTCTAGCAAACCATGTGCTGCGTATTGTGGATTCTTTTGAATGAATGGCCACAAACTGGTCATCACTTCTTCGACAGCTTGAAGAAATTCTGGTTGGTGTGCATCACGTGATTTTACGTAATCTAGGAACTCATTAAGTGTGTTGTATTTCAACGCTTAATCCTCAGCAGAAAATGGATCAAAATTGGTCAAATTTACAATCAATGTTAAATTTTGGCGCAAAATATTAAATATCTTTTGTAACTAATCTACAATACTTTTTTTGAAAATACTTTAAAATTAATTTGATAACAAATATTTATATTGATTATGAATATTTTTTCTATGTCAGGAAATGCCAATTGAATCAAGGCTTAGATTCAGATTTATGCTTAATAATAAGGCATAACTTGACCCTTAATTGCGCACGACTTAGGAGTTTAAAAATATGTTAAAATGCATAACTCGACATATTTTGTTTCACTTACTGCAAAGCTCAGCATGAGCAGCTCTGGTTATTCATGAATTCGCCAATTTCTCTGGTCCAATCGATTGATGCTTTACTCCCTCAAACCCAATGTGGACTCTGTGGTCATCGTGACGGATGTTTACCTTATGCCCAGTCGATTGCTGAGGGTGAAAATGCCAATAAATGTGTACCAGGCGGACAGCCTGTTGCCGATACTTTGGCTGCATTATTAAATCGTCCTGAACTTGTGGCAGAAGAAAGTGTCTGGCCCATTCAAGCCGACGGTCGCCCGCAGCGCATCAAAGCCGTAATTCGTGAAGATGAATGTATAGGCTGTACCAAATGTATTAGCGCCTGCCCGGTCGATGCGATTATTGGCGCCGGCAAACTGATGCATACCATTCTGACCGATTTGTGTACTGGTTGCGAACTGTGCATTCCACCGTGTCCGGTTGACTGTATCGATCTGGTCGAAGACCCACAGCCTTTGCCGACTGAAGCACAGCGTATTGCTGAACAGGACGATTTACGTCAGCGCTATTATGCGCATATCCAGCGTGAAGAAAAACGCCGTACTGACCGTAAGGGCCCAGTCGTCCGTGCAGAAATCAATACTGCCCTGTTTGCCCAGTTCTCTGCTTTAAATGAGCAGCTTCCTGTGATTGGAGTCGTGAATAAGCCGGCGAATACTCCGATTACGCTAGATTCTAAAACCACGATTGAACTGGCAAAACTACGCACCCAAATTAAAAAGCTGGAAAAACAGCTTTCGGTTCGTGAAGATGCCAGCAAACGCCTGCAACTGACAGAATTAGCTGAAAAATTACAGACCTTACAGGGATAAGTACATGACCACTGCGAGCACAAAACCTGTAAAAAACATGACCAAAAAACAGATTCAGACCTTTTTTGAACGCCTGCGTGAACAGCGCCCCAATCCGAAAACCGAACTGAATTATGCCAATCCCTTTGAATTACTGGTGGCAGTAACGCTCTCTGCCCAAGCCACCGATGTCAGCGTGAATAAGGCCACGGACAAACTGTTTCCAGTCGCCAATACACCGGAAGCGATTTATGCGCTCGGTGTGGATGGTTTAAAGGAATATATCAAGACCATTGGTTTATATAACTCAAAAGCAGTCAACGTAATTAAAGCCTGTGAGATGCTGATTCAGAAGCACAACAGCGTGGTACCGGATAATCGTGCGGATCTGGAAGCCTTGCCGGGTGTGGGACGGAAAACGGCCAATGTGGTGCTGAATACTGCCTTTGGTCAACCGACCATGGCGGTGGATACACATATTTTCCGGGTTGGTAACCGTACCGGGCTGGCTACAGGTAAAAATGTGCTTGAAGTTGAGCATCGACTGGTCAAAGTGATTCCGAAAGAATTTATCATTGATTCTCATCACTGGCTGATTTTACATGGCCGTTATTGCTGTATTGCCCGTAAACCGAAATGTCATGAATGTGTGGTCGCCGATGTGTGTAACTGGCCTGATCGTTTTGAATTTGGTGCAGCACGCGCAATTGCAGTGAAGAATATCGCTATTTCTGAATAGAATTGCAGAACTAAACTAAGACCGAAAAAAAGGTGATCAATACCTCACCTTTTCTACAATTTTCAGCATACCGCTTTTATTTAAAACTGGACTCAGCTTCCACTGAAGCATGCCGAATTATTTATTCTGATCGTGTTCAGCCTGTTCCTGTTCTTTTTTGCGCTGTTCAAGCTCCGCCTGCAATTTCGGGTGCAACTGGCGTTGTGGATGCTTGGCTGCATTTTCTGCACGTTCTTCCTGACGTACTTTATTCAGTATTTTAAAACTCATATAGAACAGACCCATCAACACTGCCAGAAATATAACCATTAATACCAACACGCCAAATTTCATAGCCATAGCACCTGTTCAAATACGCAATAAAAAAGAGCCCTAATATGACTTAGGGCTCTTCGATTGTCAAAATCATCGTTAGCCGATTATTTTGCTTGATCCAGAATTGCGAAAAGCTCAGTCTGAACCTGATCGATTGGACGCAGACCGTTTAACTTGTTGTAAGTCGGTGCATTTTCACCTGATGCTGCACGGCCTTGGTAGAAGCCCACCAGTTGCTCCGTTTCAGTATGGTAAGAACCTAAACGTTTACGAATTGTCGCTTCCAGATCATCTGGACGCTGAACCAGATCTTCACCCGTTTCGTCATCTTTACCTTCCACTTTTGGCGGGTTGTAAACGATGTGATACACACGGCCAGATGCCGGGTGCTGACGACGGCCAGAAAGACGTTGTACGATCTCTTCATCTGGAACATCGATTTCAATCACGTGATCGATGTTGATACCTTCGTTTTCTAAAGCTTCTGCTTGAGGAATGGTACGCGGGAAACCATCAAAAATACAGCCATTTACACAATCAGGTTGCGCAATACGCTCTTTGACCAGACCAATGATCAACTCATCAGAAACCAAACCGCCATTGTCCATGACACTTTTAGCTTGTAGACCTAATTCAGTTCCTTCACGAATTGCAGCACGGAGCATATCACCGGTTGAAATTTGTGGGATATTGTAGCGCTTACAGATCAACTGAGCTTGTGTACCTTTACCTGCTCCAGGTGGTCCGAGTAAGATAATGCGCATATATAAACATCCTCATTTAAACAATATGTATGACGCCACGACCACAATCGCCCGATTGTGTCCCCCGGCATCTCATTATAAGAAAGCCACAAACAAATGGATTAAACCCGCGACAAAACCGGTTACCCCACCCAATAAAATCAGAATCCATTCATCTTCCTGAAATGCAGGACGTAAAAGATTCTGAAACTCCTTCGGAGTCAACTCGCGTATGCGGTCTCTAAACATTTGATAGATTTTCTGTGCACGGCTCGCATTAAATGCTGGGTCGCATACAGGCACCATCGTAATTTCAATCGAGCGATCGATCAAGTCCGTCTTGAGTTTTGCATACTCTTTTGGCCCTAAAGACAGCTGTAAAGAGGTCCGAACCAGGGGTGTTTCCATAATTTCATTAATATGACGTTTGACAATGCGGCGGGTTTTGTCTTTTTTCCCGCCATACATCATCTCGGTCATGATCGATTTTAACGTAATCAGATCTTCTGTGACTACACTTGCGAAAACATCAGAGACTTCATCCTGACGTTTCATAAATGCGCCTTGTATGTTATAGGTGCCAATACGCGGAATGACAGGTTTAATCCATGGAAACTTGCGACTTGTGGTACGGCTAAAGAATTGCGGGTACTTTACCGGATGCGGATAGAGCGGGTTGAATACCATCCAGATCGCAATCCAGTTAGTCAAAAAGCCCCAGATGGCAGCCCAGAACGGGACAGTCCAGTGCCACGGCACCACGAACCAGACAATCATCTGGAAAATACCAAAGAACATGCCGATGAGTGCACTGATATGCCAAATAAAATTGATTTCTTTTTGGCCCACTTTCAGGAACATGCGCACCATTAACCGACGGTCACCTTCCATCTGGCTGACCACCATTTCACGCATATCGACAAGTGACTCGACGTTCATGGTCAGCTCGGTCACCAATTCACGCAAAATTGCCGGCATTTGTTTTTGTGCCTGTGCATAAATTCTGCGTTTGATGGCAAAAGGCAGGTTTTCCCAAAGGACTGCATTACGATCCATCATCACTTCATCAATCAGATGTTCAAGTTCAAAACCAACCTGTTCACCAATGATCCGTGCCATATCATCTGGATCCATGGCCTGTAAAAATTCGCGGATGGAACCTAGTTTAGACAAAGTGTTATCGGTAATAATGCCTGAAATACGGCCAGCTTTGCGTGGCACGATCCCCTGCCAGCCGACAGGTACAGGACCGAGATGGACACCCCAAAAATTGATCGGATAAAAGACCATTTTCAGTGCCATCCAGACGTGAGCCCACGTTACAAATGCGGTCACCGGAATAATGCTGAGCACGGCCCAAAAATCCGGGCGATTCACAAAGGTTTGCCACAATTCGTTGACGTACTCAAGCATGCATAAGTTCCATATTTAATTTTTTGTTCACAGAATACACATATTTATAAGGTCAAATATTTTGTCTATAAACCGATACTTAAAGTATAGGAAAATTGTAGTCGCGGTTCAGTTTCGGCCACCACACGACCATTTCGATCTTCAAATTTCTCTCCGGCACCAATGCCGACACTAAAACTGCTGATTCGCTCTGAACTCAACAAAACATAGGCCAAATCAATTCCAGCACCTAAGCGAGCCTTGTATTCATTGTCGACGCGTTTGCTTTCAATATGACCCGCATAGCCTCCGACATAATACCCATTTTTATCCTTGCCGGTCAGATGCGCAGGATAACGAAAGCCTACTTGTCCCCCTATCGTTCGATCATCATCCAGAAAAACCCCACCTTTCACATAAGCAATCCCATAAGGATTAACCCATTCAGTATTTAAATGTACCAGCTTCCGGGTAAAACCAGCCCCAACATTAAAGGCTTTTGCCTGAGTCGCTTCTACTTTATCTGCAGTATTATTGATTTGATCATGTGCATAGGCCCCGTTCGCCCACAATGCAAACGCCAACAAAGGGTAAACCTTGTTCATTCCTTCACCATCTTCCTTAATTATAGTTTTTGGTATAGTCCTATTTTTATTCGATTTTACTGTATCAGAATTATCACAACTCTTATATACAGCACTTTACAATTTTCATGTCTGCAAAGTCAAAGCTTAAAGGAACTGATCGTAATGGCAGTTTTTCATTATCAAATCAAGTCCAGTTGCGTTAGAATATTCCACTTTGATTCTTTCCTCCTTTCCTCAGGTCTCAAGTCGATCGCGTATGAAGCAGCACTTTCCTTTAAAAAATGCACAACAAGAAAAGCGCATCTATCGTAGTCGAGTATGGATTTCTGTTGGAATCGTCATCTTTTTTATGCTGCTGCTGGTCAGCCGCTATGCTTATTTACAACTCTTTAATTTCGAGACCTTCAGTACCGCTTCTGACCAAAACCGGATTCGTCTGCAACCTCTGCCTCCAGCGCGCGGTTATATTTATGACCGTAACGGCGTATTGCTGGCCGATAACTACCCGGTTTTTACCGCAACTTTAAGCCGCGCCGATGTGCAGGATATTGACCAGACTTTGGAACGTCTGAAGCCTATTCTGGAGCTGACCGAAGAAGATATTGAACGCTTCCAAAGCCGGATCAAAACAGCACGTAGAACCGAACGGGTTTCGATCAAGCTCAACCTGAATGAAAATGATATTGCCCGTTTTAGCGAGGTCAAATATCAGTTTCCGGGCGTGAATATTGAAACCCAGATGACCCGCTATTATCCGCATGGCGACCTGTTTGCCCATGTGATTGGTTATGTGGGCCGGATTAATGACAAAGAACTCAAAGCCATTGACAAGGATCTGTATGCCGGGACCAACCTGATCGGGAAAATTGGGGTAGAAAAATCCTATGAAGAACTTCTGCATGGGGTGCCAGGAAATGAATCGGTAGAAGCGGATGCTTTTGGTAATGTGCTACGGCATTTGGGCCGTAAGGATCCGGTGCGCGGTAATGATCTGTTCTTGTCACTGGATTATGGTTTGCAGGTGGTGGCTTCAGAGCAACTGGCTGGACGCCGTGGCGCGATTGTGGCGATGAATCCGAAAACTGGGGAAATTCTGGCGCTGGTTTCCAGCCCAAGTTTCAATCCAAATCTGTTTGTGACCGGTATCAGTCATAAAGATTATAGTGATCTGCGTGATAATCTGGATCAACCTTTATACAACCGCGCCGTGCAAGGGGTTTATCCTCCTGGTTCAACCATTAAACCGATGTTTGCATTGGGCGGCCTGCATTATGGTCTGGTGGACTGGGATACCACTATTTCTGATCCGGGCTATTTCAGTCTGCCGGGCGATAGTCACCGCTTCCGTGACCATAAAAAATCCGGGCATGGCGCAGTCAACATGCACAAAGCTCAGGTCGTTTCTTGTGATACTTATTTCTATGTCATGTCCTACCGCATGGGCATTGAGAAAATGAGCACCTGGATGCGTCAGTTTGGTTTTGGTGAAAAAACCGGCGTGGATTTACCAAGTGAAAGCTCAGGACTGTACCCGAACCCGGAATGGAAGATGCGTACCCGTAACGCCAAATGGTTACGAGGTGAAACTATTTCGGTGAGTATCGGTCAGGGGGCTTTCACTTCAACGCCGTTACAACTGGCCATGGCAACGGCCATTACCGCCAACCATGGCAATAAAGTCATTCCGCATGTGTTACGTGAAAGTCGCGGTGCCAAAACGTTCAAGGTACATAATGGTACCCACGGCAAAATCGATTTTAATGGTCAGGAAGAAGACTGGATCAAGATGCGTGATGCCATGGTCGACGTGATTCAATCTGGTACAGGCCGAGGCATCAAAAGTGGCTTACAATATTCCATTGCAGGTAAAACTGGTACAGCTCAGGTGAAGAGTATTGCTCAAGGCAAGCGTTATAATGAATCCTTATTGACCGACCGTCAGCTGGATCATGGCCTGTTTGTCGGTTTTGCACCTGCTGAAAATCCTGAAATTGCGATTGCGGTCATTCTGGAAAATGGTCGTGGCGGTAGTGCAGCCACTGTGCTGGCTCGTCCGATTTTTGATTATTGGTTGCTGCATAAAGATAAGAAGCCGGTACGCCCGCAAGGTCATCAGCTCAGTGGTGGTCTGATGACAGCCGGAATCAAGCCTGCTGAATTGCCAAGTGGTGCAGGCATGTTGAGTCAAGATGCAGCAACTGTAGCTCCAGCCAATATTCAGCCACCAGATCCTGCCACCAATCCATCTGCAAATGCAGCTGCTCTAGCTGTAGCGCCTCCTGCTCCCACACCGGTAGAACGAGACTAAAATGAAAAACCAACTTCGAATTATTGGGGGTGACTGGAAACGTCGTCAACTACCTTTTGCCAGCATTGAGGGTTTACGCCCGACGCCTGATCGAGTACGCGAAACCCTGTTTAACTGGCTTATGTGGGACGTACAAAATGCACAGGTTTTGGACATTTGTGCAGGATCTGGTGCCTTGGCTTTTGAAGCCTTATCGCGTGGTGCGGCCTCAGTCGTCATGATTGAACCAGATCGTACTCAGGCACAATTCCTGACCCAGAATCTTGAACTTTTACAAGTCACCAAAGCACGCGCCCAATTGAAAATAGCAACGGCGCAGCAAGCTTTAACCAGCCTGCAAACACAATTTGATCTGGTTTTTCTCGATCCACCGTATAGCCTGAACTTATGGGAAGAGCTGGCATTACAGGCAGATCATCTGGTGAAAAATAATGCTTATATTTATGTGGAAGCAGACCGTGATCTACAGTTGCTTAAATTACCAGCATCATGGCGACTCATTAAAAATACCAAAGCCGGTACAGTGCGTGCAGGGCTTTATCAAAAAAGTGTTTCTTAAATAAAGTCACAATTAAGACCCATTAAAAAAGGATTCCGCGGTGGAATCCTTTTTTGTCAATAATAGTCAAACTGAAAGATGCGAGAAGTATTTTAGTCACGATCACGGCGCCAATCACGGTTGTCACCTCTGTCACGCTTCCAATCCCGATGATCTCTATGCTCCCGATTTTTCCAGTCACGATCCTTGTGGTCTCGATCATAATGTCCGTTGCGATCCCGGTGATCACGAGAACCATCATCCCATGGATCAACCACACAACCAGTTAATGACACTGCCAATACAGAAAGTAAAATCGCTTTTTTAATCATGTCCCTAATCTCTTTACTGCACCCTATCAGTATCAGGCGAGTTCATGGAGACTAAACGAACTCATTGTTGCTCTGTTGTAGTGATTTATGCATTTTTTATGCAGGAATAAAAAACTCATTCCTTATTTTCGTTTTAATATTTTACGCACATTTGAACTTTAATTTGCATAAATACAGCTAACTAAAAGCTTGGCTTTTGCCCTGATCTTTAGAATATTGCTGCCTTTCCTTCTGACCTTACCTTTATGACCTGGCTGTTATTTATTCTTGGTGCAATGGTCGCTGGTTTCGTACAGGGGCTGACCGGTTTTGCCTTTGCCCTGATTGCCATGTCATTCTGGGTCTGGGTATTGGCTCCGCAACTGGCAGCGCCCTTGCTGGTATTTGCTTCCATCTGGAGTCATTTAATTTCACTGACGCAGGAACAGAAACCACCCATATTATCTAAACAGTGGCTACTGCCTTATTTAGTAGCGGGTCTGATTGGCGTACCGCTCGGCACTTACCTGCTGCACATCATCCAAGCTGATACATTTAAACTGGTTTTGGGCATTTTTCTGGTGCTCTGGTCTCCGCTGATGCTGCTCAATCCACACATCAAAACCATTCAGCGCTCGGGAAAAATAGCCGACAGTAGTATCGGATTGATGGGTGGAATATTAGGTGGACTCGGTGGTTTCTGCGGAGCTGTCCCTTCAGCATGGGTGATGTTGAAACAACTCCCGAAAGCCCAGCAACGCTATATCTTGAGGCATTTTAATTTTGCAGTTCAGGTCTTCGCACTCGGTACCTATCTATGGCAAGGTATGATCGATCAAAGTCATTTACCCTATATGGCAGTGTTAATAGTTTTTGTCAGTATTCCGGCCATTTTAGGGGCAAAACTCTTTTATAAAATTTCTGAACTGCTGTTTAAACGTATTATTTTGAGTTTGCTGTTCAGCGCCGGCTGTTTTCTTATAGCGTCCCAATTCATTTAAGCCCAATCTCATGCAGAGTTGATTTACTTTGCCCCAAGCTTGAATCCGCTGACATAACTGCTATGTTAGGGCCAATATTTCGTAATATAGATCATCATTATGCAGATTCGTGATCAGATTGTTCTCGTTACCGGCGGAGCACGTGGCTTGGGTTTGGCGATTACTCAAGCCCTATTGGCAGAAGGTGCTCGCGTCGTCGTCAATTATCATAGCAGTCAGCAAACCGCCGAACAGCTTGCGCAGCAGTATCCCGAGCAGGTCTTTATTTATCAGGCCGATGTCACTCAGGCTGATCAGGTACGGACTTTATTTGCTGCGGCAAAAAACCATTTCGGCGAAGCAATTCATGCTGTAATCAATAACGCACTGATTCAGTTTGAATTTAATGGGGATGATCGTCCTAAGGTTGAAGATTTAACTTGGGAGACCATGTCACGTCAATTCAGTGGTGCAGTACAGGCTGCCCTCAATACCACGCAAGCCGCACTAGATGATATGAAGCACACGGGTTTTGGCCGGATCATCAATATCGGCACAAACTTAGTGCAAAATCCGGTGGTTCCTTATCATGACTATACCGCAGCAAAAGCGGCTTTATTGGCCTTTACCCGCACTACGGCGCAGGATTTGGGACAATATGGTATTAATGTCAATATGCTCTCTGGCGGCCTGTTACAAACCACAGATGCCAGTAAAGCCACACCAGACTTTGTTTTTGATCTAATTGCTCAATCAACTCCTTTACGCCGCGTGATTACACCAGAAGAGTTTGCTGCTGCAATCCTGATGTTTTTATCGCCTTATTCACGTGCCGTGACCGGACAAAACCTGATTGTGGATGGCGGCTTGGTTAAAGGTTAACTGACCAGAGAATAGACCGGGATTTTTAGATTCTATTGTTCTATTTTTTGACCATCTGGTAGATTAAAAAGGTTTTGTGACCGGATTTTACTTCTACAATATGGTGTTCCCATAAAACCTTTTGTCTATTTTCTATGAAATTTATCACGACATTGCTCAGTACCTTATTGCTGGCAGGTTGTATGTCTAGCGATCTGAAAAAATCGGAACAGCTGCTGCAAAATTTCCAGTGCTCCCAGATCGAGATGTCACAGATGTCGCATACCAGCATGACCGATTATTATCAGCATTCGCTCTATAGCACAAAATCTAAGGCCGAAGCGTATATCGAGCATTATCACCAAGGTGAAAAGTTATTTGATATTCCCTTATCGGAAGTTGTGCAACAGCAATATGAGCTGTATAAAAGTGCCTGTCAAAGCCTCGGTGGAATTTTACCCGCTTCTGAAAACTAAGTAGTATTTGTCTGATATTCTTAATTCTTAGGCAATAAAAAAGCAGGGAAAATACCCTGCTCTTTTTACAACGCAATTTTAATTCTGATAATAACGCTGATCGACACTGAAACATTCAGGGAATTTTGGCTGAATATCTGCATAAAATGCCATGATTTCCGCCATATCTTTTTCATAATCCCCTGTCGGATAAACGATTTTACCTACGCCAGTTTTCTTCTTGGCATAGTCCATATAGGCCAATGCAATCGGCACACCGGCATTAATCGCTACATGATAAAAACCTGTCTTCCACTGTTCCTGTTTGGCACGAGTTGCTTCTGGCGTCACCAACATCACCAGTTTAGGATGGGTCTTGAATAATTCCGTCATCAGCTGAACCATGCTCGGACGAGGCTCACCCGGCTGTTTAGGACGGCGATCAATCCCGATACCGCCCATAGCACGCACAAAAGGCCCAAATGGCAATTTCATGTAACTGTCTTTAATGGTTAAGCGAACATTTACGCCCAATGCTTTTAAGGCCAGTCGCGCATACAGTGCATCCCAATTACTGGTATGAGGAGCAGCAATCATGACACATTGGTCTAAATCTAGGGGCCAATGGTTATCAATTTCCCAACCCATCAGGTTCAGGCTTTGTTCTGCTAACTTCTCAAACACGTCACGCACCAATTCTATTCAAAATTGCGCGAATTTTAGCAACCTCGGCAAATATAGATAGTGCTATATGATCAATAAATAAACAATTAATCTATATTTGTATAATTAGAATTTTTAAATGAATAGTTGATTATTTTTGCCACCTTCAACTTATCTCATACATCAATTTACGGATAGTTCAGATTGCTTCCCCATATAAATAGGAATTTCTTTCCAATTTAAAGGATTCATACATTAAAAAGATCTTAACCTCCTAATTTTGGGATATGGCAAATATGAGGGTCTTTTTATACTGAATCCACATTATAAATTTCAGGAAGATTCTAATGAAAAAAACTTTACTTTGCCTTGCTTTAGCGGGGTTACTTAGTGCCTGCGGCGGTTCGGATGATAACTCAAGTACACCTCCTGCAAGTAATATTGGAACCCAGACAGGGGTGCTGACGGATGCTGTGATTTCTGGAGTACGCTATGTCACAAGTAGTGGTGCTACAGGTTTTACCAATGACAATGGTGAATTCAACTTCAATGAAGGAGAAACGGTTAAATTTTATATTGGTGATGTTCAACTCGGTGATGAAATTGAAGCCAAAGAACGTGTTACCCCTTTGGATTTAGCTGAGACTGAAAATGCTCGCCTTAACTTACTGGTATTTTTACAATCCTTAGATGGAGATGATAACGATGACAAACTTCAAATTAGTACGGCCACTACAGATGCCTTAAAAAATCAGAGTATTAATTTTGACCAACCTTATAATGACTTTAAAAATGAAGCTATTGTCAAAACAGTAATTCCTGAAGAAAAGTTAGTGAATGAAGAGGATGCTAAAGCACACTTTCAAGCGACCTTCTACAAAGATATTGCCGGTACGTGGGAGATTAACCGTACCGATAACACTGCTGTGTTGATTCACATTCTGGAAGATGGACGCTATGCACTAGGTGAAGCAGAAGCCAAAGATGAGAGTGGTCAAGCAGGTATTGAAATGGGCCGCTTAAAATGGAATGCAACAACAACCGTGATTGAACCGGAAATCCTGCATGACACCAATGGTGAATGGGGACTTTCACATCCTGCCGAGAATAAACCTTATTCTTTAAACTTTAATGGAACTCAATTAATTCTTACTGAACCGGGCGTTAATACTGAATACCGTTTAAATCGAGTTAAGCAGTCTAATAGTCTCGTCGGCACGTGGCGACTCAATGAAACGCACCTATTTGCTTTCTTTGATAATAACTATTATTTCTTCCTAGACACTGAAGGCGGAGATGATTGTGGTTGGCCAGGGATTGAATATGGCAAATATACATTGTCAGCAAATACTCTCACCACAACCGAGGTATTATTCGATACCAACGAGTGTGGTGGATTACAAGATAGTTCAAATGGCAGCAAGACAATTGCAAGCATCAATATATCTAACAACAATCTTATCTTACATCCGCAAGGTGAAGATCCTGTAACTTTACAACGTGTTAAATAACCCATATAAACCGGCTTGAATATGAAATTCAGGCCGGTTTAATCAATATGTTCAAATTGAATGGTACAACCCATCAATAAATGCATCAGTTCGATTTGCGAACAACATTGGGTTTTTTCATAAATATTTTTAAAATACGTCCGTACCGAACTCAACGTAATGCCACACTGTTCTGCAATATCTTCTATTTTATAACCATTAATTAACAACTCGCATAAATCAAACTCTCTTTTGGAAAGCTGGTAACACTGTTGTAGGTAAGCTCTTGACAGGGAATAATGCTGGTTTTTATCTGTCATAAATAAGGCAATTTGATGCTGAGCAGACTGTAAATGTTGCATATTTCTTAATTTTTTAAATGGCACCACCGTCAGCATTAATTGAGACCCCGTACTATCACTCAGTGCCAAGACTCCACCGACCTCAGCCTGAACCGTTGTAGCATCCAGTAAAGCACTTTCTAACAACTGATCAAGACGTGCCTGCTGAGAAGGATGGATTTTTAGATGATTATGTCTATCCAGATCCAGACATGAACTTTGATGAATCATCTGCTGTGCCACAGGATTGGAATAGCTTAAACACAAGTTTTGATCAAGCAGCACAATCCCTGTTTTTAAACCCTCCAATAGCGTATACAAGTTTAAATTATCTTGTTGAATCAAGCTGATTTGTCGGTGAATTTGTAAAGCCCGGCGTAAATGAATACTGATGCGTCGGAGAAAATCCAGCTCTGCCTGTTCAAAAGGCTGTACTTCAGGTGCACGATGAATACCCAGTACCGCCCAACGATAATTTCCCCGATCCAGCAATACGCCAGCCAGATAGCAGACACCTGTTGGCTTTAAACATTTTTCATAAAATACATAATGATCCGTACCGGGCCGCTCTGCATAATGCTGACAATTCTGATTTAGCGCATCCCCCATCTCAATATCATTCCATAAGGGCATATGGAGCTTCATATCAATCACTCTGATACGCTCATCCTGATAGGCAGCCAAACTTTCATTCGGGATATTATACGTGTGAACAAAATCATAGCCTGGATTAAGCTGATCCAGACCGGTAAAGATTGCACTCTTACTTTTAGTGTAGCTCACGATATCTTCGATCACCTCCAGCCACAAAGCTGGCAATAATGCAGCATCATAAATTTTTGCAATCAGATTATTTTCTTGTTCTAATTTCATTGCTGCCTCATTTTTTATAGTTCTTTCTTAATCATAGCGCCAAGCAGCCCTTGGTGAAACGACATAAAATGCCTTTAATATTTTATGAAAATCCCTAAAGTCTATTGATTGATGAATAACTTTGATCTGATTCACCTAATGAATCAAACTTTAACAAGATTGCTCTATTTATCTATACAGACTGCTTTTAATGTAATTAGCTAACAAATAAATCCATAGGATCAAAACAATGAAGAAATTTATATTCACCGCTGCGATGGCAGTCGCTATTTCATCAACGTTGACAGCATGTTCAAAACAGAATGACAATGAGCCAATGAATCATAATGCACCATCCAGCCCAGCGATGACGGAGCAAAATAACCCCGGTACCAATCTGACTCGGGCTGATAGCGCAGAGACCTCATTAGATTGGGCAGGTGAATATGAAGGTGTATTTCCTTGTGCCGACTGTGAAGGCATTAAAGTCGAGTTACAGCTTAATTCAGATAAGACTTATGAACTGAGTGAAGAATATTTAGGGAAAGCTAATAATAATGAATTTGAACTCAAAGGCAGTTTTAGTTTTGATCCTCAGGATCCATCACTCATCACATTAGATAACAAAGCTGAAAACCGTAAATTTTTTGTTGGCGAAAATTTTATTGAAGCACGTGATGTGGAGTCAGGTAAGAAAATTGAGAGTAATTTAAATTACAAATTAATTAAAAAGTCTTCATCATAATTTTGTAAAGACATAAAAAATCCCCGCAATATGCGGGGATTTTTTATAGCTCAGTATAAGGAGTAATTATTTACCGCCAAATACGTATGATACACCTACACGGCCACCAACTTCATTACCGCCAGCGAAACCAAGAGCAGCACTTACAGAAGTACGACCATCAGCAAATACGCTTGCAACACCTAGGGCACCAGCAGACTCACCTTCATAGTGACCTACACCGCCAAATACAGCGAATTGGCCAGCACCGATATTAGGAATTTGTTGTTGAGCAGCTAATGCAATTGCTACACCACGATAAGCAGTTTTTTCTACGTCATCAATACGAGAGTTCAACTGATTTACACGGCTATTTAATTGACCAGCTGTTGTATTGAATTGAGTAGTTAAACGTTGATCAACTTCAGCAACTTTAGCATCGATTTGAGCAGTTGCTCCACCTACAGCGTCGTCTACAGTAGTTTGGATATTATCAACAATACTTACACCATTGATACGGAAGTCACCAGAATCTACATAGTCAGCAGTGATTGTAGTTTTAGCAGATGTAGTACCATTTACATCAGTTGTAGATTTTTTAACTTCTAAACCGTAAATATTACCGCCTTCTGAATCAGTAGCAATAATACCAGTTTCTACACTTTGAGACTTAGTTGTAGTTGGACCATTTGTACCAACTTGGAAATCTGTACCTGCTGGAATTACACCTGCAGATGCTTCTGTATCACTACCACCAACTAAAATTTGACCAGCATTATCAAATGATTGTACCGATTCACCATATACAGTTTTAGTAGCACCTACAAATGCTGTTGAATTAATTTGGTTTGTAACACCACCAAACAAACCAGAAGCTGCACCAGCACCTACCAATGTAAGATTTTCGATTGAATCAACAGTTGTTTCTGTAAGAGTTTTATCAGCAGCAACCGTGTAATATTTACCATTGAACTCAATAACTTGTGCATCACGCACACCAGCTTCACTAATTGTACCGTAAGCTTTTAGCGGTGTAGTATCTACAGCTGTGCCACCAGTAATTTGCTGTGATGTTAAAGTACCTGTTTCATAGTTAATAGATACATTACCATTTAAGTTTTCTGGATTAACTTTAATTAAGGTTAAACCATGTGCATTAAGTGCAGTCTCAGCAACAGTAGTTGTTCCATTTGCAGCAACAAGCACCTCACTTGAAAGTACGCCAAGGTTGTTACCATTCGAACCGTCAAAAGCACCTACAGAAAGATTTTGGAATTTACCATTCCCCACAATCGTAGTATCTGCTTCTTCCAACAAACCATCAACCGCTTGCTCATCACCTGCAATTTCGCTAGTTACGTTACCTGAAAATTGAACTTCATCGCCCACAACTGTTGTATTAGAAGATAATGAATAATTCCAAGTATGAGCTGTGTCTGCAGGTACTTCTACAGGTTCAGATTCTTCAGGACCACCAACGACAGTCTCAGTACCAACTAAACCACCACGAACAAACGTATAGCCATCCGCTTTAATAGTTGCAACTGTCTCATTTTCTAATTCATTAAATTTATAATCAGTAGTAGAACCTTCGATTAGATCACGTGTATAAACTTTGTTACCAATTGCATATACATAAGTAGGCTCTGTCGTACCTTCTGCAGTGAATGCATACTGATCAACAACTTGCTCACCTTTTTTTGGCTCAGCCGCATTCGCCATTGTGAATGAAGCTAAAGTTAAAGCAGCTGCTAAAAGAGTCTTTTGAAATTTCATGTAAATTTCCTTCAATTTTTATAAAAAGACTGGTCTACCCTAGGATTGATGTAAACCAGCAAAACTGAGTTGAATGTCTGGTTGTTCTGGAGACTGCCATCCACTACCTGCCGCTGCTAGAGCGGACCTGAGGCAATAATATACAAAACGAAACAAAGATATCAATCAATATTTGATTTATTTTTAAATTTAAAATTGATTTTGAGGGTGAAAATAATATGAAATTAACTTAAGATTTTGTTTTAAATAGCAATTTAAGAAATAAAAAATGATAAAGTAACCTTGATTAATTCACAGATTGATTGACTAATATTTTTATTTAGTTGAATTCAATCTAAAGTGTAGAAATAAATAAAAATTACAAATAATTACAACAAGATAGGATAAACAACCTTGTTACAATTGAAATATGAGTCGAGTTTTCTTAAAATTATGCTCTTAAAATCATTGTAGTATTTTAAATACATTTTTAAGATAAAACTTATAAAGTGTATGATGAGATAGAAAGAGAGAACTTAATTTATGAGCAATCAAGAAGAAAAAAAATTATTTGCTGAACGCTTAAAACAAGCTTTAAACGCTGTCGGGCATCCTATTAGTCCGACTTATTTATCTAAAGAATTTAATAACCGTTACGATGGCACCTCTATTTCCGTACAATCTGCAAATAACTGGTTATTAGGTAAGGCCATCCCTAGCCAAGATAAACTCTCTATTTTAGCGATTTGGTTAAATGTATCTAATCAATGGCTAAGATTTGGAGACCAGGATATTAGTCCGAGTGCTCAGATTTCAGAACATGATATTGGAGATCTAGACTATTATCTAAAGTTTCGCGCTTTAAAAAATCATCATAAAGATATCATTAAAAAGTTGATTGATGAGTTAAATCAATTCTAATTTTTATGCGTGAAATAAGCTAAAATTTTTTTATGCTCATGTTCATATCTCCGTAAACGATCTTCATATTCCTTTAATTTCCGGTATAAAGACTTTAATTCACATTTACTAATCAATACCAGTTCAGAATGATCCTCTGAACTTTCCCCCTCATTATTTATAACTGTACTGTTCATATAGCCGCACATCAATTATATTTTGATTAAATAATAAATCAAAAAATTATATATTCCAAGATCAAATGTTACAAAAATAAACATTAATCAATTTTTTAATAAAAAATGATACCCTGTTTGCATTTTTTAATCTAGATCAAACTTATGTCTCAAATTTTACTCTATTTTTTATTGAAATCGTACTTTTTTATCAAGAAATAAAAAAAATCCCTACCTGAGGTAGGGATTTTTCAAGATCAAATGATCAACATGAATTACATCATGCCGCCCATACCACCCATGCCGCCCATATCAGGCATTGCAGGCTTGTCTTCTGGAATATCTGTGATCATACATTCAGTTGTCAACATTAATGCAGCAACAGAAGCAGCATGCTCAAGTGCAGAACGCGTTACTTTTGCTGGGTCAAGAATACCCATTTCGAGCATATCGCCATAAACACCCGTTGCCGCATTATAGCCGAAGTTGCCTTCGCCATTTTTCACAGCATTGATCACCACTGAAGGCTCATCACCCGCATTCGATACGATTTGACGAAGCGGCGCTTCAATCGCACGACGTAGAATGTTGATACCTACATTTTGGTCATCATTCGCGCCAGTTACGTTATCCAATACTTTCGCTGCACGTACCAGTGCAACACCACCACCTGCAACCACACCTTCTTCAACCGCAGCACGCGTTGCATGAAGGGCATCATCTACACGGTCTTTCTTCTCTTTCATTTCAACTTCAGTCGCAGCACCGATTTTGATCACTGCAACACCGCCTGCCAATTTAGCAACACGTTCTTGAAGTTTTTCTTTGTCATATTCAGACGTCGATTCTTCAATTTGCGCACGGATTTGCTGAACACGTTCAGAGATTTGACCTGCATTACCCGCACCATCCACAATCACTGTGTTTTCTTTAGATACAGTCACTTTATGTGCAGTACCTAAATGTTCAAGTGCAGTTTGATCTAGCTGCATGCCAATTTCTTCAGAAATCACCGTACCGCCAGTCAAGATCGCAATGTCTTGCAGCATCGCTTTACGACGATCACCAAAACCAGGTGCTTTAACTGCACATACTTTGATGATGCCGCGCATGTTGTTGACAACCAAAGTTGCCAACGCTTCGCCTTCAACATCTTCAGCGATGATCAAAAGCGGTTTACCTGTTTTCGCAACAGCTTCAAGCACTGTGATCAACTCACGAATGTTGCTGATTTTTTTGTCAACCAGAAGAATGAACGGATTTTCAAGCTCCGCAGTTAGCGTGTCTTGCTTGTTTGCGAAGTATGGCGAGATGTAACCGCGGTCAAACTGCATACCCTCTACCACATCTAGAGAATCTTCAAAGCCTGAACCTTCTTCTACAGTAATGACACCTTCTTTGCCCACTTTTTCCATTGCTTGCGCAATCAGTTTACCTACAGTGGTGTCAGAGTTTGCAGAGATCGAACCGACTTGTTCAATCGCTTTAGAATCAGACGCAGGTTGAGCAGTTGCTTTAATTTCAGCAACCAAAGATCTAACAGCGATATCGATACCGCGTTTCAAGTCCATTGGGTTCATACCCGCTGTAACTGACTTGATGCCTTCGTTCAAAATTGCTTGAGCCAATACAGTTGCAGTGGTGGTACCGTCACCTGCGATGTCATTAGTTTTAGAAGACACTTCACGAACCAGCTGAGCACCCATATTTTCGAATTTATCTTTCAGGGTGATTTCTTTGGCAACCGTTACACCATCTTTGGTGATGTGCGGCGCACCGAAAGAACGGTCGATCACAACGTTACGGCCTTTAGGACCTAGTGTTACTTTCACTGCATCTGCAAGGATATTCACACCAGCAATCATTTTGCTGCGCGCTGAATCACCAAATTTTACGTCTTTAGCTGACATTTTTGACTCCAAATACTTTTAATATCTTTTAAATTCTGATGAATATAAGACGACTTTAAACGGAAATTAAGCAAATACCGCTAAAATGTCAGATTCTTTCATAATAAGAAGTTCTTCGCCGTCAACTTTCACAGTTGTACCCGCATACGTACCGAACAATACTTTATCGCCAACTTTTACATCTAGTGCACGTACACCATTGTCAGTGATTTGACCATTACCTACAGCAATGATTTCACCTTGAGCTGGTTTTTCTGCAGCAGAACCAGGAAGTAAAATACCGCCAGCTGTTTTAGTTTCTTCTTCAACACGACGAATAACAACGCGGTCATGTAATGGACGAATGTTGCTCATATTTAACTCCATCAGACTAAGTCTTTTTAGGTCACTGATGACGACTTAATTATTCCATGGGTCATCATCAAAAATTTTTGATGTCACTTTTATGGAGATGGAATAAAACGCTTCAAGGGCAAAAATGAAAAAAAATTGCTTTTTTTTAACGAATACTGATTTTTCGTCTATTTATTCAACATATCAGGCTTTAACAGAAAGGACTGGGTCACGTCATCGAATAAATACTGGGAAATTTTTCCTGATGCATCAATCAGATTAAAACTATTTGGCTCTTTTTTATGTAGCCGATGCGAGGCTGAAGTACCTGCATGTACATCATAAACAGGATGATCTGCCCCCAAATCAAAGATCAGGTTCAAATCATAAACCGCAGGTTGATGCAGATGTCCATGCAAGACTGCAAACAGGCCATGTGCTGCCCAAGCTTCTAAAGCAATTTTGGCCATCAATGGACTATCCTTAAAACCGCGCTTATTTTGAAAAGGCACATAGAACGGTTGATGGCTGACAATAATTTTTAATTTGGAAGAAGGCGCTTGGCCTAATTTCCGATCAATACGCTGAATCTGCTCAAGCGATAAATGCCCTTTGGTGTGATAGCGGCGCCGGATTGAGTTCACCCCCACCAGATAAAAGTTGTCTGTTTCAAGTGTGGGTTCAAGTTCACCAAAAAAAAGCTGATAACGGGTAAATGGATTGAACAGCCGATTCCATAAATGATAGAGCGGAATATCATGATTACCCGGAATTACCAGATAAGGTGTCTCAAGCTGATCTAAAAACCGTTTACAGGCCAAAAACTGGCTTAAACGTGCGCGTTGGGTCAGATCACCACTGACGACGACCGCTTCCAGAGGATGAGTCTGACAGAACTGTCGAATTGCCTCTAAACACTCGGGTTTTTCTGTCCCAAAATGCAGATCAGACAGATGCAGGATCATGCGGCACCCTTACACTCAGGCTGTTTTTTAAAACAGAAATATTGAGGGGCGGCGCCATTTCTACGATTTCGCCATCAATCGCCACCATCAATTTCTTGGATCTAGATTCGATACGGACTTGATCGGCTGCAAAACTGTAAACATCCGAAGCCTGATCAATCTTGCCACGAACCAACTGATACACAAGCTTAAATAAAGTTAGCTTATCACTTTTAGAAACCACTACTCCTGCGACTTTACCCTGCTCTGCTGCTTTGGCAATCTGCATTTTCATATCTGCCAGTTGCAAGGGATTGTTGCCAAAAAAGATCAGCGGTGTTTTTACCGGATATTTCTTGTGATCTACCCAGATTTCCAGTTTCAGTTCCTTACGGTCGCGAATCAGCACATCCAGTGCGGAAGTATAGGCATGTAACGGCAATCGACCAAACCGCCGGTTATAATCTTCACGTTTTTTGATAAATAAGGGATACAGACCCAAACTGGCATTATTCAGATAAATATCCTGATTAATTTGGGCTACATTGATACGTTTAGATTGTCCCGTGGCAATCACTTTAGCGGCTTCAATTAAATCCAGGGGAATATCTAATAATCTGGCTACATAATTAAAAGTACCCAAGGGTAAAATTCCAACAGAAATTTGCGTATTCAATAAATGTTTGGCGACTGTATTTAAAGTACCATCCCCACCTGCTGCCACCACGATACCTGCTTCATCCGACGCTAAATGTCGTGTCAACACCTCCGCCATAACGTGATCAAATTGCTGTGAATCATTGATTTCATAAGCTTTAGTCTGATAACCTTGCGCTGAAAATATTTCAGTCAATTGTTCATAGATCCCTTCTGGCCCTTGTATGCGAAAACCAGCATTATGATTATAAATAAGCGATAAGGGTTTAGATTGATTAGACATTTTTCGCACAACTTTATGAAGCCTATTGGCATTTTGTCCAATTCATAGACAATTAACAGTAGCTTTATGTAAAATTCAAATGGCAACCATTTATTTAATCAATAACGAATATGAGACGTGCTATAAAATTAATAAACTGATTTTATTAATAATTTTTAAAATAAATACTATTCATAATTAAAATAAATAACCAAGACAATTCAAATATTTAGTTTTATCTTATTGTTTTTATTATATTTACAAATAAAATAGCATTATATGCCAAAAGAAATCTAGTGCTTCTTTGGTCTTATTTTTTTTATCATTTTATGCTTTAATACAGCCACTTTTTTTCATATATCATCCGGGCAACATTTTTATTGCTCGGATTGTACTTTGTACATCCTTTTTGTACACATTTGAGATAGGCCTCACCATGACCCAAGTGAACGCACCAGAATTCGTTCGTCACCCTAAGCTTATTGCTTGGGTGGAAGAGATTGCTAAATTAACAAAACCAGCAAAAATTGAATGGTGTGACGGTAGCGCAGAAGAATATCAACGTTATATCGACTTGATGATCGCTAACGGCACAATGCAAGCACTGAATCAAGAAACTCATCCTGGTTCTTATCTTGCGAATTCTGATCCTTCTGACGTTGCTCGTGTTGAAGGTCGTACTTACATTTGCTCTGAAAACAAAGAAGACGCTGGCGCAACCAACAACTGGGAAGCGCCTGCTGAAATGCGTGCTCGCCTCAACGGTTTGTTTGACGGTTCTATGAAAGGTCGTACTTTGTACGTTGTGCCTTTCTCTATGGGTCCTTTAGGTTCTCATATTGCACACATCGGTATCGAATTAACAGATTCTCCTTACGTTGCTGTAAGCATGTCTAAAATGGCTCGCATGGGTAAAGCTGTTTATGACGTTCTAGGTACTGATGGCGAATACGTTCCATGTGTACATACTGTGGGCGCTCCGCTAGAACAAGGCGAAAAAGACGTTGCATGGCCTTGCAACCCTGAAAAATACATCGTGCATTATCCAGAAACTCGTGAGATCTGGTCTTACGGTTCTGGTTATGGCGGTAACGCATTGCTTGGTAAAAAATGCCTGGCTTTACGTATTGCATCATTTATGGGTCGTCAACAAGGCTGGTTAGCTGAACACATGCTGATCCTTGGCGTGACCAATCCACAAGGCGAAAAACACTATATCGCAGCGGCATTCCCATCTGCATGTGGTAAAACCAACTTCGCGATGTTGATTCCACCAGCGGGCTACGAAGGCTGGAAAATTGAAACTGTAGGTGACGATATTGCTTGGATCAAACCAGGTGAAGACGGTCGTCTATATGCAATCAACCCTGAAGCTGGTTTCTTCGGTGTAGCACCGGGTACAAATACCAAGACCAACCCGAACTGTATGGCAACATTAACTAAAGATGTGATCTATACCAACGTTGCTGTAACTGACAACGGTGAAGTTTGGTGGGAAGGTCTTTCTAAAGAAGTACCTGCTAACCTGACCAACTGGAAAGGTCAACCTCACACTGGCGAAGAAAAAGCTGCGCATCCAAATGCTCGCTTCACTGTTGCTGCTGGTCAATGCCCTTCGATTGACGCTGACTGGGAAAATCCAGCAGGTGTTCCAATTTCTGCGTTCATCTTCGGTGGTCGCCGCGCGGACACAGTGCCTCTAATTTCAGAAGCATTTGACTGGGTTGATGGTGTTTACAAAGCTGCAACCATGGGCTCTGAAACCACTGCTGCTGCTGTTGGTCAACAAGGTATTGTTCGTCGTGACCCGTTCGCGATGCTTCCTTTCGCTGGCTACAACATGGCGGATTACTTCACGCACTGGTTAGAAATGGGCGAGCAAGTTGCTGAGAAAGCTGAAGCTGCTGGCAACAAACTTCCTGGGATCTATAACGTGAACTGGTTCCGTCGTGACGCTGAAGGCAACTTCGTATGGCCTGGTTTCGGTCAAAACATGCGCGTTCTTGAGTGGATCATTGACCGCTGTGAAGGTCGTGCAACTGCTGTTGACACACCAATTGGCCGCGTTCCAACTTATGAACAATTGAACTGGACTGGTTCTGACTTCACGAAAGAACAATTTGACCTTGTGACTGCTCAAGATAAAGATCAATGGATCAAAGAACTTGAAAGCCACACTGAATTGTTCGACAAACTTGGTGGTCGTTTGCCAGAGGCGTTAAAACAACGTCAAGCAGAATTAATTGCTGCGGTTAAATCTGCTTAATTGCTGATTGATCTAAAAGTTTGATTAAAAAAGGTCGCGTAAGCGGCCTTTTTTATTAAATGGATAAACAATTGATCACAATTGACCAGAGCAGCAGTTGAAGCAAACTATGGCATAATTAGCGCAAGACTTTAGGAAATATAAATATGAAAAGAACAACGGTCATTTTAGCTCTGGCTGCAAGCAGCTTCATGTTAAGTGCGTGTCAGACTGCACCACATCAATTCAACGGAAAAAGTGGCTATGAAATTCTGGAACGTTCAGGCAATACAGCAACCTTGAGCTATACGCTTTCAGGACGGCCTAATCAGGATGAAAGAAAATTGCAGGCAGCCTGTCAACAGACTTTGGGCGGTTCAAAAACCTATAATATCCAGATTTTAAGCACCAATGAAATTTCTAATCCACTTGCGGAGCAGGAACAATATGGCCGCCAATTAGGTAATAGCCGCACGCAAATCAGCTTAAGCAATACCCCAGATCTATATAATAGCGAGAATCTCGGTGCACGCGAAGCCTTAGACGCCCGCCCAACCACGATGCGTGTCATTCTTTATACTTGTTCTTAATATCCGATATATTCAAAGCAACACAATAAAAAGGGCTTATTGCCCTTTTTATTTTTCAAATTCAACGTGTTTTATAAAAACTGACATTACGAAATTCCGGCGATTCATCCAGGTCTGGCCAGGTCGTCGCGCTACGTTCATCCAGCTTTATATACTTTGGATGACTAAAATTTTTGACTCGACTGTCTGCTACCCATACTTCAGGTGCGAATTTTAAAAATTCATCCAGGAAGAAACGGTTGCATTGATCATAGAGCACATCTGCGGCTAACAGAATATCTAGCTGCTCTGCCTTATACAGATCATCCAAATATTCAAGCTCGACACTATTCAGCTCTGCATTGGCACGACATGCATCCAGACTGATCTGGTCGATATCACAGCAAATCACCCGTTTTGCGCCTGCCATTTTCGCTGCGATCGCCACTACACCCGAACCCGCACCAAAATCCAGTACCACCTTGTCTTTGACATGCTGTGGTTCAGCCAATAGCCATTGAGCCATAGACAAGCCAGACGCCCAACAAAAGATCCAATACGGCGTATCATTCCAGATACGACGAATCACTTCATCATCGAGTTTATCTGTTGGAAATACCGGTGGAATGAGCCATAAAGAAATAGGCGTATCGGGAAGCTGCTGCGCCTGTAATTCACAATGTGGAATCACATCATGTAAGGCTTTTAGCAGATGCTGAGGGGCTTTAGGCAATTGAAAGGTACAGCTCATTGGGTTTCTTTTAATTGGTATTTATATCTTTGAAAAATCTCCCTTAGCCCCTCTTTAAAAAAGAGGGGAAACTCTATCCAAAAATAGTGATCAGAGTTCCCTCCTGAGCTAAATTTAAAGCACTGCTTTTAAATTTAGCGCAAGTGGAGGGTTAGGGAGGATTTAATTAACCAAGCGCTTTTTCAGCAGCTTCTACCGTTTGACGAATCAAAGTGGTGATGGTCATCGGGCCCACACCACCCGGAACCGGGGTATAAGCAGACGCAATTTCTTCAATGCCTTGCAACTGGATATCACCTACCCCACCGCCATCCCGTGGATGGAAACCTGCATCAACTACCACTGCACCTGGTTTGATCCAGTCTTTTTGAATCAATTCCGCTTTACCGACCGCACCAACAATAATATCGGCTTGTTTTACAAATTCAGGTAGGTTTTGAGTGCGTGAATGGCAAATGGTCACAGTTGCGTTGGCTTCAAGCAGCATTGCCGCCATTGGTTTGCCCAAAATTGCAGAACGACCTACAACCACCGCATGTTTACCCGCGATTTCAATGTTGTTTTCTTTCAGAATCGTCATGATCCCGGCAGGCGTCGCTGACCCATAGGCAGCTTCGCCCATCGCCATACGCCCGTAACCCAGGCAAGTGACGCCATCGACATCTTTTTCAAGCGAGATCGCATCGAAACATGCACGCTCATCAATTTGAGCCGGAACCGGATGCTGAAGCAGAATACCGTGTACATCTGGATTGGCATTTAACTTTTCAATTTCTGCAAGAAGTTGTTTAGTTGTGGTTTCTGTTGGAAGCTCAACTTTCAATGAATCCATACCAACACGGCGACAAGCATTGCCTTTCATACGCACATAAGTTGCAGATGCACCATCGTCACCTACCAAAATCGTCGCAAGAATTGGAGTACGACCTGATTTTGCTTTCAGCGCTTCTACGCGAGTAAACAAGTCAGCTTCAATTTGCTTCGCCAATGCACGACCGTCTAGAACTAATGCCACGGCATTTCTCCCAAGTGTTGATATGAATCAATTTTGCACATTCTACATGAATAATTTAAATATTTTCCGCCAGATGCTGTTTTTATGCGCATACAAATGAATATGCTATTGTTTTTTTTTCAGGGCTTGATAATATACGCATCAACAAGACGTGGCGGGGTGGCAGAGTGGTCATGCAGCGGACTGCAACTCCGTGGACGCCGGTTCGATTCCGACCTCCGCCTCCATCTTGTTAAAGCCCGAGTGGTGAAATCGGTAGACACAGGGGATTTAAAATCCCCCGCCCACAAAGCGTGCCAGTTCGAGTCTGGCCTCGGGCACCATTTTAATCCTTGTTAAAATGGTGCAATAAAATCTCCAGCATTAAGCTGGTTTTTTTATGTCTGAAATTTAGAAAATAAGTCAAACTATCAATCAAGCCATCTTATACAGACGTGCGATTTTATCCCGCAGAACGTAAATAACGTTCTAAATCTTGCTCCAGTTTCTGCTGAAAATGTACAGGCTCAGTAATCTTGATGTGGGGCATCCAGTAACGCACCAAAGGTAAAAGCTGCATTTCATGGCGAATCTGACAACTGATTAACAACTCTCCCGATGCTGACTCTTGCTCAATCTGTTGTTCCGGAAATAAACGACGCTCTTTAAAAAACATGGCGACTTCTGGCTGAATTTTTACCCAGACTTGTTGTTTCTGCTGCCCAAACCAGATCCCTTCTTCATCCTCCAGAATTTTTAATATTTCAGCCTCATGTTCAAAGGGCTTCAGATCAAGCAACAATTCAACTTGCTGAATCTGACTGAGACGGTAGGTGCCTAGTTTTCCCTGATCTATACCCGCCAGATACCAAATGCCATGATGATGGATTAAACGATAAGGCTGGATATTTCTGGATTCTTCACGATAACGTAAATGAATATAATAACGCTTATGAATAGCAGCGGCTAAAGTTTTAAAATGCTCAGCAAACTGTTTGGTGTCTTCAAAATGATAGCCTTTTGCAGAAAACACCAGATTGGCACGATCATCTAACAATTCACGTAAAAACGACATATCCAACGCCGGATAAAGCTCACTGATCCCGGAAAGTTGAGCAAAGTTTTGAATATCTTGTAGCTTAAACCGTCCCAAATAAGAGGTATCCAGATAATATCTTTTTTGTTCATCCTGAAGTAAAGGCAAGTAAGAGCTTAGCCGATCGAAATCACGCTCTATGGTGCGGGTGCTGACCTGGAATTCTGCAGCCAATTCGGTAGCCCGAAGTTGATATCCGACATTTAATTTGGTCAAAATTCTGGCTAAACGCTCTGCAAGACGTTCATGTGTTGAAGCTTGCCGCTTCATAAATCCCCACTTAATACACTGTTATGTACTTACTTATAGCTAAATATTTGATTAATTATACTCAATCTCAATAAGTGAGTAATATTAGGACAAAGTCTAAGGCATTTATCTATATAAAGTCCTCGTTATCTATTGACTATAAAAATATCACTGCTTATTTAGATTTTCTGGATCGCTTTTGACCTGCATGACTATTCTGGGTGGTTAATCTTTCCACATAGCGCTCTAGATGCAGCATCGCACCATATAATTCATGTAGTTTTGTCCAAGTGATTGTCCCGCGTATAATCATTTTATGAATACGCCCTAACGCTTTTGAACCATGTTTAGGACTATAAGGTGCTGAAATAATTTTCATATATTTTTCCATCTCATATTCATGTGAATGTTGAATCTTTTAGTCGGAATTATCTATGAGTGCAATTTACCTATCATTCTTGACAGGTTGTGTCGCATAGTTGTTATTTTTTAACTTTTATTCAAAATAATATACATTTTTTTGTTGTTAAATTTTTATTTAAAACCAAAAAATACCAGTGAAATCACTGGTATTTTTTGACTCGATCACATTCGATCAAATTACTTCAACCACCACTTTACCGACATGCTCCCCGGTATCCATGGCTGCATGTGCATCTTGGATTTGATCAAACTTGAAAGTTTTATAAATCATAGGCAGACATTCACCTTTCGCCCATAACGGTGCCACTTGTTCTTTGAGACCTTGTGCAATTTCAGCTTTTTCAGCCCTAGTACGTGCACGCATGGTCGAACCCGTAATGGTCAGACGTTTCATCATGATAGGACCTAAATTAACCTCTTTGGCTTTACGACCGCCCAAAAAGGCGATATACACCAGACGTCCATCACGACGCAGCAAATTCAGGTTCCGCTCTAAATATGGCCCACCCACCATATCCAGAATGACATCGACCCCGCCATTGTCAGTTGCTTCATTAATCACTTGCTCAAAGTCTTGCGTCTTATAGTTAATCGCATAAGTTAACTCTGAAATAGCTGCAACCTTGTCATCCGTACCGACAGTCGCAAAGCTTTTAATTCCAAGTGCTTTACATAACATTAAAGCAGTAGTGCCAATGCCGCTGCTCCCGCCATGAATCAGCACGGTTTCGCCTGCTTTGGCCTGCCCCATCTGGAACACATTGGCCCACACGGTAAAAAAGGTTTCAGGAATGGCTGCCGCCTGTGTAAAGCTTACACCTTCCGGAATATTCAAGGTCTGGCTTTCTGGTACGACACAATATTCTGCATAACCACCACCATTGGTCAAGCCACAGACTTTATCACCAACTTTAAACTGGCTTACCTCAGCACCGACTGCAATCACTTCACCCGCGACTTCAAGGCCCGGGACTGGTGTTACGCCTTTTGGCATTGGATACAAACCTTGACGTTGCAAAATGTCTGGACGATTAATTCCGAAAGCATGGACTTTCACCAGAACTTCATCTGCTTTGGCTTCGGGGATCGCAACCGTTTCATAAGCCAATTTATCGATATCACCCGGTTCTATAATAATAATCTGTTGCATGCTTGCTTGTGACATATATTTCCCTGCTTATTGAATATTCAAGATACTTGGCGTTATTTGAACATAGTTAAGCTGAGGAATGAAGCCAAGTCGGACTTATGTATAATCAAGTCACTATTCAAAAAATTGATAGGAGATGGATATGAGCGAGATCATTGAGTATAACGAGAATAATTACAGTAATTTTGAATGGTTCGAAGGTTTTGCAGTCATTCGCTTTTATGCCGAATGGTGTAAACCTTGTATTCAGAATTTTCCGGTCTTTAATGAACTGGCAGCGCAATATGCTGAAAGCAAGCCCGAAATCAAATTTGGCAAAGTAAATATCGACCAATCTCCAGTATTAACCTTGCGCTATCATGTTTATGGCCTGCCTTCTACGCTGATTTTTAAAAATGGCACAATCATTAAAAGGATTGCTGGCGCAAAAAGTCTAACGGAGATAAAGACGATTCTATCTCAATCCCTAACTGATTTTTCTGAATAATTAAAGCATACATATCTGAAGATAAACTGTAGAGAAAATTTCGTTTTTACCCCTCGGTAAAATCCGGACTTGGTAATTAACCACGGCTTTTATACTCTTTGACCATCCGATCACTGACATCTTCCGGATAACACAAAGGTGCATGCCCACCCGCCCGATTATATGCACTACGTTTACCATAGCGACTGCCATTACTGGCCGTATTGTAAGGACATGGACAATTCCCCGGATAACGATCAATCGACTGCTGGATAATTTTTTGCTTAATTGCATCTGTACTGGTCGCCTGTTTAGCGTCCACCCCAAAAGCCAAACACAACCCGATTAAAATAAATATTTTTTTCATAAACACCCCTCAATATTTGTATTATATCGAGAAGAAATTTAAGTGAAAGTTCAACATTCACACGGCTGCACATTATTTACATACTTAAAAAGTATCCAAATAAAAAAAACCGCTTTACAGCGGTTTTTTTAAATCGACTCAGTCTTATAATCGAACCAATTCTACAATTTTCTCAGCAAGCTCTTCGACTGCTTCCACAATTAAAGTGGTGTCCGTACCTTCAGCAGTATCGGTAATCACCACCACACCTGTTTCACGAAGCAATGCAACTTGTGCAGCATCAAGACCCGCTCTGGCAATTGCCACGATGCCTTGCTGAATCAGTAAACTTTCAAGTGCCTGAGCATTTTCCAAAGCTTTTGCCGAGACAGTCAGCGCAGCAGGTTTTTGCCCCAAACGCGCAGCACGCACTTCAGCAGTCACAGGCTCATCATGTGCAGACCATTCAACTGATTCTTCCACCATACCTGCACCAATCGTCACGTTATTTAAACGATCAATGAAGATAAATGAACCGGTATAACGGCTGTCTTGATAACGGTCAAAGACCACGGGCGCATCAAATTCAACAGTCACATTGGCAATCGCATTCAGCTCAAGATTTTCGACCTGAACTTTCTCCAGTGTGTTGACGTTGGTACGGTAATGAATCGCTGTCACTTTTGCAGGAACAGTCTGTGTACCAATCTTAATGTTGTACAGCTTGCCAATCACCAGCGCTTGATCCGCCATCCACACCACAGTCGCTTGAACTGAACGAGAAATATTTGGAACCGCTTGATCGGCACGAATTAACACGTTACCACGTGAAATATCAATTTCATCGTTGAGCGTTAAAGTCACAGCTTGACCTGCAACAGCACGTTCAAGGTTGCCATCAAAAGTAACGATTTCTTTTACTGTTGATGATTTACCTGATGGTAAAGCCGTTACGGTATCGCCAACGTTGAGATCACCAAGTGCGATCGTGCCGCAGAAACCACGGAAATCGAGGTTTGGACGGTTGACATATTGCACTGGGAAACGAAAATCTGCTTTTGCCGAAGTACGGTTAATTTCTACCGACTCAAGCGTACCCATTAACGTTTCACCGGTGTACCACGGCGTATTGGCGGACTTGTTCACCACGTTATCGCCATTCAATGCAGAAATTGGCGTAAAGATGATGTTCGATGGTTTGCGATCGCCCAACTGCGCAACGAATGCTGCATATTCTGCCCGAATTTCATTGAAGCGGGCTTCAGAGAAGTCCACCAGGTCCATCTTGTTGATCGCAACGACAATATTTTTAATACCAAGTAAGCTTGCAATAAAGGTATGACGACGGGTTTGAGTTTGCACACCATAACGCGCATCAATCAAGATAATCGCAAGGTCGCAGGTCGATGCACCTGTTGCCATGTTACGGGTGTACTGCTCATGTCCCGGAGTATCGGCAATGATGAACTTACGCTTTTCAGTCGAGAAATAACGATAGGCGACATCAATGGTAATGCCCTGCTCACGTTCTGCCTGCAGACCATCTACCAGAAGTGCCAAGTCAGGTGCATCGCCTGTGGTACCGACTTTTTTCGAGTCACGGGTGACGGCTTGCAATTGATCTTCATAAATCAATTTTGAATCGTAAAGCAGTCGACCAATTAGAGTCGATTTACCATCATCTACGTTACCGCAAGTCAGGAAACGCAACAGGTCTTTATTTTCATGTTGTTTCAAATAGCCCAAAATATCTTGGCTAATCAGTTCTGATTGATGAGACATTGCCCAAAGCTCCACATATTCTTTAGAAATCGGTTTTGAATCCCTCTAAATCTCCCTTTATAAAAGGGAGACTTCCTCCACTTTTAAGCCCCTCTTTCTCAAAGAGGGGTTTGGGGAGATTTTTAGGGGGAGATTAAATTAGAAGTAGCCTTCCTGCTTCTTCTTCTCCATCGAGCCTGCTTCATCATGGTCAATCATACGACCCTGACGCTCAGAGCTGGTTGCCAAGAGCATTTCTTGGATAATTTCCGGCAAGGTATCTGCAGTTGATTCAACTGCACCTGTTAATGGATAACAACCTAAAGTACGGAAACGTACCGATTTCATTTGTGGAACTTCACCTTCTTTTAAAGGCATACGTTCGTCATCAACCATAATAAGTGTACCGCTACGCTCAACCACAGGACGTTCTGCAGCCAGGTAAAGTGGCACAAGTGGAATACTTTCCAAATAGATGTATTGCCAGATATCCAACTCGGTCCAGTTTGATAACGGGAATACACGAATACTTTCACCTTGATTCACTTTACCGTTGTAAAGGTTCCAAAGTTCAGGGCGTTGGTTTTTGGGATCCCAACGATGTTTATCATCACGGAATGAATAGACACGCTCTTTGGCACGAGATTTTTCTTCATCACGGCGCGCACCACCAAAAGCAGCATCAAACTTGTATTTATTTAAGGCTTGTTTTAAACCTTGGGTCTTCATGATGTCAGTATATTTTGAACTACCATGATCGAAAGGATTGATGCCTGCCTCGACTCCTTCTTTGTTTTGATGCACGATCAAATCAAAACCATGTTTTTTTGCCATGTTGTCACGGAAAGCAATCATGTCTTTAAATTTCCAACCCGTGTCTACATGCAGTAGCGGGAATGGAAGTTTGGCTGGATAAAACGCTTTCAGTGCAAGATGCAGCATGACTGCTGAATCTTTACCAATGGAATAAAGCATGACTGGATTTTCAAATTCAGCTGCTACTTCACGGATAATATGAATACTCTCAGCTTCAAGCTGTTTGAGATGAGTAAGTCTTTCCTCATTTAACGACATGGACAACACCAGCTTAGAAAAACGTGTACTTATGACACTTTTGAAAATTTATATTCATTATAGTGATTTACTTATCTTAGCCATTGCTTGTTTTATGATATTGATATATCAAAAGCTCATATAAAAATTCACTAATAACAAATATCAGTTTTTATGAATCAATAATGAACGTCACCACATCTGACTATTTTTGCTGTACTAATTTTTAAATTCATCCATAAAAGCATAGATAAATAATCTAAAGTAGTGGTTTCCAAGATGCTGAAAAATTAATAGAGTAGGCTAAATTCTCCCTTTGATATATTTTGCTTATGGCTTATAGCGCTTTTGATCTCTCCACTCTAAAAACTCGCCTGGAACAAGCAGAGCTTGCAGGTTACATTTATCAGCATCAACAACACATTTTAGTCTTACAAGAACCTTTCAGTGAAGATGGCAAGCCTTTAAATATCTATTTGCAACATGAACTGACTGCCGACCAGATCGGATTACAGTTTGGTCTGCGTTTGAAAGAAGGTCATTGGGAATTCTTATTGGGTGTGACGTATAGCAACCAGAATGCAGCTTATGAAATCGGTGCGGGTAATCTTAAAGGTGATCAAAAAGCCTTTAACTTACTCTATGCATTTTACAATTACCCTAAAGCATTCTATCTGGTGGCATTGCCTTTAACCAGCAATAGCCAGATGCTGGAGCAGACTTTGGGACAGCAACTTTTCAGTCAGCCGGATCTGCATTTTCTGGATACTGCGATCAAGGTGAACCCGATGGGTGAACAGATCACATGGATAAAAAACTATATTCTGCAACAGACTCTGGATATGAAAGTCCGGATTCAGACTGCCTTACTCTAAGTCTTTAAGAAAGAAATATAGAGATACTAAGGCACAGTATTTCTATATTTCTCAGAAAAACCAATCCACACAACCTTAAAATTTACACAACATATTGAAAATAATTAATTTTTTAGCAGATTCTAAATAAACTTATAGTTTACTATTAACTTTAATAGTTCAATAATTATTAAATACATAATATATTCAATCCTTGTTTATAAGGTTTTTTGTTATTTTTTTGCATACAAAATTAATAATTACTGCTATCGTTATAGCATCAGAGGCTTCCTTACACTTTTCCTAAAACATAATTATAGAGATAAAAAATGTGGGAACTGTTTACTCATCCGTCAAATATCGTATTTAGTATCAGCCTGAGTCTGATGCTGATGTTTGCTGCACTGGAATGCATATTACTGCTGCTCGGTGGCGGCTCGCAGAATATGTTAGAACAGTTTTTGCCTGAAGACCCCCTGCAACCAGAAATTAATCCAGATCAACATCCCGGCTTTTTCACCAAAGTATTTGACTGGTTATATCTGGGACGTCTGCCTTTATTTATCTGGCTCATCATTTTTCTGACCAGTTATGGCCTGAGTGGCTTATTGATTCAGGGAATATTTGAACGCCTGACCAGCCAGCTCTTCAATGTATGGCTAATTTCCCCAGCCTGTCTGTTTCTGTGTATGCCGATAGTGCGCTGGCTTGCCATGGCTGCCAGCAAGCTTATGCCTCAAGATGAAACTTCTGCCATTTATAGTGACGAGCTTATTGGGCGTACCGCAATCATTATTCTGGGTGATGCCAAAGTCAACTCTCCTGCACAAGCCAAAGTCCGGGATCAGCATGGCCAGACCCATTATGTTTTAGTCGAACCAGAAACCAATCAAATTTTAAATCAAGGTCAGAATGTCGTACTGACCCATAAAACCAAAAATGGCTTTCAAGCCACTGCACTCTAATTTTATTCAGCCAGAACCAAACTGAGACTTTATAACAATGTTAACTTTTGATTTATATAATATTTTAATTATTTCTGGAATTATTTTTGCAGCACTGGTGACCTTCGGTCTCATCATTGCGCGCCTATACCGCCGGTCCAGTAAAGAAATCTCCTTTGTGCGTACCGGTTGGGGTGGTGAAAAAGTGATTTTGGGCGGAGGCGCAATCGTGCTCCCAGTCTTGCATGAAATTATTCAAGTCAATATGAACACTCTGCGTCTTGAAGTGCGCCGTGCAGATGATCAGGCACTGATTACCCGTGACCGTATGCGCGTGGACGTCATGGCCGAATTCTATGTGCGGGTCAAACCTACTGCTGATTCAATTGCAACAGCCGCACAAACGCTCGGGCAAAAGACCATGTCACCGAATGAATTAAAAAATCTGGTCGAAGGCAAATTTGTCGATTCACTGCGTGCAGTAGCAGCAGAAATGGCCATGGAAGAACTGCATGAAAAACGGGTCGACTTTGTACAAAAAGTACAGCAAGTGGTTTCAGAAGATTTGCATAAAAATGGTCTGGAACTGGAAACCGTTTCCCTGACTGGCCTGGATCAAACTGGATTTAAATATTTCAATCCACAAAATGCCTTTGATGCTGAAGGCCTGACCAAGCTCACTGAAACCATTGAAGATCGTCGTCGCAAGCGAAATCATATCGAGCAGGATACCGACCTGGCGATCAAAACTAAAAATCTGGAAGCAGAACAGGCGCGCCTGCAAATCATTCGTGAAGAAGAATATGCCAAGCTGCAACAGGAACGCGAAATTGCCATTCGCCGTGCCGAGCAACTGGCTGAAATTTCTGCTCAGGAAGCCGGTAAAAAACGTGAAGCAGAAGAAGCACAAATTGCTGCTGAACGAGAAGTCGACCTCAAGCGTATTTTAGCGGCCCGTGATGTAGAAAATGAGAATATCCAAAAAGCGCAGCTGATTCAAAAAGCCCAAGTCGAACAAAAGAAAACTATTGAGCTGGCCGAACAGGATCGTGCCATTGCCATTGCAGAAAAATCTCGCGCCGAATCTGAAGCCAAAGCGCAAGCCGATCAGGCACGTGCTCAAGCGGTAAAAGCGGAAGAAGAAGTCATCACTGTACGCCAAATCCAGCAGGCAGAGCGTCAAAAAGCGGTTGAGCTGGTCGCAGCCAAAGAACACGCAGAAAAAGATGCAATTGCGATTACGGTTGCCGCTGAAGCCGGAAAACAAGCCGCAGCAGATGATGCCGAAGCAGTACGTATTGCTGCTGAAGCTGAAGCCGAAAAGGTTCGTCTTAAGGCCAAAGGTGAAGCGGACGCAAAAATTCTACTGGCTCAGGCGATGGAAAAACAGTATCAGGTCGATGCAGAAGGTACCCGTGCAGTCAACGAAGCCAATAATGTGCTGTCACCTGAACAGGTCGAAATGCAGATTCGCCTAGCCATGTTGAAATACTTGCCTGAAATTATCCGGGAAAGTGTTAAACCGATGGAAAATATTGATGACATCAAGATTCTTCAGGTCAATGGCCTGCATGGCAGTCATGCCGGTTCCTGTCAGACAGATGCACATCATGAAAATGGCAATGTTGCCCTGTCAGATCAGGTGGTAAATAGCGCCCTGCGTTATCGCAGCCAAGCACCCTTAATTGACAGCCTAATGAATGAACTTGGTATTCAGGGTGGTGATATTAATGGTATGACCCAGAGTCTGAAGGCTAAAACTTAAAAATAGAATGAGATATAAAAAAGCTCCCAACTGGGAGCTTTTTAGTGCATGTTTAATCTATAAATCAAACCAAACCTTTATCTTTCAATACTTGCAACATGGTTGAACCAAGTTCCGCAGGACTGCGGGTATATGCCATACCCGCACGCTCAAAGGCAGCAAATTTTTCTTCAGCAGTTCCTTTACCACCTGAAATAATTGCACCCGCATGCCCCATACGCTTGCCTTTAGGTGCGGTAACACCTGCAATATAACCGACCACAGGCTTGGTGACATGAGCCTGAATATATTCCGCTGCCTCTTCTTCTGCGGTACCACCAATTTCACCAATCATAATAATGGCTTCAGTCTGAGGATCGTCCTGGAACAGTTTCAAGCAGTCAATCTGGTTCATGCCCGGAATCGGATCTCCCCCGATCCCGATACAAGTCGACTGACCCAGTCCAAGCTTGGTGGTCTGCGCTACGGCTTCATAGGTCAAAGTCCCTGAGCGCGAGATAATTCCAATTTTACCCGGCTGATGAATATGACCCGGCATGATCCCGATCTTACATTCACCCGGCGTAATAATGCCCGGACAGTTTGGCCCGATTAAACGCGTGCCATTACCATTGGTTTCCAGATAACGCTTGGCTTTAAGCATGTCGATGGTCGGTACACCTTCAGTGATCACCACAATTAACTCAATGCCCGAATCAACCGCTTCAACAATAGAATCCAGCACAAATGGTGCAGGAACATAAATCACCGAAGCATCTGCGCCAGTTTCTTTCACCGCTTCGCGCATGGTATTGAATACTGGTAATTCCAGATGGGTTTGACCACCCTTACCCGGTGTTACACCACCGACAACTTTGGTGCCGTAAGCCAAAGCCTGCTCAGAATGAAATGTACCGTTTTTTCCTGTAAAGCCCTGTACCAATACTTTGGTGTCTTTATTCACTAATACGCTCATGATTGATACTCCTTAAGCTTTTACAGCAGCAACGATTTTTTCTGCAGCGTCAGCAAGACCATTTGCAGAAATCAATTTCAAACCTGATTCATCCAGTAATTTTGCACCCAGTTCCGCATTGTTGCCTTCGAGGCGAACAACCACAGGAACGGTCACATTTACTTCCTGAACCGCCGCAATAATTGCTTCTGCAATCATGTCACAACGTACAATTCCACCAAAAATATTAATCAACACACCCTGCACAGAGTGATCTGCCAGAATAATTTTAAAAGCTTCAATCACGCGCTCTTTGGTCGCACCACCACCGACATCGAGGAAGTTGGCAGGTTGACCACCATAAAGCTTGATAATATCCATGGTTGCCATCGCAAGACCGGCACCATTCACCATACAGCCAATGTTCCCTTCCAATGCCACATAGTTCAGATCGAATTCAGATGCTTTGAGTTCACGTTCATTTTCCTGAGACTTATCACGTAGCGCAGCCACTTCAGGCAAACGGTACAGTGCATTCGAATCAATCCCGATTTTGGCATCCACACACAGAATATCGCCATTTTCACGCACAGACAGCGGATTGATTTCAAAAAGTGCAAAATCATTGTCTACAAATGCCTGATAAGCAGCAGTCATGACTTTAACAAATTGATTAATTTGGCCATCTTTGAGTTTTAGGGCAAAAGCCACTTCGCGAGCCTGAAATGGCATGAGCCCCACTAAAGGATCAACTTCAACTTTAATAATTTTTTCAGGGGTTTCTTCAGCCACTTTCTCAATTTCAACACCGCCTTCAGTCGATGCCATAAAAGTAATGCGGCGGGTTGAACGATCGACCACCGCACCCAAATAAAGTTCGCGCTCAACAGGATAAACATCCTCAGATACTAAAATGCTATTTACCGGCTGACCATTGGCATCGGTCTGATAAGTTACCAGGTTTGAACCGATGATCTGGTTGGCATATTCAGCAGCCTCGGTAGCCGATTTAACGACTTTTACACCACCGGCCTTCCCACGACCACCTGCATGCACCTGAGCTTTCAGTACTGCGAACTTTCCACCTAACTGCTCAAAAGCATGTACCGTTTCATCGGCATTGGTGGCAAGTATCCCTTCCTGTACCGGCATACCATATTTTTTTAATAGCGCTTTTGCTTGATACTCATGTAAATTCATTCAATAACCTTTTATTACTTCTTTGCCTTGTTATAAACCCACCAGTACCCAGACGTCCGTCAAAGCAGTACCAGCATTTCTTAAAATCGTTATCTTTATTTTTAGATGATTGTTCCCATAAAAACAACCATGAAATGTAAAAAGAGCGACCTAAGCCGCTCTTTTTTTAATTTTATTTACGTTTGCGTTGAATCGCATGAATGGCACGACCATCGACCGCAAGTGCAGCTTCGTGTACCACTTCAGAGAAAGTTGGATGACCAAAAGTCATCAACTGTAGATCTTCAACTGAAGATACAAACTCAAGTGCAATCATACCTTGATGTACGATGTCAGACGCAGCAGGTCCAATCACGTGCATACCCAATAGACGATCTGTTTTCGCATCAGCAACAAACTTCACAAAACCAGCATTTTCGCCAGCAGCCATCGCACGGCCGTTTGCAGCAAAACCGAATTGACCGGTTTTCACTTCGTGACCTTTGTCTTTGGCTTGCTGTTCTGTTAAACCAACCCACGCCGCTTCCGGATGGGTATAGATGACAGAAATAATCGTGTCGTAGTTGACTTGAGCGGCATGACCGTGAATACGTTCAACGGCCATTACGCCTTCTTCCATGGCTTTATGCGCAAGCATAGGACCACGAACCAAGTCACCAATTGCGTATACGCCGTCCACAGACGTTGCACACCAATCGTTCACTTCAACCAGACCACGCTCAGTCAGTTTAATGCCGCAATCATCCGCCAATAAACCTTCAGCATAAGCACGACGGCCTACACATACGATTAACTTGTCGAAAGTTTGAGTCTTGTCTTCACCGCCCTGAGTGTACTTCACAGTCACTTCAGAACCGTTCACTTCAGTACCAGAAACTTTCGCACCAACGCGAATATCAAGACCTTGCTTAGTCAACAGTTTTTGGTAGTCTTTTGCCAAGGCTTTATCAGCCATTGGTAAGAATGCATCCATTGCTTCAAATACAACAACTTCAGCACCCAGACGACGCCAAACTGAACCTAATTCAAGACCGATAACGCCCGCACCAATTACGCCTAATCGTTTAGGTACTTCTTGGAATTCAAGTGCGCCAGTTGAGTCAACAATAATGTTTTGATCAACAGGTGCAGATGGGATATTGATTGGCACAGAACCAGTCGCAAGAATCACGTATTTTGGTTCTAAAATTTGAGTTTCGCCTTCATGAGAAACGAACTCAACTTTTTTACCGGCAAGTAATTTACCTGTACCTTTTAACCATTCGATGCCGTTGCCTTTCAGCAAGCCATCAATACCCATGGTCAATTGGTCAACGATTTTGTCTTTACGCGCTAAAAGTTTAGCAAGATCAAATTTCACTTCACCCGTGGTAATACCGTGATCATCTAGATGCTGCACTGTATCTTCGTAACGGTGAGAAGAATCAAGCAAAGCTTTAGACGGGATACAACCCACGTTTAAGCAGGTGCCACCTAAAGATGGCTTGCCTTTATGAATACGTTTTTCGATACACGCAACTTTGAAACCAAGTTGAGCTGCACGAATTGCTGCTTCGTAGCCGCCCGGGCCACCACCAATTACGACTAAATCGAATTGAGACATGTTTATCTCCAAATAATCCCCTTTAATCTCCCTTCAAAAGGGAGACCTAAGCCCTCTTTTTAAAAAGGGATTAGGGAAGATTCTTAATAAATAAATTACAGATCAAGGATAAGACGCGCTGGCTCTTCTAACAATTCTTTGATTGTTACAAGGAAACCGACTGCTTCTTTACCATCGATTAGACGGTGGTCATAAGACAATGCAAGGTACATCATAGGCAAGATTTCTACTTGACCATTCACTGCCATCGGACGTTCCTGGATTTTATGCATACCCAGAATCGCAGTTTGTGGCGTGTTCAAGATCGGAGTAGATAACAATGAACCGAAAGTACCACCATTGGTAATCGTGAATGTACCGCCAGTCATGTCTTCGATGCCTAATTTGCCATCACGCGCTTTCGCAGCGTATGCACGAATACCGTTTTCAACTTCGGCATAGTTCATGCGGTCTGTATCACGAAGTACAGGAACCACCAGACCACGCTCAGATGAAACTGCAACACCAATGTCATAGTAACCGTGATAAACAATGTCATCGCCATCGATTGATGCGTTCACTGCCGGATAGCGTTTTAGCGCTTCAGTTGCTGCTTTAACAAAGAATGACATGAAGCCAAGACGTGCACCATGACGTTTTTCAAACGCATCTTTGTATTGAGCACGCATTTCCATGATTGGTTTCATGTTCACTTCGTTGAACGTGGTCAACATTGCAGTTTCTTGAGTCGCTGCAAGTAAACGTTCAGCAACACGCTTACGAAGACGTGTCATTGGAACACGTTTTTCGATACGTTCGCCCACAGCAACGCTTAATGGCGCAGCAGCAGGAGCAGCTGGTTTCGCTTGGTGGTTTGCCACATCTTCTTTGGTGATGCGACCGCCACGACCTGTACCCGCAACATCAGCTGCTGCAACACCAGATTCAGTCAATGCTTTACGCACTGCTGGCGCTTGGTCTTGTACTTGCTGACGTTCAACGATTGGTGAATTACCTGCTTCAGTATTCGCCGCAGCTTGTTCAACTTTCTCTTCAGACTGAACTGCTTGAGTTTGAGCAGCGCCAGAAACAGCACCTTCTTCAAACTGTGCAATGACTTCAGCTGAAAGTACAGTGTCGCCTTCATTTTTAATGATAGAGGCAATTGTACCGTCTGCAGGAGCAACAACTTCTAAAACAACTTTATCAGTCTCAATATCACAGATCACTTCATCACGTGATACTGCTTCACCTGGTTGTTTGTGCCAAGTTGCGATCGTACCGTCCGCAACTGACTCTGGGAATACCGGTGCTTTAATTTCGGTTGCCATTACTTAGAATCTCCTGGATTATTCAGCGTCGATCGCAAGCGCGTCGTTGATGAGCTGAGCTTGTTGTTTTGCATGCAAATATGGTGAACCACAAGCCGGTGCAGCAGATGCTTCACGGCCAGCGTAGCTAATACGGACTTGTTTACCCGCTTTCATCACATCGTCATATAGACGCGGAGCGATGAACAACCAAGCACCTTGGTTTTTAGGCTCTTCTTGTGCCCAAACCAGTTCTTTCACATTTGGATATTGTGCAAGGACTTCTGTCAGGCGTTTTTCTGGGTATGGATATAATTGTTCAATACGCACAATCGCAGTATTGTTCAATTCTTTTTCACGACGTTTTTCAATCAGGTCGTAATACACCTTACCACCACACAGAACCAGACGGGTTACATCTGACTTGTTGATGTTGTCCACTTCATCAATCACGGTCTGGAAGCTACCGTTTGCAAGTTCTTCTAGCGTAGACGTTGCAAGTTTGTGACGAAGAAGAGACTTCGGTGAAGTCACGATCAATGGCTTACGGATTGGACGAATCGCTTGACGACGTAAAGCATGATAAATCTGTGCAGGTGTGGTCGGTGTGATCACTTGCATGTTGTCTTCAGCACATAGCTGTAAGAAACGCTCTAAACGTGCAGATGAATGTTCCGGACCCTGACCTTCAAAACCGTGTGGAAGAAGCATGGTCAAACCACAGACACGTTCCCATTTGGTTTCACCAGACGAGATGAACTGGTCAATCACAACCTGTGCACAGTTCGCGAAGTCACCGAATTGCGCTTCCCAAATGATCAAGCTCTTAGGAAGAGTCGTCGCATAACCATATTCAAATGCCAATACCGCCATTTCTGACAACAATGAGTCATAGATTGCAGTACGCGGCTGGTTTTCTTTCAGGTTACACAGCGGAAGATAAGTTGAACCATCGACCTGGTTATGCAGTTTTGCATGACGGTGCGAGAAGGTACCACGACCTACGTCTTCACCGGTTAAACGAAGCAAGTAACCATCATCTAGTACAGTTGCATACGCCAGAGTTTCAGCAGCACCCCAGTTCAGTGGCATTTCACCCGTTTGCATTTTCAGACGGTCATCGATCACTTTCGCAACCTGACGCTGCATCACGAAGCCTTCAGGAAGTTCGCGCATTTTCGCGCCAAGTTCTTTTAGACGCTCGATCGAGAAAGTCGTATCCCATTCGTCTGTGTAGTCATGACCCAAGTAAGGCGTCCAGTCCACAAACATTTTCTTGTTCGGTTCAAGTACCAGCGCATTGGCAACGTGATTACCCGCTTCCAGATCTGCACGGTAATTTTCAACCATTTGATCTGCATTTGCACGATCAAGAACACCCTGTTGTACCAGTTGATCCGCATAAAGCGTACGCGTGGTCGCTTTCTTGCTAATCACTTGATACATCATTGGTTGAGTTGCAGCCGGCTCATCCGCTTCGTTATGACCACGACGACGGTAGCAGAACATGTCAATCACAACGTCTTTACGGAAAGTATGACGGAAGTCATGAGCCAATTGTGAAATGAATACCACAGCCTCAGGATCATCACCATTGACATGGAAGATCGGCGCCTGGATCATTTTCGCGATATCAGTACAGTATTCTGTAGAACGCGCATCACGTGGATCAGAAGTGGTGAAACCCACCTGGTTATTAATCACAATGTGCACTGTACCACCCACGGTATAACCGCGAGTTTGTGACATCTGGAAAGTTTCCTGGTTGACGCCCTGACCTGCAAATGCAGCATCACCATGTACGATTAATGGCAATACGTCATCGCCGCCAATGTCTTTACGACGTACTTGACGTGCACGTACCGAACCCTCAACCACAGGGCCAACGATTTCCAAATGTGACGGGTTAAACGCCAATGCCAAGTGAACTTCGCCACCTTGGGTCATCACGTTTGAAGAGAAGCCTTGATGGTACTTAACGTCACCAGAACCTTTCTTGTGAATCGATTTACCTTCAAATTCACCAAACAGGTCAGCCGGGTTTTTCCCCATGATGTTAACCAGAAGGTTCAAACGGCCACGGTGAGGCATACCGATTACAACTTCTTTACAGCCAACAGAACCTGCACGCTGAATAATTTCGTTAACCATCGGGATGAATGATTCACCCCCTTCAACGCCAAAACGTTTTGCACCAACAAACTTATTACCTAGATATTTTTCCAGGCCTTCAGCTGCGGTTAAACGTTCAAGGACATGTTTCTTTTGTTCAGCATTAAAACCATATTGACCACGTGCACTTTCCAGACGTTGTTGAATCCAACGTTTCTCTTTGGTGTCCACGATGTGCATGTATTCAGCACCGATTGAACCACAGTAAGTGGCTTCCATTGCCTGAACCATCTCAGCCAAAGTCGCTTCTTCTTTACCGATCGCCAGGTTGCCAGTATTGAATACCGTATCTAGGTCCGACTGAGTTAAACCATGCGCAGCAAGATCTAGATCAGGCACAACTTCACGTTTCGCCAAACCCAATGGATCCAGTTTTGCTTTCTGGTGACCACGATTACGGTATGCAGCAATCAGCTGCAACACGCCAATTTGGCGACGTTCATGCTCTGAGCTGACAGTTGATTGAACAACAGGCTGAATACGGCTTGAATTACGACCTAAAAGTAGGAATTGCTCACGTACATTACTGTGTGGTTGATCACCTTTTGGGAATTTACCGAAGTATTCTTGCCAGTCAGCACCTACTGAATCCGGAGCCGTCAAATACTGCTCATAAAGTTCTTCAATATACGCTGCACTATCAGCGCTAAGTTCAGTGTCAAGACGCAGAGCGTCAGCAACTTCTTGCATTTGTGGACCCATTTCCTATTGCAAAAACATTTTCAGGATGCTTTTTAAGCAAAACCCAGGATTATTAGTGTCAGATTGGTAATATGACACTAGTCCCCCATAAGGCATAAGCCATGAGGCGTTATCACCACACCAAGAAAATCTTGATATGTTTAATGAACAATAACACCCCTCAGCGGTATCATTACTCATTGAATACCCGATCGAAACCGGGCAATTTTTTGCAAATCGACTTAGAAAAAACAAGTAGGAACAAAGATTTTTTCTAAAGCGACTCAAGCCTACCTTTATATACCAGTCCCTGGTTATGCAATGTTTAAAAAATGTACCTAAAATGGCATTTTCTAAAGATAGTCATAGGCTAAATGCTAACATGTTCTCAAGTTTTCAATTGATTTTTTTGACACATACCTTTCATAAATTGGCTAAATACAGTTCAGATATTTTACTCTAACCTATGGTGCTTTATCTCAAAAATAGATTCAATGTAGACTTAAGTCCTAAGCATTTCCGATAAATAAAAAGAGAGCAAACCTTTCAATCCACTCCCTCCTTAAATTTCCGTTATATAATAACATCGTTCTTGTTATTTTTCAGGTCAGTTTTACAGCTAAAAATCATAAATACCCCAAATAATTACATGTTCTTGTTCTATGGCACTTAACATCACCCGTCATTTCCCGACTACCTGACTCAACTTTATACATTTTAAGTATAGTATCTTTATTTTTATCTGATGATTTTTTATTTTGCTTCAATGGTTTGCACAAAAAAAGCACACCTTGTGGTGTGCTTTTTTCCAAACTGCTATCAGCAGCCTATTAACCTGCCATATCTAAAAGCATATTACGGATATGACCGATTGCTTTAGTTGGGTTCAAGCCTTTAGGACACACAGATACACAGTTCATGATGCCTTTACAACGGAACAATGAGAATGGATCGTCAAGACGAGCCAAACGCTCTTGTGTTCCAGTATCACGCGAGTCAATGATGAAGCGGTAAGCGTTCAACAATGCTGAAGGACCCAGGAACTTGTCCGGGTTCCACCAGAATGACGGGCATGAGGTTGAACAACATGCACATAGAATACATTCATACAGACCATCAAGATGCTCACGCTCTTCAGGAGACTGTAAACGTTCCTTTGGAGGCGCAGGCTGGTTGTTGATCAAGAATGGATGGATCTTGTTGTACTGATCGTAGAACTGGTTCATGTCAACCACCAGATCTTTCACTACAGGAAGGCCAGGCAATGGACGAACAGTAATTTCATTTGGTAAATCGTTCAGGTTCCAAAGACACGCCAAACCATTTTTACCATTGATGTTTACACCATCAGAACCACAAATACCTTCACGACATGAACGACGGAACGTTAAAGATTCGTCTTGTACTTTTAATGCTAGAAGTGCATCAAGCAACATACGGTGCTTGTCAGTCAATTCCAGTTTAAAAGTCTGCATGTACGGTGCTTTATCCTTGTCAGGATCATAGCGGTAGATATGAAATGTACGAGTACCTCTACTCATCTGAATTCTCCTGATTAGAATGTACGTGGTTTAGGTGGAATCGCGTCAACCGACAATGGACGGTAACGAACTGGCTTGTACTCAAGACGGTTGTCCACAGAGAACCATAATGTGTGCTTCATCCACTCATCATCACGACGACCATATGGATAATCCGCATGATCCGGTGACAATTCGAAATCTACCACAGTATGCGCACCACGACATTCTTTACGCGCAGCAGCTGAAATTAAGGTCGCTTTTGCAACTTCATACAAGTTTTCAACTTCTAATGCTTCAACACGTGCAGTGTTAAATACTTTAGATTTGTCTTTCAAATGAATATTACGAACACGTGGCTCAATTGCAAGAATCTGCTTTACACCTTCCTCAAGTAGTGCCGATGTACGGAATACACCCGCATGATCTTGAACGATGTCACGAATCGCATCTGCAACTTCCTGAGCATTCTCACCTGTTGTGGATTCGTCAAGTTTACGAATACGCGCAACCGTTTGCTCAAGTACAGTTGTTGGTAGTGGCTCGTACTCATCACCGTGATGCTTAGTCACATAATCGATGATGTGTTTACCCGCAGCCTTACCAAATACCACCAAGTCAAGCAGTGAGTTGGTACCTAAACGGTTTGCACCATGTACAGATACACATGAACATTCACCAATTGCATAGAAACCTTTCACTGGCTTAGTGAAATCACGTTCGGCTGCATTGGTCGAATAAACATCGGTATCCTTGTTGTAATGTGCCGCCAGCGCTTCAGTTTCGCGTGACTCAGGCACAACAACCTGACCATGAATATTGGTTGGAATACCACCCATTTGGTAATGGATTGTTGGTACTACTGGAATTGGTTCTTTGGTGATATCCACGTTCGCGAATTTCTTGCCAATCTCGAATACCGATGGCAGACGCTTCATGATCGTATCCGCACCTAAATGCGTCATATCAAGCAGGATATAGTCACCTTTAGGACCACAACCACGACCTTCTTTGATTTCTTGGTCCATAGAACGTGATACGAAGTCACGTGGCGCCAAGTCTTTCAAAGTTGGAGCATAACGCTCCATGAACGGTTCGCCATCTTTGTTACGAAGGATTGCACCTTCACCACGACAGCCTTCAGTCAACAATACACCTGCACCCGCAACACCCGTAGGGTGGAACTGCCAGAATTCCATATCTTGCAATGGAATACCTGCACGCGCCGCCATGCCAAGACCGTCACCAGTATTGATATAGGCATTGGTAGATGCACGGTAAACACGACCCGCACCACCGGTAGCAAACAATGTGGCTTTACCTTGGAATACAGCAATTTTACCAGTTTCCTGGTCAATTGCAGTGACACCAAGTACGTCGCCTGCTTCGTTACGGATCAAATCAAGTGCGATCCATTCTACGAAGAATTGTGTACCCATTTTCACGTTGCTTTGATAAAGCGTGTGAAGAAGTGCGTGACCTGTACGGTCGGCAGCAGCACATGCACGTGGCACCGCTTTTTCACCGTAGTTCGCAGAGTGGCCACCGAATGGACGCTGGTAAATTGTACCATCAGCGTTACGGTCAAATGGCATACCCAAGTGTTCTAATTCGTATACCACTTGAGGTGCTTCACGCGTCATAAATTCGATTGCGTCTTGGTCACCTAACCAGTCCGAACCTTTTACTGTGTCGTAGAAATGGTAGTGCCAGTTATCTTCTTGCATATTACCAAGAGATGCACCAATACCACCCTGCGCTGCCACAGTGTGAGAACGGGTTGGGAAAACTTTGGTCAGTACCGCAACTTTCAAACCAGCTTGAGCAAGTTGGTAAGACGCACGCATACCTGAACCACCACCACCCACGATGACTGCATCGAAGGTTTCGTGTGGAATATTTGTGTAATCTTCTTTAGGGTTTATAGCGCCCATGATTGTTTCCTATCAATTCGCCCAAAAAATCTGGATCGCCCAGATTGCATATGCCAACACAGCAATAATCACTGCTGAAGTCAGTACAATACGCAAACCATTCGCCGAAGGACCCATTTGACGAGTCGTCACATAGTCTGTGAAAACTTGCCACATACCAATCCAAGCGTGTGCAACAAGAGATAAGACTGACAATAAAGATAGAATCTTCATTGGAGTTGTCATCATGAAGCCATACCATTGTTCATAGCTGAATCCACTGTTACACAGGATCCAACCCAAAATAACAACGGTATAAACAGCCAAAATAACAGCACTAACACGTTGGAGAAACCAATCGCGAGAACCTGAACCTGTTAAACCAGTAGCGCTTTTCATTAGAGTACGATCCATACAAATGCTGCAACGATACCGATTGCAGACAAGATTAATGCGATAGTAGATGCGACACGGCCACTTTCTAATTCTTCAGCAACGCCAATGTCAGCAAGTAAATGCTTAACACCCGCAATAAAGTGAAAAATCAAGCCGGCGACAAATACCCATACAATGAAACGAACAATGAAACCATTCATGATTTCTTGAACTTGCGCAAAACCTTCAGGTGAAGACAGTGATTTGTCTAAAATCCAGAGAAGGACCGGTACGAGTAAGAATACGATAACACCTGAAAGACGGTGTAGAATTGATGCAATAGCCACGGGCGATTTTAAGTTTACTTCTAAAACTTGACCCATGGACAAATTGACAGGTCTGTTGCTTTTCACAGCGGGCATCCTGTAAGTAAAAACTCCATCCGGAGTTTGTTGGAATTAATTCGAAGGAAAGCTGGCATTCTTAGGCAAATACATGCCTAAAATCAAAACGACACTGAATTATAAAACGTCAACTATTAAAACACAAACAGATGGATTTGGCTTTTTCAAGAAAAACCCTTTAAATAAGAATCATTAACAACAACATATGAGGTTCTTTAGCGACTAAGAATCCACTAACTTTCATCTATATAATTGTTTTTAAATAATTAACTTGATCAATTTACTCTGTTATTCTTTTTAAAGCCAATTCCCGCTATTTAGACTAAAGATGCACAGTTGCAGCACAAATCTTATTTAAAATCTCGATTTAATTTAAATGGAAATCAAGCTCATACAGGTAGTGCAGCAGTTATTAAGATGGGTCTGCTTTCAGGTATAATTATAACCTGAGCTTAAAGAGTCACTTAGACTGCACTCGATGATGGATTTTTTGATCGCTTTAGAGGATTTGGATTCGAAAAATCACTCATTTATTTTTAGACTGGGGACCTTTGCTGCAAAGTTGGCCATTTATTAAGCTATTTTTTAATCAATTGAATCAAGTCAAAAATTTAATTAATTGCTTTTATTTATAATTCTGCATGTGCAAAGGAAATGAGTAAAAACCATGTAAGTTATGAGATTTATATAGTTTTAACAACTCCCAATAAGATCAGCGATACTTTTTCGCAGCATTTCTTAGTCTGAAAAAACGCTTACAAATAATTCAGGCCCTCTATTTTTTTCTGCACCTCTGTTTAAATTTGACTTATTATAGAGGTTTGATGCTGTGATTTTACTGAACTTTTTATACCAAGATGGTGTGACTAAGCCGCTGTGCAAGCGTCATTTTTTCATCCATAAGTATAATTGACAAAATTTCAGTACTCACTAATCTTATAGCAAATTTTTGATCCATCCGTTTTGTGCATTAAAAGATTGATAGACAACTCGGATATACATTCACCAGGACAGGAGATCTATTGAATGTCTGAAGCAACTGGCAAGAAAGCCGTTTTACAGCTTGATGGCAAAGAAATTGAACTACCAATTTACAGCGGCACATTGGGCCCAGATGTAATCGACGTTAAAGATGTGTTGGCTGCAGGTCACTTTACTTTTGATCCTGGTTTTATGGCAACAGCGGCGTGCGAGTCTAAAATCACCTTCATCGACGGTAACAAAGGTGTACTTTTACACCGTGGCTACCCAATTGATCAATTGGCGACTAAAGCTGATTACCTAGAAACTTGCTATTTACTTCTTAATGGCGAACTTCCGACTGCTGAGCAAAAAGAAGAATTCGACGCTAAAGTACGTAACCACACAATGGTTCACGACCAAGTTAGCCGCTTCTATAACGGTTTCCGTCGTGATGCGCATCCTATGGCGATTATGGTGGGTGTTGTTGGTGCGTTATCTGCGTTCTACCACAACAATCTGGACATCGAAAATGTTGATCACCGTGAAATCACAGCGATCCGTTTAATTGCGAAGATCCCTACTTTAGCGGCTTGGAGCTACAAGTACACAATCGGTCAACCGTTTGTTTACCCACGTAACGACTTGAACTACGCTGAAAACTTCCTTCACATGATGTTCGCGACTCCTGCTGATCGTGATTACAAAGTTGATCCTATCCTTGCTAAAGCAATGGATCGTATCTTCACGCTTCATGCTGACCATGAACAAAATGCCTCTACGTCTACAGTACGTTTAGCTGGTTCTACTGGTGCTAACCCGTATGCATGTATTGCTGCTGGTATCTCGGCACTTTGGGGCCCTGCTCATGGCGGCGCGAACGAAGCTGTTCTTAAGATGCTTGATGAAATCGGCTCTGTAGAAAACGTTGCTGGCTTCATGGAAAAAGTGAAGACTAAAGAAGTTAAACTGATGGGCTTCGGTCACCGAGTTTACAAAAACTTCGATCCACGCGCGAAAGTCATGAAAGAAACTTGTGACGAAGTTCTTGGTGCGCTTGGCATCAACGATCCACAACTTGCTTTGGCTATGGAACTTGAACGTATTGCACTTTCTGACGAATACTTCATCAAACGTAACCTATACCCGAACGTAGACTTCTACTCAGGTATCATCCTTAAAGCGATTGGTATCCCGACAGAAATGTTTACTGTGATCTTCGCGCTTGCACGTACTGTTGGCTGGATCAGCCACTGGTTAGAAATGCACAGCGGTCCTTACAAGATCGGTCGTCCTCGTCAGCTTTATACTGGTGAAGTTCAACGCGATATCGCTCGTTAATTCGAACGGCGTTGCAAGACAGAAAACCACCCTTTGGGGTGGTTTTTTTAGTGCTGACAAAATCCTACATATAGCCTCTTTAATTCCTTTTAAAATGCATGAACCTCGACCATATTCATAGATTGAAAACTTGAACAGGATCTGTACTTGATGTTGTTGTATGCCCTACCGTTTATTTTAAGATTCATCCGTTTTGAACAGTTCAAGTGCCGCAGCCTAACGCCCGGTGAAATCAGAATCTGTCAGCAGGTATTTGGCAATCTGATTGACTATTCGGCAGTCAGGATCATGAATCACCCATATTTACCCTGGCAATCCAGACATGTGATTATGGCACCCAGTGGTTATATCCATGCACGAAATTTAAATTATCGGGAAGACTATTCATGTGAAAGCTTGGCCTATCAGGCACTGTTTATTCATGAGATGACCCATATTTATCAATACCAACAGCAGATTAATGTGGTTTTAAAGGGCGCATTTCTACAAAGTGCTTATTTTTTAAGCTTAGGGAAATATAATCCTTACAAATATCAATTTAATCCCAACAAATCATTTTCACAGTATAATATTGAACAACAAGGTGATATTGCCCGAGATATTTTTCTTAAAAAAATACCCAATATTATTTTAGATAGCCAAACAATTGTTTGATATATAATCATTTTTATTCAAAATATCATCTTGATTTGGCATTTTTAAAATTAAGGCCATGAATAAATGATTTAAATCCTGAGATTTATTCATGTGCAGAAAACCTACATATTCTTTATTTTTGGATAATAACTTTTCATTTCAACATTCATTCTCGCAAAACAGCTCTAGCTTCTGGATTAAATTTCGATAAAATAACCCAAGTATGATATTTTAGCTCGCAGATCAAGATTTAACGATCATGTGATAAAGACGTTTTTTCTTTTGCCATTTGGCATTTTTTTAAGTATCAAAATGCACTCAGCTGGATAATTAGAATTATAAAAATCAGTGATTTAGTGTATTAACCTATAGGAATAGGATTTAATTGGAATGAAAAGTTTTAAAATTGCGATTGCTCAGCTCTCTCCACATGTGGGCAATTTGGATGCAAATACTCAAAAAATGATTGATCAGGCCAATCAGGCTAAAAAAGATAAGGCTGATCTGATTATCTTCCCTGAGCTTGCAATCTTGGGCTACCCTGCAGAAGATCTATTAATTCGTCCAAGTCTGGCCAAACGCACCAAAGCTGCTTTTGAAAAACTGACTGAAGTCAAAGATATTGTGATGGTCTTCGGTTTTGTAAATCAAACTGAAGATGGCCAGCGTTATAACTCAGCAGCCGTCATGAAAGATGGTGAGGTGCTGGGTATTTATAACAAACAGGTGTTGCCAAACTATGGCGTATTTGATGAAAAGCGTTATTTCGGTGAAGGTCATCAACATCTGGTATTTGAATATCTCGGACACAAATTTGGTGTGCTGATTTGTGAAGACGCATGGTCTTTAGCTACTGTACAGCAGCTGGCAAAACTCAATATCGAAACTGCTCTGGTACTGAATGCCTCTCCATATGAAGTGGGTAAACCACAACACCGTATTGAGACCATGGCAGCTCTGGTAAAACAATTGAATATCAATCTGGTCTATTGTAACCAGGTCGGTGGTCAGGATGATCTGATCTTTGACGGTACCAGCTTTGTGTTAAATAAATCTGGCGAAGTCGCGCTACAGGCCCCAAGTTTCCAGGAAAGCCTTTCTATCGCAGAATATGATGCTGAACAGCTTCAATTTAGCAAAGGTACAATTACACCTGCGCTGGACACCATGGCTGAGATCTATCAGAGCCTGGTGATGGCAACCCGTGATTATGTACAGCGTTCTGGCTTCCCCGGCGTGATTCTGGGCCTATCGGGTGGGATCGATTCTGCCCTGACCCTTGCGATTGCTGCAGATGCCATTGGTGCAGACAAAGTTCAGGCGGTCATGATGCCTTATACCTATACCGCACAAATCAGCGTAGAAGATGCGGCTGAACAAGCAAAAAATATGGGGGTAACCTTTGGTATTGCCGAAATCAATCCGGTAGTAAACGGCTTTATGCAGGTACTCTTCCCGTTCTTTGGAAGCGCCCCGGCAGATGCGACTGAGGAAAACCTGCAAGCACGTTCGCGTGGTACCTTATTAATGGCGCTTTCCAACAAGTTCGGCAATCTGGTGCTTGCGACCGGAAATAAATCTGAACTGGCTGTGGGTTATTGCACACTGTATGGTGACATGGTCGGTGGCTATGCCGTCTTGAAAGATGTGTACAAAACCATTGTGTTTGAACTGGCGAAATATCGTAACAGTATTTCAGAAACACCCGTGATTCCAGAACGTGTCATTACTCGCCCACCATCAGCAGAATTGCGTCCAGATCAGGTCGATCAAGACTCTTTACCTTCGTATGACATTCTGGATGCCATCCTGTATTCATACATCGAAGAAGACATGAGTCAAAACGATATTATTGACAAAGGTTTTGATGCCGAGGTGGTGAAAAAAGTCATCCGTCTGGTCGACATGAATGAATACAAGCGCCGCCAAGGTGCAATTGGACCACGAATCAGTTCACGTTCTTATGGGCGCGAACGTCGTTATCCAATCGTCAATGGCTGGAAAGCAGGTAACTAAGCCCTTTTCTTAGTTATTTAAATCGAATCGCCTGAGTGAATACTGGGGCGATTTTTTTATATCGACGCTAAAAGTAGAAAATTAATCAACAATCACAGAAAAATAATTTTGGAAATATCTGAAAATTTAATGGATGCTTCAAATAATTTTTATCATGCGCCATACTTTTTAAAAGACAAAAAAAGAGACCAAGCTGAGAGCTTGGTCTTTTAAAATGGTGGCTATGACGAGACTTGAACTTGTGACCCCCGCATTATGAGTGCGGTGCTCTAACCAACTGAGCTACATAGCCGTAAACTGTGTGCGCATTATCGTAATTTCAGGTGCTATCGTCAAGCATTTTAAAACACAAATGTTCAGTCTTTATGCAAATGAAGAATAAACTCTTAAACTTTAAACAATATTAGATTTTTTATTTGGTATTTCACATATTCTTATGAAGAACTTTAATGCTTGGAGCTTTCACCGATGTACAAAATCAACATACTGATTCTTTTACTTAGCACTTTAGCAATCACCGCCTGCCAGGTGATTTCTCCTATTTTTGTCAACTACAATGGAGTACGTCGCGATGTGGCACAGTGGATTAATCATCAACAATTCATGAGCATGCAACAGAAACGCACCTTGGCGCAATTAAGTCGGGCTCAACAGCAAATCAAGCGTTATCCGGAATATGATCAGACTCAACGACTGGCCATTGCCAAAGAAAATCAGATTGCATTCTATTGTGCACGTTTGCATGTGAACGAACATAAAATCCAGCAACTGCAACAACAAATTTTCGCACCTGAGACGCAGGCGATTTTAAATCAATATGAACAACTGGCACCACAAATCAAATTGGACCCGGCATCCATTCAATGTGATTGACAATCAGCTTGAATATTTCTGTAAATCCATATAATTCAATTATTTAAAATCAATAAACCATGAAACTTAAAACTCAGAAACCTGCGTTTAACTGTTTAATCTATTAGACATTATACCTATGTATTTACTTGGTTTTATTTTTATACAATACAGGCTATGATCAAAGTATAAACAACTATTCGTACTCGGTTTAACGTGTCATCATTTTTATAACACTTAATTCCCAACAGGAGAATTCTAATGCCTTTTGAACATATTTTAGTCCCTATTGACGGTTCGGAAACATCTTATGCTGCCGTTGATAAAGCAGTCGAAGTTGCCAAAGCATTTAACAGTAAAGTGACAGTGGTACAGGTACTGACACTCGACCCTTATATTGCTGCGGAATATATCTCTGCAGCGCAAACCAACGACCTGATTGAACGTGCTCGCACCTCGATCTTAAAAACTCTGGATGAAGCCAAAGCAAAATTCTCTGGTGCAGGTGTTGAAGTAGATACCCAGCTACTTGAAGGCCAGGTGATTTATAGCGAGATTGTCAAAGCAGCGAAAGATTTAAATTCTGACCTGATCATAATTGGTTCACATGGCCGTACTGGCTTCAAGAAACTGTTCCTGGGCAGCGTAGCTCAAAGCATTCTAGGTCAGGCCGATATTCCAGTGATGGTTATTCGCAAGTAATCCGTGCATCAAACTCAAAATCCCCACTTTCTAAAAGCGGGGATTTTTTATATCTAGACCCAACCATCCCACTGATAGCGTTTTAAATCCACACGATCACCATTCAGCACAATCCCTTCCTGTATCAGCTTTTGTTGCTGAATATTCTGGCCAGATGAATCAAGCTTGTTCAGACTGATTTTAGCTTGTGCATTGATCACCCGATACCAGGGAATGTCGGTATTTTCTTCCAGATGGCTTAAAACCCGACCCACTAAACGTGCATGTTGAGGTAAACCGGCCAGTCTGGCAATCTGCCCATAGGTTGCAACTTTTGCATAAGGGATCTGACTGACCACAGTCAAAATCATCTCTGCCATTTCCTGACTGGCTGAACTTGTCTTGCTGCATTTCATCTGTTCAATAGTACCTTTAAATAAAAGATCACGCCCTGATCCCCCTATTAACAGCTATAGGAAAATAATCACGCCTGATTAAATGCTGATTCAAGCGATCTCATTTCACTATTAAACATAATCCAGTAGCGCTTTATCTTCTGGATTTTATCTTTAGAAATTATCTGGATTTTCCAGCCGTTTTACCTCTTGAACTTTGTCTGGATGATGTACGGTAGCAACACCATCGATATCTTTCTGATCAATCAGAATCTCTGGCTGAAAAATAGTGATGGTTTCATTTCCTTTGACATCTTCTCCGACAATATATTGGAAACCCTTACGGTTCAGCTTGTGGCACATACGCTGGTACCAGCCTTTAAAGCCCTGTGTGTCTTCCTCGGGATTATAGTAAAAAGCATTCATCACCGCAGGTAAGCCCAGACCACACACCAGACCCGACAAGAGCACCACAATAAAGGTATAGCCCACCAAGATACTGCTATAAGCCTCTAGCTGAGGAATATTGGCCACCGCCAGAATAAGCGCCAGGGAAATCCCGCCACGCACACCGCCCCAGGACAAAATCGTTAAACTGCCGTTATAGCTTTTTCGGCGTATTTTGGGGAACATGGCAAATGCCAAGTGATTGGCAGCAAAGCGGGCTAAATGTAAAATAATAAATGCCACAATCCCGCCCAAGACCAGACTGGTACTCAGGTCAAGAATAAACAACTCCAAACCAATCAGAGTAAACAGGAAGGAGTTAATAATCCCTTCAACCGTATGCCAGAAATGGTTCACGTCACCAATATCGGCATCGGCCAGAATTTCTTTCCATTTATTACCGACAATTAAGCCACCAATGACACAGGCAATCGGTGCTGAAGCATGGGCCAATAAAGCAATAAGATAAGAGCCACATGCCAATAAAGCAGTGGTCAGAATCAGTGACTCCATTTCATGCTTGCCACGCAAGATTCTTAATATTGCAAAGCCAAATCCCAGACCAATCAGTACGGCCACCACAATCTCATACAATAAAGTTTGCATGACAGCCAGTACCGTAAAGTTTTCGCCTTGCAGAACATTGAGCAGGGTCATAAATAAGGCGATACACATGGCATCATTAAATAACGATTCGCCTTCCAGCTTGACAATCAGATGATGCGGTGCGCGAACTGAACTCAATACGCCTTTAATGCCGATCGGATCAGTCGCACCTAAAGCCGCACCAAGTAATAACAACACCAGTAAATCCACATGATTACCAATCAGGAACTGATAGCCATATAAAACTGCACCAAAGAACACCGCGCAAAAGACCAGCGCTAAACTTGCCAAAATACCAATCGGTCGCCAATGATTACGTAAATCTGAAACCTTAAACTTCAGTGCAGATGAGGTCAGAATAAAGCAGATCACCCCATTGATCAGAAAGTCATAAAAATCGATGTTACGAACAGCCTGCTCGATATTGTCAATATTAATACTAAAGAATGGATTACCTTGTAATAAACTGGCGCCCCATTGCAAAATAAAAACAAAGATGGCCGAAACAATCGGAACACCGATCGCTTGCGGAAAACCTAAAACACGCTTATTAAACATAGTGGTGGCAATGGAAAGTGCAAAGACCACCGTGAGTAGCTGAAGAAAAAAGAAATTTCCCATTCGGTTTCCTAAAGTCGGGCGAGATGGAGCAATATGCGCCGAGCGGCATGGTCAAAATAGAGATTTGAATAGCAGAGCATTAGTAAAAAGGCATTCTAGCAAAACAAGTTTAATCCTCTTTTTATCGAATTGAGTTAAGTTTCTTTTCAGTATTTCCGAATGATGATTTAACATACAGATCAGCACTCGGCTTTTGCTTTCCCATCTTTCTATTTTGAATTTTTCTCCCATGCACCAAACTGTCAAAACCATTTTTCGTCTTTGTTTTGCGAGCGTGATTTTTCTGATCACCTTATCCTTATGTTTTACCTGCTTCGCTAAAATTCAGGAGATTCTGCAGGCAGAACAGCATTATCAGCAGGCAACCCGTATTCCCTTGAAAAGTACAACTGGCGAACAGTATGTTTTGGTATCTAATAACCAGCGACCGGACAATGCCATTTTTATTCTGATTGCAGGAAATGGTTATGTGGCCAAAATCAATTGTGAGCATTACAGTGCTTTATGTAGTGATGAGGATAATCAATCACATACCCGTCAAATCCAGAGCGTCCACCTAATTAAAGCAGGAAATCTGTTTTATATTGAAAAAATTCAATTTAGAGATAGCCAGACTGGCAAAGTCACGGCTCTCGAATATACCAACCATGATATGCAGCAGTTCTATCAAAATGACATCAACAATCTCAAATATACGGTCTTTGCCATTGCCTTGTTTGCTTTGGCCGCCTTATTTGTCAGTATCAAGATATTAAGAAATTTCCGGCGTTTTCTGCATAAATAAAAAAGGATTGCCTGCTCCACAGCTGCCCCACAATTGAATTAAGTAGATTTTGGAGATGCGAGTGTGACAAGGAGGTCACACCTTAGCCATCACGACAAGCATGTTGTGTATGGCGAACAAAAGACTTTTGCCTGCTTTTGACCTGTCAAAAGCAGGATTTCATGACTTCACAGATTCAAACTATAACCAAAGTTCAAATGATGAGACAGCAGTGGCACCTGCTCCTTTTTTTATCTGGAAACAAGCTAAATATTTTGGTTAAAGGTATCGCAATTCGAAACCTGACCCGATTTCAAGCCGGTATTAAACCACTGTACACGCTGCGCACTGCTGCCATGGGTAAAGCTGTCCGGTACCACCTGCCCGCGAGCACGTTTCTGTAAATAGTCATCACCAATTTTATGTGCGGCATCCATAGCTTCCTGCACATCTCCCTGTTCCAGAAACTGGGTGCGCTGATGATTATGGTAGGCCCAGACTCCGGCCAGACAGTCTGCCTGCAATTCTTGGCGCACTGAAAGCTGGTTACTCTGTACTTCGCTTGCCTGCTGACGTGCCTGCTGTACTTGAGAGGAAATCCCCAAAATGGTCTGGATATGATGACCTACTTCATGGGCCACCACATAAGCCTGCGCAAAATCTCCGGCCTGATCATTACGGGAGAGTTCGGTGGCATTCTGTTCTCCACCAATCCCCATCTGAGTACGCATATCTTTAAAGAATGCGGTATCGATATAAACTTTCTGGTCTGCCGGACAGTAGAAAGGCCCCATCGCCGCCTGAGCCGTACCACAACCCGAATTCACAATGCCATTGAACAAAACCAGTTTTGGGGGAACATACTGCTGATTTAACTGCTGCTGAAACACCTGAGTCCAGGTATCTTCAGTATCTGCTAGTACGGTGCCGACAAAATCAATCGACTCCTGCTGTTCCGGCGTAGGATTTTCCAGACCCCGTGTTTCCGCCGCACCCGATACGCCTTGGGTGACCTGTTTGGTGGTTTGATAAGCTTGCTGTGGATCGACGCCGAAGAATTTCCAGGCCACAAAAGCCACAATCAACCCGACAATACTGATACCACCAGCTTTGGCACCACCACCGCGACGGTCTTCTACATTACTACTGACACGACGACCTTTCCAACGCATAGTTTTTTTCCTTTTCTTCATCTGCTCAATTTGCAGATATTTTTGCATCTTAAGCTTTTGATGATTTGGGCCAGATTTTTTTAATCAGGCTGATGACCAGCATCACCAGCAGACCCGCTAAAATTCCCACGGCGAAATTAATCAAGGTCGGTGTTACAGCACCTACAATATTTCCGATACTGGGAATATCCTGTACATAGCTAACACTATCTTCAGTAAAGTGGTGAATAACAGGAATAGCATGATTAATAATTCCCCCACCGACCAGGAACATCGCTGCAGTTCCAACAACTGATAAAATTTTCATCAGAATCGGGGCAAATGCCAACAAGCCGCGTCCTATTTGTTGCTTAAAATCGGACTGCTGCTCGGTCAGATGCAGACCGATATCATCCAGTTTGACAATCAGGGCAACAAAACCATAGACCCCGATGGTCATCACGATCGCGATCAGGCTTAAAACGGTAACTTTGGTCAGCATAGAGGCTGCTGCTACCGTCCCCAAGGTAATCACGATAATTTCAGCCGAAAGGATAAAGTCGGTGCGAATCGCGCCTTTGACTTTTTCATTTTCAAACTGGTGCAAATCTGTTTCAGTCTGGATCAGTTGCTCACGGGCCTGTTCAGCATCCTTGGCCTTCGGTGTATGCAAGGTGTGTACGATTTTTTCCACGCCTTCATAACACAGAAACAAACCACCCAGCACCAATAAGGGGTTAATCAGCCAGCCGGCAATAAAGCTGATTAACAAGGCCAGCGGCACTAAAATCAGCTTATTGACAAAAGAACCTTTGGCCACTTTCCAGACTACCGGTAATTCACGATCTGCCCGTACGCCTGACACTTGCTGTGCATTTAAAGCCAGATCATCACCGAGGACGCCTGCTGTTTTTTTGGCTGCCATTTTACTCATCACAGCCACATCATCCAAGACCGTCGCAATATCATCTAATAATAGTAATAAACTGCTCGCCATATTTATTATCCTTATCATATTTCAGTTTATTTTAATCAAAATTCTTAAAAATATTGTATTCACTTGTTTAATTAATAAGATTTTTTTAATACAGCTTTTTTTCTGGCTGACAATCAAAAACAGAATACCGTACAATGTTGCCATTCGTTAAAATACAGCTGTAGTACTGACTACCCTTTGGAATAAATAATGAGTAATCAAGATAATCGTCCAGTGATCTTGACGGGCGACCGTCCTACCGGACAACTTCACCTCGGCCACTTTGTCGGTTCATTACGCTCTCGTGTAGGCCTGCAAGATTCTCACCATCAACACTTGTTACTTGCTGATGCTCAAGCACTCACCGATAATGCCGATAATTTTGAAAAAGTACGTCGTAACATTATTGAAGTGGCAACGGATTATCTGGCTGTCGGTATTGATCCAACTAAAACTACAATTTGTGTTCAGTCATGTTTACCTGCCTTAAACGAACTGACGATGCTTTACCTCAATTTCGTGACGGTGTCACGTTTAGAGCGTAACCCGACCATTAAATCTGAAATCCAGATGCGTGGTTTTGAGCGCGATATTCCAGCGGGTTTCTTATGCTACCCGGTGGCTCAGGCAGCAGACATTACGGCATTCAAGGCCACTGTTGTTCCTGTGGGTGAAGATCAGATTCCAATGATCGAACAGACCAATGAAATCGTGCGTCGTCTGAACCGTCAAATCGGTCATGACCTGTTACCAGAATGTAAAGCGCTACTGTCTAATGTCGGCCGCCTTCCTGGTTTTGATGGCAAGGCGAAAATGTCAAAATCTTTGGGCAATACCATTGTGCTGGATGCGACAGATAAAGATATTAAAAAAGCCGTCAATGCCATGTATACCGATCCGAATCATCTTCGTGTGGAAGACCCAGGTCAGGTTGAAGGCAATGTAGTATTCACTTATCTGGACGCCTTTGATCCAAACAAAGAAGAACTGGAAGAGCTTAAGGCATACTACCGTCGTGGTGGTTTAGGCGATGGTACAGTGAAAAAACGTCTGGAAGGCATTCTCAAAGAATTGATTGGTCCAATCCGTGAGCGCCGTATTGAACTGGCTAAAGACCCTGACTATATTATGGATATTTTAAAGACCGGAACAGATAAATGTCGTGATATTACCCAGGCGACTTTAGATGAAGTGAAAACCGGTTTAGGTGTATTCCGTTTCTAACATAAAATGATCACCTAAAGCTCTTCATATGAAGGGCTTTTTTATTGCGAGGTGTTTATGCACGATAAAGCAGCAAACTCGCCCATAGAATCTCCATAGTTTTAACCTTAATTAACATCTATTAACATGAATACTGCTGAGTCAAGCCTTACCGGGTCGTATTATAGCTACATACAGTAAGGAATCAAATTTAACTCTCTCCACAGTTAAGCTTGATGTAGTTTGAAAAAACATTCCTTTTTCTACGCAATGATCACCCCAATCATTGCGTTTTTTTTGTCTTTAATTTTTTAGTATAGCGATTTAAAGCATAAAAAAACCCGCCTAAGCGGGTTTTCTAAAATTCAGCACTTATGCATTTTTATGACGCATATGCGGGAACAAGATCACATCACGGATACTTGCTGCATTAGCAAAGATCATCACCAGACGGTCAATACCAATACCTTCACCGGCTGTTGGCGGTAGGCCATATTCCAGTGCTTCCACAAAGTCTGCATCATAATGCATCGCTTCATCATCACCCGCATCTTTTTCCGCAACCTGTGCCTGGAAACGTTCCGCCTGGTCGATTGGATCATTTAATTCCGAGAAGCCATTTGCCAGTTCACGACCACCAATAAAGAATTCAAAACGGTCGGTGATGTGCGGATTATCATCATTACGACGTGCCAATGGAGAAGTTTCCGCTGGATATTCCGTAATGAATGTTGGTTGACGCAGTTTGGTTTCAACTGTTTCTTCAAACACAATCGTTTGCAGTTTACCCAGACCAAAACCTGGCTTCACTTGCTCTTTCAATTCTTCTTGAAGGAATTTTGCCAGGAACTCACGGTCATTGACATTTTCCGGAGTAAATTGCGGGTTATTTTCCAGAATTGCATCAAACATTGAAATTTTCTTGAATGGCCCTTTGAAGCTATACACTTCATCACCATAAGGCACATCGGTCGAACCCAAGATATCCAGCGCCAGTTTTTCCAGCATCTGCTCGGTCAATTCCATCAGATCCTTATAATCTGCATAGGCTTGATAGAATTCAATCATGGTGAATTCTGGGTTGTGACGCGTAGATACCCCTTCGTTGCGGAAGTTACGGTTAATTTCGAACACACGTTCAAAACCACCCACCACCAAACGTTTTAAATAAAGCTCTGGCGCAATACGCAAAAACAATGGCATGTCTAGTGCATTATGATGCGTTTCAAACGGTCGTGCAGAAGCACCGCCTGGGATCACATGCATCATTGGCGTTTCAACTTCCATATAACGTTTTTCAGTCAGGAAGGCGCGAATACCAGCAACCACTTTGGCACGAATTTCAAACGTTTTACGGGTTTCTTCGTTCACGATGAGATCAAGATAACGTTTACGATACTTCACTTCAGTATCATTCAGACCGTGGAACTTGTCTGGCAGTGGACGCAATGATTTGGTTAATAATTCAAAATGTTCGATGTGTACATACAGATCGCCTTTGCCTGAACGACCGATATAACCTTCGATTGCAATAATGTCGCCAAGGTCTAAACCTTTGATGGTCGCAAGTACATCTGCAGCAAGTTCTTTACGGGCGACATAAAGCTGGATACGACCTGTCATGTCCTGGATCACAATAAATGAACCACGGTTTAACATCACACGACCGGCAACTTTGACGTAGACCTTTTCGCCTGCTTCAATTTCTTCTTTAGATTTATCAGCGAACTGGTCTTGTAAATCTTGGGCATAATGCTCACGCTTAAAGGTATTTGGCCATGGGCTTTTACCAGTTTCTTGTGCCTGAGCTTCGATTTGCTTTAACTTGGCATGACGCTGTGCAATTAAATCGTTTTCGGAAATGATTTGTTCAGAAGTCGATTGAGCGTTAGTTTGCGTCATCTCTGCCTCGAATAAGATTAGTTAAAAAATAGAAGTTGCATAGAATAGCAGAAATCCTACCCGAATCGTAGCTTAAACACTCTCAGGAAGCGGCTTTTCTTTGGAAAAATCCACTATCTTGGCATTTTCCCAACCTTATCCCCTCCATCTAATCCACTCTACCAATACAATTCAGCTCGATTTGGGACCGATTATGCGATTACTTAGATGAAAGTCCTAGTGTGTGACGAGGTAGAGCCAATCACTGTACAAAAAAATGCTGGCTTAGACCAATAGCTAACTGCCTTGAATGTCCACACGTTCTACAATGATGCTCAGATTGAAGATGATGTGCCAATCAATAAATACCAATATGGCATGCCCCATAAAAATGAGTAAGATTATGTCTAAGATTTTGTTTTTACATGGCTTAGATTCCTCCAGAGAATCCACCAAGTTTCATGCAATTGATGTCGTGCATAAATATTGTATTGATGTCGATTATCGTAATCTGAGCTATAATTCGGTCGCCAGTTTTTATCATGAGATGATTGAAACCATCAAACCGGATATTCTGGTGGGTCATAATCTTGGCGGCTATTGGGCACTGAAAATGTCGCAGGCTTATCACCTTCCCTGTGTGGTGGCGAATCCCATTTTGCAACCCAATTTCAGAGATGATTATCCGGCAATTTGTCATGGCGATTTACAGCATGATATTCCGCAGTTTGCCTATCTCGAACTGGGCGATGAAATTCTGGATATGCATGCGGTTCAGGCACAGCTTGAAGACTATATGCAAATTCAGGCAGTTGATGGCGGCCATCATCGACTAGAACATCCTGAACAGATTAATACGCTGATTCAGGAAATTGAACATCATTTTATCAGACAATAAAAAAGCCCCGATATTGAGGTAATGCTGATCAGTTAAGGAGTTTAGAAATAGACTCTTTAACTTTTTAGTCATTCACGGCGGAGTCTTAACTTTATAAATCAAATACTTGTAAATAATTTGTTACTTTGGTTTCGCCCAAAGTAACCAAAGGCATTTGTCGTCCGCAAAACTCGTCAGCCACCATCGACTAGTAAATTTGTCGCAGAAACAATCATTTTTAAATCTAGTCCTGCCTCAAACAGTTGCGGATGACTTTTCTACTTGTCAAATATGATCATGAATTTAAAAAAGAAAATGCCAGTCAATTTCTTAACTGACCGGCATTACCGATATTGAGGAGCTTTTTTTTAAATCTACAATTTAGGCAACCGCAGCTTCAGGCTGAGATTTATCATCCAGTACTGACCAGATATCCAGACCTAATTCAGCATGCAAATCAGGAAGATCAAGAAAGATACTTGCACCTAGTACTTCATGCTGACATTTGAGTGCCAATTCATTTACCGCTTTTAAAGTTCCGCCTGTTGCCAGAACATCATCAACAATGATAACTTTCTGAGACTGAACTTCCGCAGACATTTCTAAACGATCCAGACCATATTCCAGGCTATAACCGACACCCACGACTGGAGGCGGCAATTTTCCTGCTTTACGCACCAATAATAAGCCTTTTCCGGTACGTTGTGCCAACAGGCTCGCCAACACAAAACCACGTGCTTCCACTGCGATAAAGCTTTCTACTTCTGCTAGTTTGTCAGCAGGAATGCTGGCAATCAGGGCATCAGTCAATGGACCAATATTGCTCATGAAAAGTGGGGTCAAATCATAAAAGCAAATTCCTGGTTTTGGAAAATCTTGGACCGTACGAATGTGAGACCACAAAGAAGTAGATAAATTGCTCATGGGAGATCTTAAAAAAAGAAAAGGAATATGCGAATTTTAAACCTATTTCCAGCCAATGAACAAGCCGAGCTGTATAATAAAAACTCAATATTTAAGCACAAGTTATTGATTTTATTAAATTCATTTATTATAAAAATATTTAATCCAGACTTTACTGATTCTAAATTATATAAAAACCTCAGTTTTTACTGCACGACTTTGGTCTATAACGCCTCATTTAAGCTAAATTTTGCCACAGCAGCCGCTTCATCACTCCACAGCATTTGCCAGCAAAGCCGATTTGACTCATTTTCAGAGAAATACTGAATCCCAAAGTCATTCTGCTGCTAATTTCGCTGATTAAGCTTTTATTCACTTTACTTTCTGAATAGAACTGCGTAAAAATTTAGCCAAATATGTTCACTGTTAAAAAGTCATATTCTTTTAGAGTCTTGCCATTTTATGGATTTTAAGCTGACGGTTACACTTGCTCAGTTTTGGAGAGTTACATGAAAAAGTATCAATGCATCGTTTGTGGATGGATTTATGACGAGGCGGAAGGTTGGCCTCAAGACGGCATCGTGGCGGGAACCAAATGGGAAGATATCCCGGATGACTGGACCTGTCCAGATTGTGGCGTGTCTAAAGTCGATTTCGAAATGATCGAAGTCTGAGCACGCCCAGTTAAAGACCATGTCGATATGGTCTTTTTTTATGTCCTTTTTATCCTCATATAAAACAGCATGGAGAGCCCTACAGCATGGAAACGACTATGCATCCTATCGTTATTATTGGTTCAGGTATGGCAGGTTATGCTGTAGCACGTGAATTTCGCAAACTTAATCCAGAGCATGAACTGCTGATGATTTGCGCGGATGATGCGATAAATTATGCCAAACCGACCCTTTCCAATGCTTTGGTTGGCAAAAAAGCGCCTGAACAGATTGCATTGGGCGATGCTGCAAAAATGTCGGCACAACTGAATATGCGGATTGAACAGCAGACTTGGGTCAAAGCCATTCATCCGGAAGATCATCAGCTGGTACTTGAGAAAGATGGTCAGGAAAGCACACAGAATTATTCCAAACTGGTCTTGGCGGTCGGTGCCAACCCGGTACGTTTAGCCATTTCCGGTGATGCCAGTGATGACATTCATGTGGTGAATAATTTAAGTGACTATAAGACGTTCCGCAGCAATCTGGCGGCACGTGAAGATAAACGCGTGGTGATTTTAGGCGCAGGCCTGATTGGCTGCGAATTTGCCAATGACCTGCAAAATACCGAGCATCAGGTCACAGTCATTGATTTAGCCCCTCAGCCACTTGGCCGCTTATTGCCAGAACATGTTGCTACTGCATTCCAGAAGAATCTTGAAGAAACCGGCATTCACTTTGTCTTGGGCACAACAGTCGAAAAAGTCTCTCGTGCGGACAATGGTGATTATCTGGTCACGCTGGCCAACGGTCAGTCTTTGATCGCAGATGTAGTGTTATCTGCGGTAGGCTTACAGCCGAATATTTCTTTGGCAAAACAGGCAGATGTACATACCAGTCGCGGAGTTTTAACCACTGCACAACTGGAAACCAACCAGGCTGATATCTATGCCGTGGGTGACTGTGCCGAGGTCAATGGAACTTTATTACCTTATGTTATGCCGATCATGCAACAAGCCCGCGCTTTGGCAAAAACCTTAAACGGTGAACATACCGCTGTACATTATCCGGCTATGCCAGTGGCAGTCAAAACGCCTGCTGCACCTTTAACGGTATTGCCTGCACCGGTTGATGTGGATGTCACCTGGGAAACTGAAGAATTTGACGATGGCATGCTGGCTAAAGCGTTCGATGCTAACGGCACTTTACGCGGTTTTGTGCTTTTGGGCGCCACTGCAGCCAAACAGCGTCTGACCTTGACTAAACAGGTTCCTGACTTGATTCCTGCTGCGGTTTAGAGGTTTAATAGCAAGGATATTTTTTAAACGAAATATCCTTTAATTAGGACAGCGACCATGTACAGCGCAGCACAGTTTAATCTTTCCCCATATACCTCGTTCATGCATGAAACCAAGGTCGATCTAGGCAATGGGATCGAGCTACATGTCGAGGTGGGCGGAAATCCGGAACATCCCACCATTTTGCTGATTATGGGTCTGGGTGGGCAAATGCTGTACTGGCCTGACTTCTTCTGTAAGTCACTGATTGACAATGGTTATCACATCATCCGTTTTGATAACCGTGATATTGGTCTGTCTTCAAAAGTCCATCTCAAAGGCCCACGCCTGAATACCCTGAAAATGATGAGCCGTTTTGTGCTAGGTCTGGGTAATCAGGGTGCACCTTATGATCTGTATGATATGGCTGAAGATGTCAGTCTGCTAATTGAAAAAATGCAGCTGGAACAAGTCTATGTGCTGGGTGCCTCAATGGGCGGTATGATTGCCCAGATTCTGGCCGCGCGTTATCCGGACAAAGTCAAAAAACTGGGCTTACTGTTTACCAGCAACAATCAGCCGCTACTGCCACCGCCCTTTCCTAAGCAACTCTTTAGTTTGATTGACAAACCGGCTTCAACAGATGAAGATGGCATTGTTGATCATAGTTTAAAACTGTTTAAGATCATCGGCTCGCCAGGTTATGTTAATCATCTGGAAGCGGTGCAGACCGCCCGTAAATTATATAAGCGAAGTTACTATCCTGCTGGTGTACTTCAACAGTTTTTAGCAATATTATGTACAGGCTCATTGCTGCAACTGGACAAGCAAATCAAACAAGAAACCCTGGTGGTCCATGGTTCTCGAGATCGATTGCTGCCTCCTAGCCATGGCAAGGCCGTTGCGAAAGCAATCTCAGGGGCTAAATTTGAATTAATTGATGGAATGGGGCATGATATCCCACCGCATTTTATTCCATATCTTAGCGAATTATTTGCTGATCATTTTAAATCATAAACATTAGGACACTATGGCTGCATTACCATCTTTAAGACAGCTGTCATACCTCGTAACACTGTCAGAGACGCTACATTTTACAGAAGCTGCTCGCCGTTCGTTTGTCACCCAGTCAACCTTGTCTGGCGGCATCATGGAACTGGAGCGTTTACTCGGTGGCGTACTTGTTGAACGCGACCGCCAGAATGTTCGTTTAACGCCTCTTGGTGAACAAGTGGTTGCACGCGCACGTGTTCTACTGGCTGATGCTCAGGACTTGATGCGCTTAAGTCGTGAGATGAGTGAACCCTTAACCGGTGATTTACATCTTGGCGTGATTCCTACGATTGCTCCCTTCCTGCTGTCACAGCTGCTAGAAGAAGTGCATAAACAATTACCAAAAATCCAGTTGCATCTGCATGAAGCACAAAGCGAGAAAATTGTAGAAAAACTGGAACATGGCAACCTGGATATGGTGGCCTTGGCGCTACCTTTCGATACACGTGGCCTGAAAGTGGCCGAGATTGCCAAAGAGAATCTGTATCTAGTTTATCAAAAATCAGACCAACACGCTGCACAAGCGAATTCTCTGGAAGATCTTGATCTGTCTCGCCTGATGTTACTTGAGGAAGGTCATTGCTTACGTGATCATGCCCTGAGTGCCTGCCCGATTGGTGAGCGTAAAAATGATCATCGTTTAAAAGCCAGCTCTTTGCCGACTTTAATCGAAATGGTCTCTGCAAATCTTGGTTTTACTTTATTGCCAGAAATTGCGATTTATACCAATATGATCAAAGCCAATCCTGAGATTCTGGTCAAGCCAATCAACTCTGCACCAAGCCGCACCCTGGCATTGGTGACGCGTAAAAGTACGCCGCTACAAAGCGAGTTTGATGTGTTATTACAGATTTTCCAAAAAATCACTCAGCACAATGCTGCTTGAGCTAAAATTTTAGATGATTAAAAGGAGCACACTCGTTGCTCCTTTTTTTATATCTCAAAGTGGATATAGCCAACCATCATAGACCTGCTAAAGTCTCAAACTGACTGTTGCTGTCATCGGTTTTAATCTGTAATAAATGCTATTTAAGACGAAGATGAGGTGATTATCGTTAAATCCCTATTTTTTGGGATATTCATTTTATTTTGCTTCATCCACAGTATAGCCTTCTCTCAGAATCAACAGGATTGAGCTTATTGGCTGCCCTCTTGCCTGCACCGGTTTTAGTCATCGCTTCATCTACTGACCTGGACCTGTCCAAAACTCAGACTGTGCTGCAACAACTGGGCTATCAACCAGATATGCTGCTATATGCAGACAATTTCCAATCTGCACAAGAGATGATTGCCGAACATCTGCCTAATTTGATTCTTTATCACCTGACAGAAGCCTCACAGATTCATTTCATCGGCCAGATGAAACGGCATACCCCAAGTACACCTGTAGTTGCCGTACTCAAGAGTGAATCCACAGCACTCATTTATTCAGCAATCTTATCTGGTGCAAATAGCTATATCCAACCTCAGGCTTCATTCATCCAGTTTGCTGAAAGCCTGAAAATTGTCTTGCGCGGCGGTGCCTATATCCATGCTGAACTGGCAGAACATATCCTGTACCAGCTCACTGACAAAACCTGTCTCAAGGTAACCGAATTGCAGCTCTTACGCTTACTCAGCCAGCAAAAAAACCCAGTAGACATACAGCACCAGCTCCAGCTGACTGACTATCAGATGTATGCCCAGGTCAAACAGATCTATCGCAAACTGCTGATATCCTCTGCTTAAAACCCTTGAATGCTATTTTCTGGATAAAAAAGAGGCTGAATTTTCAGCCTCTTGAGAGCATTTATTTAAACAAGTCCAATAAAATGCGTTGAGCATTATGTGGCTTTTCACCTTCTTGCAGCTGTGCCCGCAGCCAGGTTCCATCCCCTTGTAATAACCAGGATTGCTGATTATCTTTCAGATAGTTAAGCAGCCCCTGTTGATAGATGCGTTTTTTCAACGCTTCATCTTCTACCGGGAAGCAGGCTTCGACCCGGTTAAACAGGTTGCGATCCATCCAGTCTGCACTTGAACAGTAAACCCGTGCATTACCGTTATTGCTGAAATAATACACGCGGGTATGTTCTAGGAAACGCCCGACAATCGAACGTACCCGAATATTTTCAGACAAACCTGGCAATCCCGGACGCAAACTACAAATCGAGCGGATAATCAGGTCAATCTGTACCCCGGCCTGAGAAGCTTCATAGAGTTTATTGATCAGTTGCATCTCGGTCAGCGCATTAACTTTGACAATAATCTGCGCCGGCTTGCCTGCTTTGGCATTCACGATTTCATTATCAATATAATTAATGAGTTGGGTATGTAAGGTAAATGGCGCATGTAACAGCTTTTTCAGCTTGGCCATTTTCCCCATACCGGTCAGCTCCTGAAAGATACGGTGCACATCTTCACACAGGTCTTTATCCGTGGTGAGCAAACCATAATCAGTATAGATTCGCGCATTACCGGCATGATAGTTGCCGGTTCCCAGATGTACATAGCGCACCAGTTTATTATTTTCCCGGCGTACCACCAGAATCATTTTGGCATGGGTTTTATAGCCAACGATGCCATAGACCACCACCGCACCGGCTTCTTGCAGGACATTGGCCACTTCGATATTGGATTCTTCATCGAAACGTGCACGCAATTCAATCACGGCCGTGACTTCCTTGCCATTGCGGGCAGCTTCCGCCAGCACCTGCACGATTTCAGAATCCGGGCCACTGCGGTACAGGGTCTGTTTGATCGCCAGCACTTGTGGATCACGTGCAGCTTCACGCAACAATGAAATGACCGGTGCAAAAGACTCAAACGGATGATGCAGCAAGATATCCTGTTTTTGCATGGCACTAAAAATATTTTCAGATTTTTTCAGTACTTTGGGAATGATCGGGGTATGTGAATCATAGCGTAAATGCGGGCGCTTGAAATTAGACAGTAAGCGCGCCAGATTGACTGGGCCTGCGACTTTATAAAGCTGCTCTTCTTCCAGATCAAATTCATTCAGCAGATATTCATAAATATGCTGCGGACAGTTTTCTGTCACTTCCAGACGTACAGCACGGCCAAAACGGCGTGAACTGAGTTCGCCTTTAAGCGCCTTAGCCAAATCTTCAACATCTTCATTCAGGGCCAGATCGGCATTACGCGTGACACGGAACTGATAGCAACCGGTCGCTGTCATGCCCGGGAACAGATCCGAAACATGTTCATGAATAATCGCGGACAGCATCACATGATGCTCTTTGCCATCGGTTAATTCATCTGGCAGACGTACCACGCGTGGTAACGAACGCGGCGCTGGCACCACAGCCAGATCAATCTGACGGCCAAAGGCATCTTTACCTTCGAGAGTCACAATAAAGTTCAGTGATTTATTCACCAGACGTGGAAACGGATGTGCAGGGTCTAGGCTAATTGGCGTCAGGACGGGCGCAACCTGTTCCTGAAAATATTTTTTCACCCAGGCCGATTGTGCCGGAGTCAGTTCACCACGGCGCAAGAAACAGATATCTTCCTCACGCAGTTTTGGCAAAATTTCTTCATTTAAAATACGGTACTGGCGTTCAATCGCAGCATGTGCAGTTTTGGAAATCTGTTCCAGCACCTGCTTTGGGGTCAGGCCATCCGGACTACGACTTTCATTGTCTAAATCTAACTGTTCCATCATTCCTGCGACCCGAATCTCAAAAAATTCGTCCAGATTACGCGAGAAAATTAACAGGAAATTCATGCGTTCAAGCAAGGGATGTAAAGGATCGACAGCCTGTTCCAGGACGCGTAAATGGAAGTCTAAAATAGACAGTTCACGATTTATATAACGATCATTATATGTATATTCGGACTGTGCTGAAGTAGTGCTGGCTGCCGTATTCATATCAAACCTATGCGGATTTAAAATTGTGCTTATCAGTTCAAGTATGCTTCAAATTGATGACAATTTCATAAAAAAAAGCCCAAAAACTGGGCTTTTTCTTTAAATAATTATTTAAGGCAATTCTGCATAACGCATATAACGCTGAATCATGCGCTTGCGTGCATTTAAGGCAGAGGAGTTGCGATGATCCTGAAAATATTTTGGATTGGTCAGAATGGCCGCCAGAAAGATCGCTTGATCCTGAGTCAGGCTTTGCGCAGTTTTGCCAAAATAATGTTTGGCTGCGGCTTCTACGCCATAGATATTGTCACCAAATTCAATCGAGTTTAAATAGACTTCCAGAATCCGCTGTTTCGACCACATGCGTTCCATCATCCAGGTGGCCACCGCTTCCTGGCCTTTACGTACAAATGAACGCTTATTAACCAGAAATAGGTTTTTCGCCAATTGCTGGGAAATGGTAGACCCCCCAGCCACCACCCGGCCCTGATCCCGGTTTTTATTCAGCGCAGTTTGAATGCCGTCCCAGTCAAAACCATGGTGATGAACAAATTTTCCATCTTCGGCAGTGACAATGGCACGTTTCAGATTCAGGCTGATCTCGTCATAGGGACGCCATTGATGTTGAATGGCTTTGGAAGGTTCCGTCCAGTAATCAATCCGCATCATCATGGTGGTATTGACCGGATTGGTTCGCCACCAGGCCAGACTGGCAAAGATCCACAATTGAATCAGTAAAATCACACTGACGATGACTAATATCGTGCGGATCAGAAAGGCTTTCATGTCAGTGCGTTACTCCTGAAAATTTGATTTTTCGTGTTAAGCTTATTCGAAATATACAATCACAGCAAAAAAAATAGCATGTCTAAATACGCTCCCCCTGTCGTACACCGCAAACTTGAAATGCAGCTCTGGTGGATCACGGCCATTTTAATCGCGATTAATGTCGGATTATTTGGCTGGCAGGCCATCAATGGCATGGATATCAGCCAGCCGAGTACCCGAGATGCGATTCTCTGGGGTGCCGATTATGCACCTTTAACCTATTTAGCGGAACCCATGCGTTTGTTTAGCAGTATGTTTTTCCATTTTGGCCTGATTCACCTGATGTTGAATATGTGGGCCTTGTATATTTTTGGTAGTGTTGCCGAACAACTGTTTGGCCGGATGTATTTTATTGGCTTATACCTGTGTGCCGGCTTAATGGGCAGTTTGCTCAGTGGCTATATGAACATTCAGGACAGCTATGATCTGATTGCAGGGGGTGTGGCCAACCCAAGTTTATTGCCGGCGGTCAGTGCCGGTGCATCCGGTGCGGTGATGGGACTCGGCGCTTCACTGACGGTATTGGCCCTGTTGCCGATGCTGCCCCAGCAACGTTTTATTCTAGATAAAAAGACCTTGGTGATGGTGATGGGTCTGAACCTGGCCATGGGCTTTATGATCAGCGGAATCAACAATGCCGCACATATTGGTGGCATGTTGATGGGCGCTTTTTTAACCTTGCTGTGGTATGCCGGACAAAAAATGCAGCGTAGCCGCCTGATCAACCTGATCGCTTTAGTGATTGGTTTTGGCCTCTGTGTGCTGCTTTATCAACATAACTTGGCCTTGATCGAAGCAATTCGCCCACTGTGGCAAGAGATTCTCGACCTGATGCGACAACAATTGCAGCTTTAAATCATTGCCGCTTTAAATACCAGCGAATTTAAAAAGCCATGGAGATGAATCTTACTGATTCATCTCGCGCAAGCTTTGTAAGGGCGGAATGTCCGACAGATAGCTCAGACGATAACGGCCAATCAGCGCACATAACACAGTCATGAAAATCGGCAGGATAATCCAGATTTCCCAGTGTGGCTGAATCATTAAATCCATACGATAACTGGCGATTGCGCTAATCACTTCGGCAAACAGACAGGAAACCACTCCGGCAAACAGTCCGATAAAACCAATTTCCAGACTCATCATGGTTTTCAGTTTTTGTTTGGAGCTGCCAAATGACCGTAGCAAGGCCACTTCACGTTTGCGTTCATCCATGAGCAGGTTCAGACAAGCCATCAGTACCAGAAAACCGGAGATACTAACCAGCACGGCCAGAATCGTCACGATCTGCACCAGTACATTCACAATACGCTTGATCTCTTCCAGAATCAGGCTGACATCAATAAATACCGTATTGGAAAATTGCTGGATCACAGACACCAGTTTGTCCTTATCTTGTTCCGGCACATAGAAACTGCCCAGATAACTTCCGGCATTGGCATCCATGCTATTCGGGGCAAAAATAAAGAAGAAATTCGGACTAAAACTTTCCCACTCGACCGTTCTTAAATTGATGACCTTCGCTTCCAGCACACCTTCGGGCAGACTGAAACTGAGCTTGTCGCCAATCTTGATACCTAATTCTTCAGCAGTATTGGCTTCGACCGATACCGTGCCGACCTGTTGCAAAACTGCGTCACCACGAATAATCACATTATCCTGTGGATAGCTGTCGGACTGGGTCAGGTTCAGCTCGCGTTTTAAAGTATTATTGCTTTTGACTAATTCTGGAGCAAAAGGCTGATCATTTTTAGCCACCAGACGCCCACGAACGTTCGGATAAAGTGGTGTACTTTTCCAGCCATTCTGCTCAATTTGAGCTTTTAGGTCTGGCATGTCAAACGGCGGCAAACCATACACAAACTGATTTGGTGTACCTTGCGGCAACTGTTGCTGCCAACGCTCTAATAGGTCTGTGCGCAATACGGCTAATACTGTAATCAGACTGAGACCCAAGGCCAAAGCGGTAATCTGTAAGGCTGTTTGAGATGGTGTTCGTACATAGGCTGACAGATTCAATTTCTGATTGCGCAGCAGTTTTAAGATCAACCATACCGTCAGATACAACACTGCACATAACACAATAATCGCGCCAATTACCCAGGCAGTCAGGAGCAGATTTTCGGTTAGAATCACGCTAAAAATAATCAGGCTCAGCGTTCCGGTCAGCAGCATCCACAGCATGGATTGCACTGATTTTTCCTGCTGGCGGATTACTCGAATTGGTGGCGTGTTCAACAGTTGCAATAGGCTCGGCATGACAAAGCCCAACAGCACCACCGCACTGGTCAGCATCGCGACTGGTAATGGCCCGAGCAGCATCGCCATAGCAGAGAATTCAATTTCTAAGTTGGGAATCAGTTGCAGCATTAACTGTAATAACCCATAACCCAGACCAATGCCGACCACCGTACCAATCGACATGGCAATCAGCAGTACTGTACCGAGCAAGGCCAGATAAGCCGATAAAATCTGCTGTTTGGTCGCACCGATACAACGCATCAAGGCAATATGATCTTGATTCTGCTGGACATAACGCTGCGCAGTGAGAGCAATCGCGATACCACATAATAAAATGGTCAGAATATTGGCCAGTTGCAGGAAGGTATCCAGGTTGGCAATCGGCTTCATTAAGCGGGTATTGCCCTCACTGGCATTGCGTAACCGGAGACTGCTTTGCTGCTCAAATTCCTGTCCCTGCACTTCTGCTGGCGTTTCAGCCGAGCCGTTTTCGGATTTGAGCTGCTGCTTGAATAAAGCTTCATATTCTTGCGTATTGTCTGGAGAACCCGCCATGAGCAAGCGATATTCTATCCGGCTACCCACCTGAATCGCATTGGTGCGTGCCACATCCGCCTGAGATATAATCACCGTTGGCGAAAAGCCAGAAAATCCGAGCTCCTGATTAGAATCCTGTTCAATCTTGGCTGTGACTTTAAACGCCGCATCGGCAATATTCAGCTGATCGCCCAGTTTGACTTTGAGCAGGTCCATAGCCCGTGGACTGAGCCAGATTTCACCCGATTGAATCTTCGTTTTTGCAGGTTGCACCTGCAGCTCGCCACGCAAGGGAAAAGCCTGATCAATGGCTTTGACATTGACCATGACAAACTGTTCATCGGTATAGGCCATGGTGCTAAAGAAAGTGACTTCTGACTGCTGTAAATCCAGCTGTTTGGCCTGATCACGCCATTCTTTTGGTAGAGGCTCATTGTCCGAAAGTACCAGATCACCGGCCAGCATTTCTGCGGCCTGCAAGGCCACTGCATTTTGAATCTGTTCATTGCTAAACTTGAGTGCTGTTGTTGCACTGATCGCCAGCGTTAAGGCAATAATTAACAGATAAATTCCGGTACTTTTAAAACTTTGTGTGAGTAGAGGACGAAATAAAGGGTTCATCTCATCCTCCACTCGGATGTTCAATCAGCTGGCCATTCAGCAGTTCAAAATGTCGCTGGCATTGCTGTGCCAGTTTGCGGTCATGCGTCACCAGCACCAAGGTCGTACCCAGTTCCCGATTCAACTGAAACAAAAGCTGTTCAATTTCCTTGGCAGTTTCACCGTCGAGATTGCCTGTGGGTTCATCGGCAAAAATAATTTTCGGTTCACTGACCAATGCCCGGGCAATCGCGACACGCTGCTGCTCCCCGCCAGACAGGACTTTCGGGGTTTGTTGTGCCTGCCGATCCAGACCAACTTTATGCAGTAGCGCCAAGGCTTTTTGTTCAGCTTCTGCATATTTGAAACTGGGCTGTAAACGCAGTGGCAGCATGACATTTTCAAGGGCAGTCAGATGTGGCAAGAGCTGAAAAGACTGAAACACAAACCCGATATTTTTCAGGCGCACCAACGCACGTTGTTCTTCATTCAAGGTAGAAACCGACTCGCCACTGACGATGAGCTGGCCTGAACTGGCCTGATCCAGCGTTGCCAGAATGCCTAGCAATGTGGATTTTCCCGAGCCGGAACGACCGGTAATTGCCACCTGCTCGCCTGCCATAATCTCCAGATCAAGATCCTCAAAAATAGTCAGCTGTTTTTGTGAAAGTTGTATCTTTTGTGTCAATTTCTGGGCAGAAATAATCGCCTGTGGCATGATGTTCGAATCGTTGCTACTTTGAATCATACGTGTCCTATATGAAAGATCTTAATCAGAAAACTCGGGTATTGTCTTACTTGTTTTTGCTCAGTCTGTGCCTGTTACCGCTCGGGGTATCAGCAAAGACGATTATGATTTTAGGTGATAGTTTAAGTGCTGGTTACGGTATTCAGCCACAACAAGGCTGGGTACATTTATTACAAAAACGTTTAGAGCAACAGTATCCGAAACAGCATAAAGTGGTCAATGCAAGTGTCAGTGGAGAAACCACCAGTGGAGCGCTGGCCAGACTGCCGAAACTGTTGCAGACGCATCGTCCAGACCTTGTGGTCATTGAGTTGGGGGGTAATGACGGCTTACGCGGACAGCCGCCGCAAATGATTCAAAAAAATTTAGCCAGCCTGATTCAGCAAAGCCAGAAAGCCAAGGCCAAAGTCGTGGTATTTGGTATGAAGATGCCGCCTAATTATGGACAGGCCTATAGCAAGGCCTTTGAAAATAATTATAAGGTAGTGAGCCAGCAATATAAGGTGAAATTGTTACCGTTCTTTATGCAGGGTGTGGCCGGCAATAAAACCCTGATGCAAAAGGATCTGATTCATCCAAATGCCAAAGCACAAACCATCCTGCTAAATAATGCCTATCCATACATTAAAGGCGCTTTATAAAGCGCCTTTAAGTTATTTTAGACTGTATTTAAATAAATTTTGCCTAAAAATCAAAGAACAATACTTCACCTGTTTCCAGTGAATATTCAGCACCGACCACTTTGAGTTGTCCTTGCCCAATCAGATTTTCTAATACTGCTGAACCATGACGTAGTTGGTTAACCGATGCAAATACGTTAGAACGCACAGCATGCTTGGACAATTTTGCCAAGTCATTTTTCAGTTCAGTTTGCATTAAGGTTTCAACTGAAGGACGTACTCGATTTACAATCGACATCAGGTTTGCCGACGGCGGGCAATCTGGGCACATTAAGGTATCAATGGTGGCCTGGATCGCGCCACAATGACTATGACCTAAGACTACAACAATAGCACAGTCATAGCGTTCCGCCGCAAATTCAACACTCCCGACCTGTGATGGTGCGACAATATTGCCTGCAACACGAATCACAAAAAGATCACCGAGACCCTGATCAAAAACCATTTCAGCTGGGACACGCGAATCTGAACAGCCCAGTACAATTGCAAATGGGTTCTGATCCTCTGCCATTTCTGCGCGCTGTTGGTGGCTCAGTTGTTTTGGATGCGAGGTATCACCGCTGACAAAACGTTGGTTCCCTTGTTTAAGACGTTCTAAAGCTTCTTGAGCTGTGAGCATTCTTTTCTATCACCGATGTTTTAGTTGCAATATTTTACTGCCAGTTTTTTTGAATGTCACTTGCAAAAAATCTTAGCTGCTTAAATTTTTAACATTTATCTAATTTCATTTCAGCAGGGATTTTGTGTGCAGCACATCACATTTCTAGATCATTCAATGCTGTTCAGCAAAAAACTAATGGGTGACAAGCGCCAGGATTGATTTAAAATAGAATGAAGAATAATGTTTTTATTTGACTGAAATAGCAAATTTACAACATGGAAGTATTTGAGCAATTTGCTCGCTGTATATTTTTTGGGGAATGTGCCAATGAAGAAAATAATAAAGTTGCGCTCGAAAATAATCTGCTCGACCTTAGTCGCGTTTACGATGGCATTGCCGAGCTTTGCACATAGTCAATATATGTTTAGCCAGCCGAATGAAAAGCCTGCCAAAATATTACAACAACATCTGCTGCAGGAACGAACACAAGCTGGACTTCAATCCAAGACACTTAAAATCGGTGATGTGACCTGGAGCTACAGTGAAGGTGGTGCCAAGAACAAGCCTTCAATTCTGCTGATTCACGGTCTGGCAGGAACGCGAGATAACTGGAATCGGGTCGCACAGTTTCTGACTCCACATTATCATGTGATTATTCCTGACTTGCCGAGCAACGGCGATACCAAGGTTCCAGAGAGTTTCGATGTTTCTGTGCCCAATGTGACTTCTCAGATGCGTTTATTCATTGAAACCTTAAATGTAGACGAGAATTTACATATTGCCGGACATTCCCTGGGGGGATCGATTGCCACGGTCTATGCCTCACAATATCCATTCGATACGCAAAGCCTGTTTTTAATCAATAGTGCCGGCCTGTATAAAATGGGCAATACGCCCTATACCAAAGACCCGCAAGCCCTAAAAGACCTGATCGTCAGCAAGCCCGGTGATCTGCAAGATGTCTCCAGACAGCTGATGCAGAACCCGCCGGTGATTCCTTATCAGCTCCAGTATGCACAGGAAAAACTGCTAATTTCACGTTCTGAGCAGACCAGTAAATCGATTGATCAGGTCGTGATGCTGAACCGGATTTATACACCGGAAACCTTTGCCCGCCTGACCCGCACAGTTGAAGCACCGACCTTGATTTTATGGGGCAGACAGGACCGGATCATCAATGTCGAAGTGGTTAAAGAACTGCATGCCCTGTTGAAACGTGCCGAAACGCCGGTGATTCTGAACAATGTCGGGCATATGCCGATTCTGGAAGCAGAAAAACAGGTGGCACAACATTATTTGCCTTTTCTGGCCAAGACCCAGACCCTAAAAAACCCGCTTGCTGATAAACTCATTCCTTTAAATTAAGTTTCAGAGCCGTTATGCAGAAACACCCGATGATTGAGCAGTTGATCGATGCTCAACTTGATTTTCTCGATCAGGCATTTTCTCAATCTGAAACGATTCAAACTGAGTTTCATGCGTTTTATCTGTGGTTGCGTAAACAGAACCTGAAAGATCTATGGAGCTGTGATCTGATTCATCAGCTTTTACAAAAACAGATTCTGGATACTGCTGCCAGCAGCTTTCTGATTGAGCAGATTGCTGAGCATATCCGTTTTGCACTGGTGCATCCGGCCAACGATACGACCAAAATTGCCGATGTGATTCCAGTCCTGACCGTGGATAAAATCGCACAATATGTTGCCAGTAAAAGTGGCCATCGTCAGCGTCTGATTAAGACCGTCGTGAATAATCCGGCATTTTCGGCCATGATCACGCAACTGATCCAACATTCCATTCAGGATTATCTGGATAATTCTGTCATCGCTAAAAGCGTGCCAGGGGTTTCCCGTTTTATGAAAATGGGCAAGTCGGTACTGGAAAATGTCACCGATACGGATCTGGACAGTACTATTGCGCGTTATCTGCAAAAGAATATTTTAAAACTGAGCCAGATGAGTGAACATGTGCTGAACCAGCACTTTGATGATGAAAAACTCTATCATTTTCAGGCCAATCTCTGGCATAAAATTAAAGATATGCCGGTATCGGTATTGAAAAATTATATTGAGCTTCAGGATTTAAATCAGACAGTCGGTTTAGGACATGAGATCTGGGATCATTTGCGTCAGACGGATTATCTAAAACAGCAAGTTCATGATGGAGTTCATACCTGGTATGTACGCAATCAGGAACATACTTTTGACAGCTTGCTGCGTGATCTGAATATTGATGAAGCCTTAATCCAGCATGAGTTACAGCAATTGTTGAGCCCGATCATTCAACAGATGGTTTCACAAGGTCATTTACGTGAACGTACACGCAGATATCTGGAACAGTTTTATTATTCAGAAGATACTTTGAAGATTCTTAAAGTATAAAGTTTAAAAGCCGCTCGAGAGCGGCTTTTAAATTGTTTAGAAATTATAAGTCAGTCCGACAAAGACTTCCTGACGATCCAGATAATAATCATTTGAAGCATTTACTAATTTTTTATCAAATAAATTATTGAGACCACCTCGAACAGTCACTTGATCGTTCACTTCATAATTCGCAGATAAGTTAAATACCGTATGTGGTTTTTGCATCACTACCGTATCTTCAATACTTGCCGTATATTGTTCACCGGTATATTGCGCTGCAAGTTCCAATGAAAGTGGATCAGTGGGAGTCCAGTTGAGTGCACTATAAACGGATAACTCGGGAATCGTTGAAAGATTTCTGCCAGTCACTAAGTTTTTTGATTCAAAATAATAGGTTGCATTGGTCTTCCAGCTTAAATTCTCTAAGAGTGGTAATGCCACACTTGCTTCCAAGCCCCGTACACGCGCTTTTTCAGCATTTTGATATTGTGTCCACCACACCCCATTAATTTCTCCTAAAGCACGATATTCAATTTTATTTTTAAAATCTGTGTGGAAATAAGTTAAACCGAGATCAAAATTATTTTGAGCAAAATTAAATCCAAGTTCATAGTTGGTACTTTCTTCAGGCTGCAGGTCTGCATTACCCGCCATATAACATCCGCCCGATACATAGCCTAAAGGTTTCAAGGATGTACATCCATTCCCCCCTGAACGCGTCGCTGCACCTGCAGTATTCTCTTTGAGTGAAGGAGCTCTAAAGCCCTGAGCAACACCACCTTTAATGGTCAATGCATCATTTGGTTGCACCACCAAATAAGCACGTGGACTATTATGTGTGCCAAATTTATCGTGATGATCAAAACGGTTACCAAGGGTCAAATTGACTTGATCATTAAAAACAATTTTATCTTCAACGAACAATGCCCAGGTATCTCCTTCTAGCTCTGAACCATATTCTTTGCCGTCATAACTTGGAATAGCCAGCCCAATATTACGGGTATTAACCAGTTCTTCTGATTTCCATTGACCTCCCACTGTTGCAACATGCTCCACACCTAATTTAAACGGAATATTGAGATTAGCTTCTACAATGCTTTCCTTGGATTTTTGTGTGGTCGGCCCAGTCTCTGTCACCTGACTTTGATCATAATCATTGTAGTAAGCCGTAATTTTTGAATCACCGAAACCCCATTGAGCATCATGTGATAGAGACACTGAACGATGTTCTAACTCAGATGGACCCCATGCTAATAAAGCCTGTTCTTTACCATCCACCACCTGAGGCGTGGTCGAGGCATTATTCTCTTGCAAGCCATAACCCAGCTCTAAAGATAAGCTATGAATATCGTTCGGCGTATAATCGAACTTTAAGTTCGCATTCTGATCACGACTACCCGATTGTCCGGTTGCTTTACTTCCTGCCATTCCGGGAAGATTACGGTCAGAGATTTGATAACCTTGATCCGCTTCCTGTTCAGTGATCCCGACTGTGGCACGCATACCTAGTGTATCGGTTAAAGGGCCATATCCCACGAGTCCTGATTGAATGGTTCGCCCTAAATCCGAAGATGTCGTTGGCATGGTATGGTTTAAGGTCAATGAGCCACCCCATTCTGAAGGGATTTTTTTGGTAATGATGTTGATCACTCCACCCATCGCATCAGAGCCATATAAAGAAGACATGGGTCCACGTACAACCTCAATACGTTCAATCATTTCTGGTCTCACCCAGTTTAGATCTTGATGTCCTAGGTTTGCACGATAATTGGTATCTCGAGAAGAGCCCACACGTTTACCATCAATTAAGATCAGCGTGTAATTGTCAGGCATCCCGCGTAATTGTATTTTTGAACCTGCCCCATTTGAACTTAGGCCCCCTGTTACGCCGGGCACGCGTTTCAAGATATCGGCCAGACTTGAAACAGGCTGTTTCTGTATGTCTTCTGCCGTAATGACACTAATTGAAGCTGGCGCAGATTTAACATCAACTGCCTGTCCACTCGCAGTCACCACAATCGTTTGTAATTTGGTCGCATCAGCCTGTACGATTCCCTCTTTTTCTTCAGTAACTTGGTCTTGCGCTTGGACTGAAACAGTCATTGCTGTAAATACTGCGAAAGTTAAAGTTGTTTTTAAGAAGGGCTTATTCATACCTTGCACGTCCTAAGAGTTATGAAGAGATCATGTTTATTCGGTTGCGAAGTGTAACAGGGATTTCCATAAATGCAATTAATATTGATAATTATTATCATTAACATTTATTAAACTTAAAGCCAGATATAAAAAAACCTCGAAAGTTCGAGGTTTTTTAGAATGCGATAAATGAACTGTTCTATAGAACAGCTTATTTCATATACGCACCTTCAGATTGGCTATGATCCGTTTCATCAACGACATGCATCAATTCAGGAATATGCTGCTTTAGCGTGGTTTCTACCCCTTGTTTCAAGGTGATATCAATCGCTGAACAACCCTGGCAACCACCGCCAAATTTAAGCACCGCTGTTAAGCCATGCTCTGGGTCTTCTTTGACTTCAACCAGTGCACAGTTACCGCCATGCCCTGCCAGACCCGGGTTAATTTCAGACTGCAATACATAGGTAATACGCTCTTCTACCGATGCATCTGGCCCCACACGTGGCACTTTAGAGTTCGGTGCACGGAATGTCAACTGACCACCAAAACGGTCTTTGTTGTAGTCAATCACGGCATCGAGTAAATACGGAATAGATGGCGAGTCGATAAAAGCAGGGAAATCAGGATATTCCTGCTTATAATCTGTCGGTACAACTTCATCAGGTGCACTATAGGCCATGCAACATTCAGCGCGAGGAGTACCCGGATGTTCTACAAAAACACGCACACCAATACCCGGGGTGTTCTGTTTATCCAGTAAATCCTTTAAATACTCTTGTGCTGTTGGTGTAATCAATAAGTTGGGAATTTCACCAACAACTGGAGTGCTGCTGTTCTCAGTCGACATAACAATAATTTCCTCAAGCTCAGACGGCTATTTTAACTGAAGATCGGGGGGAATTTTTAAAAATCAACTAAAATTGTCGGATTTATTATAAAAGTACAACTTTAGTGCAATTTTAATGGCATGATAATTGGCAAATAGGCACCATTAGAATTACTTTATATGCTTGATTTACCTTTTAATCACACCGTTACCATTATTCTGATCACCTGTATTGTGTCCTTTATTGCCTTCTCTAAAGAGACGGTGATGAATCGCCTGATTTTCTGGCCACCGGCACTGCAACGTGGACAATATGACCGCTTTATTAGCCATGGTTTTATTCACGCCGATGGAACTCACCTGCTATTCAATATGATTACCCTGTTCTTTTTTGGCAGTGTGATCGAGAGCTTTTATCGTCAGTATTTATATGATCTGGGTTTTATTCTGTTCTATCTGGGCGGTCTGATTGCAGCTATTATTCCAAGTTATCTGACCCATAAAAATAATCCGCGCTGGGCCAGCCTTGGTGCATCAGGTGCAGTTTCTGCGGTGCTGTTTGCCTATATTCTGTTTGAGCCGTGGAAGCTGATTTTTGTGTTCTTTATACCGGTTCCTGCAATTATTTTTGCCGTGCTCTATGTGGCTTATAGCATCTGGTCAGGCAAAAAAGGCAATAGCAACATTAATCATAGCGCGCATTTGTGGGGAGCAGCCTACGGCGTGATCATGACCATTATTCTGGAGCCACGCCTGATTCCGCATTTCCTGAATAAACTGATGCAGGTTCCGTTTTAATCAGGGTTATTGAAGGCTAGAGAAATAAGGCTACATATAAGATAAGTCTGATATTTCCGCTAAAAATAAATAAGAGAGCCATGGCTCTCTTATTTATTTGAAACATCTCGTAATATATTAAAAAGTCATGATGTCACTTATTGCCAATCTTGGAGTGAATTTTGCAGCGATAATGTATACATCTGTATATTAATTACTGTCATTTACGAGATATTTTGCATGTCCACTACACCAGACGGTCTTCAATTTCCGCTTCAGTCCAATCAACAAAAACCAAGTAGCTCAAAAACAGGACGCGCGATCATCGCAGCAGCTTTGGCCAATGTGAATCAGCACAGTGCTGCACAGGCACAATCAGAAAAAAACTGGCGCAAACAATATACCGTGCATTTTAAGCAACTGGTCGAGCAAGGGCTAAGCTCGCCTGAAGCCAGCCTGAAAATTGCTGAAGATGGTCTGGCACAGGCGCATCAGACCTTTGAATTTTACCGTGATGGCCAGAAGCATTTACTGAAAGATGCCCTTACCTTGCCCGCCGATCAACTACATAGCTTTAAATTGACGGGAAGCAGTCAGGCTGCACCAGAATGGTATGTGCCCTACCACGGCCAGAAGCTGCAAGGCTATGCCTTATTGGAGCAGATTGAACGCTGGGAAAACCAAGGTATTATGGAAAGCAGCCATGCCAATGCCCTGCGTGAATGTGTGGCGCGCCCAGAATGGTTTGATTTGTCAGATCGAACCATGGTGCTGTTTGGTGCTGCATCTGAAGCTGGCCCTTTGACCTGGCTGGCAAAATGGAAAGCCAATATTGTGGCGATTGACCTGCCCAACACCCGGGTCTGGGGCAAGATTATCGATACCATCAGCCAAGGCAATGCCACGCTGTATGCACCCTGTACTGAAGCACTTGCAGAAGATACGCCTGACGATGTTCTAAAAGAAAAACTCGGTGCCAATCTTTTGACTCAGATTCCCGAGATTGCTAAATGGCTATTACAGTTTGAGCCGGATCTGGATCTGGCCGCAATTGCCTATCTGGATGGCGAGAAGCATGTCCGTGTTTCGATGGCGATGGATGCCATCATGAAATATGTCAGCGAACAAAAAGCCAATACCAGCCTGATGTATATGTGTACCCCGACCGATGTCTATGCGGTTCCAAGTGAAGTGATTGAAGCATCAAAAGTGAAATATGCGGAGCGCTCGAAAGCACAGACACTGATTTCCAAAGGTGTATCGACTGTAAGCCGCAAACACTTTTTTCAGAAAAATGCGCATGAGCTGATTCAATCTGGTGACCAGTCTTATGGGATTTGTGACTGTCTGGTGGTAGAACAAGGTCCAAACTATGCACTAGCCAAACGCATTCAACAATGGCGTGCTACTTTAGCTCGCGCTCAGGGTCAACGTGTCAGCATCAATATCGCTCCATCTACAACCACGTATTCAGTCACCAAGAATCCGCTATTAAAAGCCGCGTTCAACGGTGCCAGTCTGTTTGATGTCGAAGCTTTTGCACCTGAAACCACAAATGCACTGATGGCAGCCCTGTGGATTCATGATCTGCGTAATGCTACCTCTGTGGCCAATCCTGAAGTGAAGCTGAATCATCCACTGGAATTGATGATGCAGGGTGCGAATCATGGTGGTTTGTGGCGAGTGGCTTATCTGGCGCGAACTGCATTACCTTTTGCTGCCCTGTATGGTTTTGCGACAGAGAAGTTACCCAAGGGATTATTGAGTAAGCTTAAGAAGTAATTGATTTCCTTGACTCTACCCTTCTCCTAGAGTCAATATTATTTTTATTCAAAATTCTCCCCCTCTCCCCAACCCTCTCCAAGGGAGAGGATTTTAAAAAACTTCATAAAAAAACGCTGCCGAAGCAGCGTTTTTTACTTATCTAATAATATTAGAAAACTTTAAGTAACAACCAGTACAAAGTACCTGATAAACAAATTGTGGCGGGTAAAGTGAAAACCCAGGCAGACAGAATGGTTTTCACCATCTGGAAGTTCAGACCTGACTTATTCGCCACCATGGTACCTGCAACCGCAGAGTTCAATACATGAGTGGTCGATACCGGCATCCCGAAACCATCCGCAGCCGCAATGGTCGACATCGCCACCAGTTCAGCAGACATACCCTGACCATAGGTCATATGCTGCTTACCAATACGCTCACCGACTGTCACCACAATACGCTTCCAGCCAACCATAGTACCCAGACCCAGCGCCAGAGCAACGGCCACTTTCACCCAGGTCGGGATGTATTGCAAGAATGAATCCAGACTGTCACGGTATTGATCTACCGTTTTGTCCTGTTCAGCCGTCATTGCAGGTAAAGCTTCTGCTTTGTCCAAACGCTTGAAAGCTGTGGTACTTAAGTACATGTCATTCCGGAATTCTGAAACCTGTGCTTCAGGCACTTCCCTAATGCTGCTATAGCTACCGACTTTTTCACCTAAATGATCTGTGAGGCTCGCCAATGCAGGCACCACTTCAGGGGTGATTTCTTTGGTTTGGATATAAGTCGTGATGATCTGACGCGCTTTTTCATCTTCAATATCCGCATGGTCTGGATAAATCGCATTGGCCGTTTGCGCAGACAATTGCCCAAAAGTCTGGATATGCTGTTGATCTAGGTTTTTGTTGAGTGAGTACGCCATTGGTACACAGCCAATCAAAATCAACATGATCAGCCCCATGCCTTTTTGACCATCATTTGAACCGTGCGCAAAGCTGACACCGGTACAGGTAAAGATCAAAATGGCACGAATTAAAGGGGGTGGCGGTTTATTACCTTCAGGTGGCTGGAACAGCTCCACCTGTTTCTTGAAGATTTTTTTCACCAGCAAGAACAGCACAGCGGCAAATGCAAAACCGATTAAAGGCGAAAATAACAGCGCCTTACCGACTTTCATCACCTGCTCCATGTCTATACCCGATGCACCGCTACTCGCGTGCAGAATGTAGTTCATGATACCCACACCCAGAATCGAACCGATCAGGGTATGTGAGCTGGATGCAGGAATACCAAGAAACCATGTTCCCAGGTTCCAGACAATCGCAGCGATCAGCATGGCAAACACCATGGCAAAACCTGCTCCGGAGCCGACATTCATGATCAGCTCAACAGGTAACAGTGCAATAATACCGTAAGCCACCGCACCACTGGCCACCATAACCCCAAGGAAGTTACAGAAACCGGCCCACATTACAGCGACAGGCGCAGAAAGTGCATTGGTATAAATGACCGTGGCAACCGCATTGGCAGTATCGTGGAAGCCATTGACGAATTCAAAGCCCAGCGCAATAAACAATGCCGTCGCCAGGAGAATAATTGAATACAAACCCAGTGCAGGAACATGCGCTAAATCGGCAGACAATTGAAAACCGATATAAATAAGAGTAGAGATAATGACAGTTAGAAAAACTGGCATAAAGAATTTTGGTGTCGGCACGTGAACATTGGTCGACTTGTGCGAAGCCGACTCGTGTGCTGAATCTATGGGAGTTTGATTAGGATTCATGCAAGCAGGAATAGAGGATTCAAGAATTCCCCTATTGTTCAGTTAAATTGTGACAATTATATGACAAACTGCTGTCATATGAAGCAATAATTTAGATTTTCTTACTGCTGTTCGTCCTGTTTAATCCCGAGTAAAACACTGCTGTTTGATTCAATAAATCATCAACTTAAGATAAAATTCCAGCTTTTCAGAACTCAGAAACGTGTCCTGTTTTTGCGCTTAAAGCTTTGAAACTCCCTCTACGCTTAAGATGACCATAATTTCTATGTACAGAGCATAGTCAATAAATATGACAATTTCATGAATAAAAGCATCAGCTTAATTTTTCAAATATATTTTTGCCAGTTTTAGCCAGATCCCATTTTAAAGCTGAATACTGCATAGACCGGATAACAAAAACCTGTCTTGTTCTAACTGACTTATCAAATTTTCATATCATGCATATCCATCATTCTGAGAAAGGAGGCGCAGAATTCAAGCATTAATTCTGCTAATATGGACGATGTTTTTTGATTTCTACTGAGAAAGTTTGAATGTCGACACTTGCCACCTTAAAAGAACTTCTTGCCAAGAAAATTTTAATTATCGATGGTGCGATGGGTACCATGATCCAGCGCCATAAACTGGAAGAAGCCGATTACCGTGGCGAGCGTTTTGCTGATTGGGCTTATGATCTGAAAGGCAATAACGACCTGCTCGTTTTGACACAACCACAAATCATTCAAGGTATTCATGAAGCTTACTTGGAAGCTGGCGCCGACATTATTGAAACCAATACCTTTAACGGTACGCGGGTTTCGATGTCTGACTATCATATGCAAGATCTGGTTCCCGAGATTAACCGTGAAGCCGCGCGTCTGGCCAAAGAAGCCTGTGCCAAATATTCAACCCCAGAAAAACCACGTTTTGTGGCAGGTGTGATTGGTCCGACATCACGTACCACGTCTATTTCTCCAAACGTCAACGATCCAGCCTTCCGCAACATCACTTTTGATGCCTTAAAAGTGGATTATATTGAATCAACCAAAGCGCTGATTGAAGGTGGTGTCGACATCATCCTGATTGAAACCGTATTCGATACTTTAAATGCCAAAGCTGCGATCTTTGCGGTGAAAGAAGTCTTTAAAGAACTGGGCTATGAACTGCCAATCATGATTTCAGGCACCATTACCGATGCATCTGGCCGTACCTTAACCGGTCAAACCGCAGAAGCGTTCTGGAACTCGATGCGTCATGCAGAACCGATCTCGATTGGTTTTAACTGTGCGCTTGGTGCAGATGCGATGCGTCCACACGTCAAAACCGTGTCGGATGTAGCGGATACTTTTGTTTCAGCACATCCTAACGCTGGCTTGCCAAATGCCTTCGGTGGATATGATGAAACACCGGAAGAAACTGCAGCTTTCATTAAAGAATTTGCGGAAAGCGGTCTGATCAATATTACCGGTGGTTGCTGTGGTACCACACCGGATCACATCCGCGCAATTGCACAAGCAGTGGAAGGCATTAGCCCGCGTCAAATTCCTGAGATTGCGCCAGCTTGTCGTTTAAGCGGTTTAGAACCATTTAACATCACCCCAGATTCACTGTTCGTGAACGTCGGCGAGCGTACCAACGTCACCGGTTCGAAAAAATTCCTGCGTCTGATTCGTGAAGAAAACTTCGCCGAAGCACTCGATGTTGCCCGTCAGCAGGTTGAAGCCGGTGCGCAAATTATCGATATCAACATGGATGAAGGCATGCTGGATTCACAAGGCGCCATGGTGCACTTCCTGAATCTGATTGCGTCTGAGCCGGATATTTCACGTGTGCCGATCATGCTCGATTCTTCTAAATGGGAGATTATCGAAGCAGGTTTGAAATGCGTGCAAGGTAAAGCCGTGGTGAACTCGATTTCCTTAAAAGAAGGTTATGACGAGTTTGTCGAACGTGCCCGCCTGTGCCGTCAGTACGGTGCCGCAGTGATTGTGATGGCATTTGATGAAGATGGTCAGGCCGATACAGCCGCTCGCAAAAAAGAGATCTGTAAGCGCTCTTATGATGTGCTGGTCAATGAAGTGGGCTTCCCTGCTGAAGATATTATCTTTGACCCGAACGTATTTGCGATTGCGACAGGGATTGTAGAACATAATAACTATGCGGTTGATTTCATTGAAGCGACTGGCTGGATTAAAGAAAATCTACCCCATGCCATGATTTCAGGTGGTGTCTCTAACGTCTCGTTCTCATTCCGTGGTAATGAGCCAGTACGTGAAGCGATTCACTCAGTGTTCTTGTACCATGCCATTCAAAAAGGCATGACCATGGGGATTGTGAATGCCGGTCAAATGGCGATTTATGATGACATTGATAAAGAATTAAAAGCTGCCGTTGAAGATGTGGTTCAAAACCAGAATCAAGGCGAAAGTGGTCAGGATGCAACAGAACGGCTGCTGGCTGTCGCTGAAAAATATCGTGGTCAAAGTGGTACGCAAAAAGCCGAAGAAAACCTGGAATGGCGTAATGAATCTGTTGAAAAACGTCTTGAATATGCACTGGTCAAAGGCATCACGACGTATATTGACCAAGACACTGAAGAAGCCCGTTTAAAATCAACCCGTCCACTGGATGTGATTGAAGGCCCATTGATGGCAGGTATGAACGTGGTTGGCGACCTGTTTGGTGCCGGTAAAATGTTCTTGCCGCAGGTGGTAAAATCTGCGCGTGTGATGAAGCAGGCAGTGGCTTGGCTGAATCCGTTTATTGAAGCTGAGAAAACCCAAGCTGAAGCCAAAGGTAAAATCCTGCTCGCGACGGTAAAAGGTGACGTACACGACATCGGTAAGAACATTGTCGGCGTGGTGTTGGGCTGTAACGGTTATGACATCGTGGATCTGGGCGTGATGGTGCCGTGCGAGAAAATCCTGCAAACCGCAATTGATGAAAAAGTCGATATTATCGGTTTGTCTGGTTTGATTACACCGTCTCTGGACGAAATGGTCTTTGTTGCCAAAGAAATGCAGCGTAAAGGCTTTAATATTCCATTGATGATTGGTGGTGCAACCACCTCTAAAGCCCACACCGCTGTAAAGATTTCACCGCAATATCAAAATGATGGTGTGTACTACACAGCTGATGCTTCACGTGCCGTGGGTGTGGCAACACAATTGCTTTCTGCCGAGATGAAACCAAAACTGGCAACGGACTATGCGGCGGATTATGAAAAAATCCGTACACGTTTAGCCAATAAACAGCCGAAAGCCGCCAAATTGTCTTATGCAAAATCAATTGAAAATGGCTTTAAAATTGATTTTGGTGCACACACTCCAGTAAAACCAAACTTCATTGGTTCGGAAACTTTCACCAATTATCCACTTGAAACCTTGGTGGAATATTTTGACTGGACACCGTTCTTTATTTCTTGGAGTCTGGCGGGTAAATTCCCGAAAATCCTGGAAGATGACGTAGTGGGCGAAGCAGCACGTGACTTGTTTGAACAAGCACAAATTATGCTGAAAGATATCATCGAGAATAAACGTTTCGATGCGCGTGCCACCTTCAGCATTTATCCTGCCAACCGTGTGGCAAGCGACACTGTTGCTGTGGCAGATGAAAATGGCAATGTGACCCATACTTTTGAACATCTACGTCAGCAGTCGGATAAAGTGACAGGCAAAGCCAACTATTCTTTGGCGGACTTTATTGCACAGAAAGATGTGGCTCAGGATTATTTGGGTGGTTTTACAGTTTCAATCTTTGGTGCGGAAGAGCTGTCGCAAGAATACAAAGCCAAAGGCGATGATTATTCTGCAATTATGGCGCAGGCTTTAGGTGACCGTTTTGCGGAAGCATTTGCTGAACATTTGCACCAGCGTATCCGTAAAGAATTCTGGGGCTACCAAGCAGATGAACAATTGTCGAATGAAGATTTGATTAAAGAGAAGTATGTCGGTATTCGTCCTGCACCGGGCTACCCTGCGTGTCCTGAACATTCTGAAAAAGCGCCACTCTTTGACTGGTTAGGTACAACTGACAAGATTGGAACTTACTTAACCTCTAGTTTTGCAATGTGGCCACCTTCATCAGTCAGCGGTTTCTATTATGCAAATCCTGAAACTGAATACTTTAACGTGGGTAAAATCTCTGGCGACCAGTTGGAAGATTATGCGAAGCGTAAAGGTTGGACGCTGGATGAAGCGAAACGTTGGTTAGCGCCGAATTTGGATGATTCAGTGGTTTAATCCCCCTCGATCCCCCTTTGATAAAGGGGGAAGATTCCATTCGTATCGAATATAAAAAACCCCTCAAGTGAGGGGATTTTTTTGTTATTAATCTCCCTAAATCCCTCTTTAAAAAAGAGGGACTTTCACGTATCAAATTCATTACGTGACAGCTCCTCCCATTTTTAAAGGGATGTTGGGAGGGATTAAAAAATCACGTAAATTAAACTATACTAAACCATTAAAACTAAAACAATTTTCTAAATCATGGATCAATTTAGTACCAGAGAATTAGCCTCAATTACATGGGGAACCATACTTATAATGGCTTTAATATTCTACTCTGTAAAAAATGTTCAGCTCAGATATTCTCTTATCACTGTTATCAAAGCATTTTTTCAAATTAAAATTATTACTGCTATTTTATTAATTACTACCTATGTCTTGCTAAGTGTATTTATCTTATACCAAATACAAATCTGGGATATTAGTCAACTTAAAAATACATTTTTTTGGTATATAATATTTGCAATAGGCACTATGTTTAGTTTAAATACTATCAAAGAAAATTCACATAACTTCTTTATTCAAACTATACGATCCTCAATAAATTTAAGCATCCTCCTTCAATTTATCATTAACTTCCATACATTTAATTTCTTCTTAGAATTAATATTGATTATTCCATTTGTCACTCTTGTAACTATTTTGAGTGCTGTTGCTAATGAAAGTATAGAACAGCAGAAAGTTAAAAAACTTTGTGAGTTCTTACTAGCTTTGATATTTCTTAGGACTTACGCATTGACGGATTCAAAAAAGTATTAAAATACTTTATAAAGTATCTGTGATCAGACGAATTAAACATGCTTCTACAGCAACTTGTACATTACCCATTTATATGGGCTTTCTCATGACAGAACCGAACTCTATTAGCTGCACACAACTTGCCGAGACTTATAATATCTCGCATGATAGTGTAAATCGCTTTCTAGAGCGTGAAGACTACACACCTCACGACCTATATCAAGAATCAATTCAACATATTGATAATAATAAACTTATAGTCAGTATTGATGATACTGTTTTAGATAAACCATATAGTCAACATATGGACTTGGTTAGCTATTTTTGGTCAGGCAAACACCACCGATCCGTCAAGGGTATTAA